>JAEEHF010000026.1 GCA_016280725.1 Bacillota bacterium | reverse complement strand
GCTGTCATTAACAGGGATCATCACTCTTGCTTTTTTTGCTTTCGTAATGACCCGCTTGGCGTCATATTCAAAGTCTTTTGATCTTATTCTCAAATAGCTTGGTTCCTTTCGGAACCCTCTCGCCTTAGCGAGGTAATTATATTACCAAAATCAGTTTTTATTGTCAATAACTTTTTTTATTTTTTAGATACAAGATTTAAAACAGAAAATAGAAGAGTCAAAAGTGGGACGCTGCGCTGTGGGACACTTCATTGTGGGACAGCGACTAACGTCGCTCTTGTGGGATATTGTTATTGTCTGTAAACAGAGAACTGAAAACCGACAACCGATATTTATCTTCCTAATGGCATAATACCGGCAGCTCGACAAGCATTTATATTGACTACATAAGTTTCATCTTCTGAGGCTTCTTTAAATTCTCTTTTAGCTTCATTTAAAGCATCTTTAAAAGATATACCCTTAGTGCCCATCATAGTAGTTTCTAAGTAATAAGTATTCTTAGGTTCACCTTTTTTATTTGTTTCTTGGCCATTTACTGCCAGAAAAGCATGTCCAGGAACTAATACAATACTAACATCGAGACCAATTTTTTTATAAAAAGAAGCAAGCATACAGGTTCCATCAATACAATTTGCCTGATTGTTATCAATAACCTGATCAAAAAATCTAACATATTGAGCAGCAATCATTTCACTTGAATTGCTAGAACCAGTAATGTCACTATATCGAGTACCTTTAGCCGCAAAATAGTTCCAGATCCATTCCATTTGATTCAGAACATCTTTATCAGATTCGCCCTGATAGCCAAAAAATGTAATTTTTCTAGCTTTTTTATCTTTATCAATTATCTCATTTAAAATCTTATCAATTCTTGGGTGGTCTTCATTAACAAAGCATGAAAACAGTGCAGAGAAATCTGTATAATTTTCTTTTTTATCATACATACCCAAAATTGCTTCATTTACAGAACGATAGGTTATTGTTTTATTTATTCTGTTTTTAACCACCCCATTTACTTCAAGAAGTGCTGAGAAATTAATAAAACCTGGTTTATCAGCATTTAACAATGCATCTCTTTTCCATTTGATCCAAGGTGAAAAAATCATCTCGTCTTTATCTGTCATATCACGTTCACTAATGCATTGTTCCATCAACTGATTTTCATCAATAGTAACTTTCACGTGTGCATTTTTATCTTCGATATAGAAGTGTATTAAAGGTGTTTCAGACAATTCTTTATTCATTTGAGCAAAAAGAATAAATGAAGGATATATGCCTTCATTGAGAATACTGTCGAAAATCATATCATAGTTTTTTACATCTATTTCATCATCATCTTCATCTTCGTCTTCGTCGTCATCATTATTAGCTTTCTTAGAAACATCAACAATACAAGATCCTTTAGAATTGTCTTTATCGCAGTCATCTTCTTCGTAATCTTCATCATCATATTCTTCATCACAATCTGATGTATTACATTTCTGAGGTTCATTTTTATTTTCTTTAGCAAAAGAAGGTGTTTCAATAAACGAATTCAAACAGAGTATAAAAGAGATAATAAATAAAAGGGAAATAGATTTCTTCATTTTTAAACCTTAGTATAGAAAGTAGAAATTTTGGGCAGTATTATATTGTAAAAATAAAAAAAAAGAAAGAGTAAAAACTAAAAAACTCTATATTGAGGATGATTTACTATTGTTAACATACCGACTTTATCTCCGATAGAATCTCCATAGCCATAAGTATCATCGTAAGTATCTAAATCTGGAACGGATTCGTTTATTCTATCTATTTTTTCGGGACCCCAGCAGTTACGTGAAGCAAACCAGCCCGTAAGCTTTCCATCAACAACTTCTAATTCTGTAGCTATTACACCTATATTGTATTTTTGAGCAAAGTATTTTAAATACTTAGTAAAAGAAGCAGAAACAATATAGACTTTATGACCTTCTTTCAAGTGCCATTTAATTTTATCAATAGCATTAGGTCTAATTATTTTATCAACTTTTTCATTTATAAAGTTTTTGCAGAGTTCATCAAACTTTTTTTCGTCCATTCCTCTAAAAAAAGTGTTGGTAATAGATTGTTTAGCAGTTTCATTATCGCAGAACTTGAAAGCATATGAAAAAAGAATAGGCAAAATATTCATTGCTTTACCAATTACGCCCTTCCAGCCAAAACAATAGAGTAAAAACTGGAAATAGCTATCAGTTGTTGTTATTGTTCCGTCAAAATCAAAAAAAGCGATGCCTTTAGCCATTAAAAGAAAAACCTACTATCCTATAACATTAAAATTAGATGGTGATAACTGGCTTACAGCACCACTAATAAAGCCATATAGTCTTTTTGCCTGCTGACCTAGAAATCTATTAAAGAATTGAACATTAGAGTCTGTTTCTGGAGTTTCATCTGGCCCCGGAATCATGTAAGCAGGAGTATTGGTAACTTCTGAAGGAGCATTTGAATTTTCTACTCTATTAACTGTTTCATTACTAGCTGTTGCAAGATTATTAGCAGTAGCATTTGCTTCTAATGTTGAACCATCTGTAACTACACTTTCAAAGCCATTACGCTGGAAAAATGAATTCTGATTAGGAATATAACCACGTTCAGCACGTTGAAAATCAGTTTTGGGAGTTGCTTTGACACCTTCGTTTGGACTAGCATCACTAGCAGGAATATCTGAAGAAATTCTATCTATTCCAACAAATTGCTGTGTTGGATGAAGAACATTTCCAACATTACCATTTACCCCAGATTCTGCTGATACTGGTGAAGCCGGATGACTTACAACAGATTCAGCCTGAGATGCCCTCATAATTTGCTGAGGTTCTGCAATATGAGTTTCAGATAATAATGGATTTGTATCATTAGGAGGCAATATGCTCTGAGCGCCAGCACTGCCTATACCGCCAGTGGATAACATCGGCCTTATTCCAGGAACAGTAGTAGAATTTCCAGCATTTTCTGAAACAGGAGAAGCTAATACAGCTGCTGAAGGAGCCGCATATGTTATTCGTGAATCGTTATTAGGTACATAATTATCTTGTTTTATGTACAAATCAAGAGGAGTTGCCTGAGGCTCACTGACCACAGGAAGATTATGCACCTGACTCTTTAAATGAGTAGGTACAGCATTAAAATAATCAATCTGATATTGATATCTAATTCCCTTGATTGTTGTGTTTTCCATATAATAATTATATCACCATTTCAAAATTCTGTCTAATTTTGTTATCAGAATAATATATAGATTGTTTACAAATAAGCAAGTTGGAAGATTATAGTTAAATATTGTAACTTTAAATAAATTGGTATAAACTAATTTAATATTAAATTTAAAGCAAGAAGGGAAATTATGGCTGTTACAAACTCAAAAAATGATTCTGCTGTTGAATTGTTAAAGAAAAGACTTTCAGAAGGTATGGATCCCAATATGATAATTGCTGGTCCCCAGCCCATATTGAGTCTTGCAATAGAATTGAGAGCTACTTCTGATATTATTATTACTTTATTAAATGCAGGTGCAAATCCTAATACAAAAGGTTTCAACGATTTACCCCCTCTTACTCACTTACTAATCAATTACGATAATCACTCACAAGAAACAGTAAAACTTGTAGAAGCACTTTTAAACAGTGGTGCAGACCCTAATCTTGCAATCAAAAACCCGAATCCTACGTTTAATGGTTACACACCTTTATTCGTAGCTATAACGACAGCAAAACCAAATCCGGAATTAGTAAAAATTTTATTGGAAAAAGGCGCCAATCCAAATGCTTCTTTCCGTGGAACTAACATTTTAATGAATATAGTATCAAATCAGTCAAATGCTGAAATATTAGATTTAATGATTAAACATGGTGCTGATATTAATGCAAGAGACCCAAATGGTTTGACTCCATTAATGTATGCTACTTACAATAAAGATAAGCCTGAATTAATGATAACTGAACTTCTTAATAATGGAGCTAATCCGCAATTAACTGATAATAGAGGGCACAATGCCTCTGACTACATCAGCAATTGTTTGAATTTGAGTGGGGAACAAAAAGTTCTGCTTTCACTTAAATGTGCTAAACTTCAGAAATAATCAATTAAAGAGTAAAGTTTAACAAAAACTTTACTCTTTTTTTATAAAAAAGCTAAAGATTATTTTTTATTTGCCGATACCTTTAATATAAAGATAATTAGAAAAGGGAAAATTATGGCAAAAAGGAAGCAAACTAAAATTCGTTCTTTCTTTAGATTTGTTGGAAGTCTCATTGCAGCTAGTTTCTGTGTTTTAATGTTGTCTGGCTGCTCAGATGAAAAAGTTAATCCGCTTGGCACGCAGAAACTTAATGGTGATGCACCAAAAGAAGAAGCTTATGCGGTTCAAATGGATTGCAGTGGATTATATAATGGTGTTTACCTGCCTCAGAAAAAG
>JAEEHF010000025.1 GCA_016280725.1 Bacillota bacterium | reverse complement strand
TGCGGATAAGAGCCATGTATCCTAGCTTTCGCTCCTCAACAAGTCGCTTCCATTCCTGGTTTCGCTCATCTTTATCAGCCGCGTTAGCAACCTTAACTTCCCAAGTATCCGCAAGAGCAAGAGTTCCTGCTTCAAGCTTAGCAATAGCCTTAGAATGAGCATGGGTAATGCTAATTAGATCAAACATATTATAATTACGAGAGCTGAGCTTATACTTTGCAAGAGTATTCTCGCTAAGTCCCTTGATATAATCACAAGCTCCTCGGACAAGAGCATGAGAACGCTTACCATTAAGATAATCGATAGCTGCGAAAATTTCTGCAACATCATCAGGACGATGCATAAAAGCTCGATAGAAATCTCGCTTATGCTGGAAAGACTTATCATTAAGCCAAGCCGCAGTAAACTGAGAAATAGAACGCATACCGAGCTCATTACGAGCAAATACAGCAGCCTTAGCTACAAATTCATAGCCATAAGCATTTGCGATTTTATCAGTTAGCTCGATAAAACGATTCTGCTGAGCCTCGGCAGACTCGTAGAATCCCTTCTCCATAAAACTGGAGAACAGCATATTCATCCACTCATTGATCGGGGACTTTTCATAAACAGATCCGCCTTCATAAGAAACAGCCTGCGGACCACGAACCTTTACCTTGTTAAAACCTGCCATTATTCATCACTCCTTATCTGAGGAACTTATATACGAGAGATAGCGAGTACGTCATAATCATACTCACTAATATGAAGCATTTCTACAGAGCCACCACCAAAATATTTCACAAGTCCTTCAATCTCATGAAAATAATTTTCTGCGGTGATAGAATCATAAAAAGGTTCACTATAAAAGCGACCTCCATTAATAGTATGAGCAGTAACAAAAAACATTTTACCTGTTTTTTGAATACGGCGAGCTTGAGTTAAAAAATGATCAGATTCCGCCAAAACATCTGGCAATGCTGAAATTACAGTAGTCATATCCATTACTTTATCCTCCTATGACTTTGCCTTTTTTATCTAATAGTTTCTCTATTGGATATGTTTGATAAATCATTTGTAAAAAATTATAAATTTCACTATACGATTTGTCAACATATTGTTTTTCATATAAGTGCCAGAAAGGAACAACTTCACGAGTATAGTGAATATATTGATCAAATACATCTTCTGGCACTCACCGAGTACATCCCATTAAACTATCAACAGGAGCATAGGAATGTCCTTCAAAACAAGATGCGTTATCACAAGTATTACAAGTTGATTTTAAGATCACTTCGTTTTCATGCTCATCCATTACCTAGCCTTACGAATTTCAAAAAGAACTAACCCATCTTCAACAAATTTTTTATTCGCAGGCTTATCTAAAATAGCTTGAGCATCTTCTCTAGTAGCATAACACATAGCATTAGCTAATGTAGTAACTCTGCGACCTACAGAATCTAATGCTCTAAAAGTTTTATCAAAGACAGGTTTATGATTTTTACCCGTCAAACCTGTCCGCTTACCATAAATAAGCCATCCAATCATTCTAATACCTCTCCAAATTTTCTAGATCATTCTTGAGATAAACAACCAAATGATCTTCCATAGGGTCATAAAACCAGAATCGACCATTGCTTTCACTATCAAAACAAATAATGGTATTAAAAATTTTATCAATATACCACTGTCCATGCTCCAGTTTCATGACTTTCCTTTCTCTCATTTTCTATAATTATATTATATCATAAAAAATGGGATTTTGTCAATAACATTTTTATAACTTACCGATGATTAATTTTATCAAAAAAGCGTTGTAATACTGTAGAATAAAATGAGGTACTCTTTAGAATTGCAATTTCGCCATTGATTGCATCAATATAATGATGCAAACCATCAATAAATTTTTGAGTACAAGGACCTCCAGCAGAAACATAAGCTTTAATAAAAGCATTTAAAGCAGTACAATTTATAGAACCTTTTTCATTTAATTCTTGTTTAACTTTATTTTCAATAATATCAATTTTTGCAAGAACATCTTCTACTGTGGCTCCTGTAGCAAAACCATGTTTTGGTGGCATAGATAAATAACTCATATCTGTTCTAGCTAAACCTGCAATATAACTTTTTAAATCTTCTAACTCTTTAATAATATTCATATTAAATCCTTACATAAGACCTAGATATTTGCGACCTTTGATAAAGCATTCGTTTTTAAGAATTGCAAAATCAATTTTTGGATTCTTGAAGCGACGAACGATGGAAAGCATTTCTTCAGTGATAAGATCAGTATAAAGCTTCCCAAGGAACATACCAATATATTTATTGGTATTTTGCCATTCCTCAAAATCTTCCGCAACCATAATCTTTTGCTTACATTTCTCGCAATCAGCAGAAGAAACAAAGGCTTCTACAATATCATGCTCAAGACCCTCTCGAATTTGCGGAATCTTAGTCTTTTGAGAAGTACCTTTACGCTCTAAATATTCAGCTGCAACGATCTTACCGACCTGAAAATGACCCCATTTATCTCGGTAATCATAATTCCAACAAACTACGCCTTCGCCGCTCACATCTTGAGGAAGATTGAAATGATTATTAGAAAGAAGATTTATAATATCTTCTTTAGTTGGATTAGTAAATACTACAAGAGGACGATCAATTTTATCATAGATACCATCCAATAGCATAGCATATACATCATAATATAGATAATTACCTGCATCAATATCAAACATTCCAATTACCCAAAAACCAGGATCTAGATATTGTTTAATAGTGCCTGCTTGTTTTGAACCATCTACACCACTAAGCCATTCGCCATACACAATAAGATTAGGATTTTGAATAAGAAAATCTCGTAGCGGCTCAGTAGAAGAATCAGTAGTGAACCAATTCATGAAACGAGCATTATCATGATCGACTGCAAGTTCTCGAGTGCGGCTGCCGCAATGAATTACACCATTTTCATCTGCCCAAGCTACAGCGTTAGTACCATCTAGCTTAGAAAAGCAATATATAGTGCCTTTAAGAAAATTTGCAACATCAATTTTAGTTTCATCAAGGCGTTCAACGTGAATAAAAGATTTATAAGTAGCCATTATATTAATCCTCCTTCGCTACTTCATATCTGTTACAGTAAATGGATTATCACTAAAATAATCATAATCAAAATTAATATCGTCAAATTCATTGGTATGTGTTACTGCAATTGTTTTATAGAACAATGGATTATTAGCTACCAAACCCCAATCTTTACTAATTCGTATTCTTTGATCAGGAGTATTTACATAACCAAATCGAAGACTACCTTGAAATTCATTTGGCTGATTTGTCTTATCAATAATAGGAATTTTAGAAAAATTATCATAAGCCCTATCTTCTAGTGGTCCAACCCCATGTCGTGTAAGATAAGAACGAGTAACATAACAAACTTCTGCGGTAAAATCATCAAAATCAGATAGCATAGAAACAGGATTGAGAAGTCCTGTATTTGATGTAGTATGCCATTCATTGTTTACATATTGATCAAGTCCAAGTCCTTGTCCATTTTCAAAAATAATTGTATCAAAATTATTATAAATCCATTTAAAAGTTGCAGGTTTGACATGTTTCTTAAAAAACAGAAGATCAGAAGCAAAATTATCTAGAATAACCTTAAAATAAATAGAATTTTCTTCAAAATAAGGTTTAAAAGAAGTTTGCTCAATATCTACTCCACGTTGTTCCAAGAGTCCCATACAATCAACATAAGTAGCTTTTAGCAAGAAAGGAACTAAATTAGCATTAGACCAATCAGAAATTGAATAAGTATTACAACGATCAGTTGCACACCAAGTTCCCATTGCACATGATCCATATTCACGTTGCCCATCATGTTGCAAAGCAATCCATTCTTCAGTGGCTCTGTCAACCATCATATCAAATGGAGTAATTACTTTAGCGTGCGGATGATAATAAAATTGCACTGATTGCATAACATCAGGTTTTGTCAATTTCAATTCTAGAGCTTCTCTTGCAAATTCCATAGGATGAATCCAAAACGTATCTGCAAAATATGTACTAGCATTATCATACGTGCCGCTGCCAAAGTGGTGAAAAACATGCCTTCTATGATCACTTAAATCTACCGTATGTCCACGTTGAGCTGTTCCATTATGAAAAACAACACAAACTTTACCATTGGCATTTTTAGCAAAATGATGTGTTAAAAGACCTTTACCTTCATCGCCATAATTAGCTCCAATAACAATTTTAACATCTTTAGACATATTTTCCACCTTACAGTTTACCAAGTAATTACATCACTATTATCTTGTTGAGAACTAATATCAATATTTGAAGTTTGATTTGCAATAATATTTACAATTGTTGCGGCCAATCCATCAAGTGTAGAAACTCGATAATTTTGTCCCAACAAATTTTTCCATTTTTGATCTACACCATAAGTGTTACGATACCATCCATAGCAAGAATCTGGATCATCAATTGAAATATGATAAATATCAAATTTTTCACAAGCAAGAGGATAAAGATCTTTTGTTTCTACAGTTTCATTTTGAAAATGATTATCTCCTGTCACTCTCTCTAGAAAACGAGTATCAAGATAAGTATTAGGACATTCGTCTCCAAGTGTAATAATAATACCTTTTTTTCCTCGCTTCCAACAATCTAGATCACAATGATGAAGTCCCATATACCAAGCTGCGGTATAATCTTCACTTAAATTACCACCACCGCCACGCTCAAAATAAATTTTATCTAGCCATTGTGCGATACGGATATCAGATTCAAATTGAGAAATCTGAATTGGAGAATAGTCATAATTAAGATCTCCAATACCCATAATACAAAATTCTACATCTTGCACTAAGTCATAACAACTAGTAATAATTCTATCTAATTCTTTAGCAGTTTTAACCGCAGCATTACCCATACTGCCAGTCACATCTAGTGCTAAAATAACAGGAATTGTGTAAGGGTGTTCATCTGAATCACAACATTCACGCATAACATTCTTAGGATCAAGAAGTGGATCCATATGCCTACCTTTAAAAAGATCTTGAGCACTATAATTTGTATTATAAAAATCATCTAAAGAAACAGTAGCTTTAGTAGTTGTTGTATAATTTGCAAAAGCAGTAGTTGTCCATGCTCCAGTACCCATATTTTTACTCCTTAG
This sequence comes from Bacillota bacterium, assembly GCA_016280725.1. Lineage (GTDB taxonomy): Bacteria > Bacillota > Clostridia > TANB77 > UBA1234 > RGIG6105. The sequence continues at coordinate 3,737 of JAEEHF010000025.1, read as the reverse complement.
TTTCTACCGTTGGAGTTTCAGTCCCAAAGTTAAAAGCTCCCTCAAACATATTTTCAAAAAGATTACTTCCTCCACCCATGAACATAAACATCATAGGATCAAAACCAGTAGTATTATTAGAATTAGTTTTATTGCCAAACATTTGAGATACCATCATCATAGTCATTATACTCTGCATACCATCCGCAGATTTAGTCATATTCATAAAAGGACTGAATACTTTACCATAGCAATAAGTCTTACCCATAAAGATATGATGTTCAGGAACTACTTCATGAATTGTAGAATCTTCATAGCAGAAAGTCTTAATAGAGTTAGTATTAACTTCAATGACACAATGCGGTTTACGATTAACAAGAACAATATCGCCAACCTCTACTTTAAATGTTGGAATAACCCAAAAGGCATTATCAATATCAAAAGCAAAGTCTGCACAGTTAGTTAATTTACCAGTTTTAACATCATATACTTTATAATCATTATTTACACGAATCGCAGGTTGACCTGTCATACTAATTTTAATATAACCTTTTCCTACAGGTTTAAACATACCATCAAACATACCATTAAAATTAAACATTTTATAAATCACCTATCCTAAATTAATAATTAGTAATTAGTCTTTTACAGTGTATTCTAGGGTCACTTCGTTACGATGTCTGTCATGCACAAGTCGCATTTTTCCTGTACGACGAGATGAGATTAGAAATTTAATTTTTCCAGACTGTGTATCGATCCATGCACCATGAAAAAGCCACAAACTATCTTCGTATCGTACAACGCTATACTCTTCAATTAATGAATTGTGTTTAGAATCATAAGCCTTAACTGGTTTCCGCATTATTTATCTCCTCCTCTAATTTTTTAATTTTATTTTCATAGTAATCCAATAAAGGAATTAAAAGACTTTGATATCCTTTATTCCCATAAGTTCTACTAATAACGTGCTCTTTAAGATATGGAGCTGTTTCATCTGTAATATTATTAAGATTTATACGATTTAAAGGTTTCATAATCTTTTTTCTTCATCTTTACATAAACAATAATATGACCATTTTCATCATCTTCTGGGCTTCAATCAATAATTTTTCTATCACAAAGATGGATATATTCATCTGCCGTTGGAGCCTTTATTGTCATAAAGTCATCAGCACCTGCGTTATATAAAACAATACTAAAATGAGAAAGAATATTTTTTGTATATCCAATAGAACTAACTAAATCATTAACTTTCATAAAATATCTCCTTAATCATGAGAACAAATAAAATCTTCTACTTCTTCCATATTCCCAGAAGTTTCCGCGATGTACTCATTATAATGACCTGCGGCATTGTAGATAATAGGATAGCCAATACTCCACAAAAATGTTTCAATTTCTGTAAAATCAGAATCCGACGCGACAACATTTTTTATATTATTAAGAGCCTTAATAAAAGAATCAATTTCCGCAATAGGAATCTTACTCCAATTATTGTCAACAGAAATCATTTCTATCCTTTCGATTATTTTTTTCTTAATATAATTATAACATAAAATTATATCTGCCGTCAATAACTTTTATTTATCTTAAAGACCTACTTCTCCATATTGTAACAGAAGAGAAAAATTATCTAAAATATCATCAATATTATCTTCAACTTCTGTCTCTTGGAATTCATTATAATTTTGTGCATCTTCTTTTGTGGCTAAAAACCATTTATGATCATGTCCAGGTCAATCGTACTCACACATAATCCTTAATGTAGCATAAGCATTTTTAGAACCTGTTAAAGAGGTAATTGTATGATTATACAAACGTAAATATTTTTCTACATCAGCATCTTTATTATTATTGGCCTTTTTAGCTAGTTCATCTAAATACTGATTGTAATATCTGTTAGCTAAATTTTGAACACCATTTAAGTAATTTACAATTATACTTTTTTCTTGATCACTTAGTCAATCATAATTACCTGGATAAGATTCAACTTCTTGAACATTAATTACTCGATACATTTCTAACTCCTTTAAAGTCGCATTAATAATTTTTCTATTCCAATAGGATAAGGATGCAATTTAGACATGCCCATATTAATCTCTCTAGAAATATAGGCAATATCTTTAAAAGGTTCGTTTAAAGTAGGAGATACTTTATATTTTAAATAATATTCTATGGTAGATTGTCTTAATTGAAACGATGGTAACTGTAAAGAATTATTAAACATTAATTCTTCTTTACTACGTTCTACTCATACGCCAATAAATTCAGCTCCTTTAAAAGCATCATAGAAATATTCTCTAGATTCTTTTAAAATAAAAGGCGCTACAATCATGATCACATCTGTTGGGTTTGCTTCTAGAGTTTCTTTAATTTTTTTAATTAAAGCAAAATCAATTGCGGGAGCATTTGCTGGTAAATCTCTATATTGAGATTGGATCCTAATATAATCTCTATTAAAAACCAAAGAATTAGGATATACATTTGCTTTCATAAATTCAGCTAACTCTAAATTATTAGAACTAGGAATTCCCATAAACATAATTATCTTCATTATATATACCTCTTTATAATATATTAATCCTATTTTATATAATTATAAAACAAAAAAGTAAGTTTGTCAAATTTTTTCTTCTTGACAAACTTATTAATTTACTTTATAATTTAATACATATTATAAATAATAAGGAGAATTATGTATTTTTAAGAAATTGGCCTTAAAATAATAATTGACAAATAAGTTTTTTTATAGTATAATATAATTATATTGAAAGTAGATATTAGAAAGGTTTTGCAATCATGGCTAAGTTGTCTAAGTTTGATTTGAGGATGTTTGAAAAGGCTAAGGAAATTGCAGAAACTTCTGATTTTGACCACTTTCATCTAGGATGTGTTATTACCTGTAAGAAGCGTATTATCAATATTGGATGTAATACTTGCAAGACTCATCCTATACAGAAGTATTATAATAATCGTTATAGGGATTTTCGTAAGATTGGTTGTCCAGACAATCATACTTTGCATGCAGAGATTGCAACTCTTACTACAATTCCTATTGCAATTATTAAGCAGGTTGATTGGCATGATGTAAATATCTATATTTATAGGATCGCTCCAGGTCTTCCTTCTAAGATGGGCATGGCTCGTCCTTGTCCTGGATGTATGGCAGCTATCCGCAAGTTTGGAATTAGAAATATTTATTATACTACAGACGCAGGATATGCGTATGAGCGATTGGATTAAAAATGCCTAAAGTTACTTCAAAACCTATTGTATGTATTAGCGGTAGCCGGACAATTGATTACATAGATTTAGATTTATTTATTGATCCAGATCATGTAGGTTGTATTGTATCAGGTGGAGCTAATGGAGTCGATACTCTAGCTGAACATTGAGCGAAACGGCATCATATTGAATATGTTGCTTATTTAGCTCAATGGGAAAAATTTGGTAAAAAAGCTGGAATATTACGCAATCATGAAATGATAGAATTTTGTGATGTATTAATAGCTTTTTGGGATGGATCAAGTAAAGGAACTTTAGATACTATCAACTATGCACATGAATTAGGAGTTCCAACTTATTTGCATTTAATTAAGTCCTTAGATTAAAAAATAAAATTGACATAATAAAAATTTTAGATTATAATTTAATTATAAACAAAATGAAAAATGAAAGGGGTTTTAACAATGCTACAAGGAAACCAGCTACGAAAAGCACTAATTAACGCGGGAGTAGAAGGTAAAGTGCCAAAGCCC
>JAEEHF010000024.1 GCA_016280725.1 Bacillota bacterium | reverse complement strand
CGCCAGAGTAAATATCAACGATAACACAAGAATTGACCGCACACCAGTGGACAGCACCCCCTTCCCTATTCCAGCTATAACCATTCATGTAGACCCATCAAGAGAACGAGGCCAAATAGGCACTGGTCTTCAAATATTAATTCTTTTAACTATTTTAAGCCTTGCGCCATCTATATTAATAATGATGACCAGTTTTACGAGAATAATCATTGTTCTTAATTTTGTAAGGCGTGCTTTAGGAACCAATACAGAACCAAGCAACCAGATTTTAATCGGTTTAGCCCTGTTTATCACTTTTTTTACGATGTCTCCAGTAATAGACCAGGTATACAACAATGGAGTCAAACCATACATCAACAGAGAAATAGATTATGTAGAATGTTATAATCGTTCTATTACACCAATAAGAAATTTTATGTTCAGACACACTCGTCAAAGCGACATGCTTCTATTTGCAGAAATGGAAGGTGCCCCCAAACCTAAAACCCGTGATGATTTCAGCACTGTTGCCTTAGTTTCTGCATTTATAACAAGTGAACTTAGAACAGCTTTTCAAATGGGTGTAGTTATTTATCTGCCGTTTTTGGTTATAGACATGCTCGTATCCAGCATTTTAATGGCAATGGGCATGATGATGCTGCCCCCTGCTATGATTTCTCTTCCTTTTAAAATTCTTTTATTCATATTGGTAGATGGTTGGAATCTAGTAATAAAATCACTAGTTAACAGCATTACAGGTGTAGGGGTATAAAAAATGACAGAACTAGATGTATTACAACTAATAAAACAAACTTTCTGGGTGAGCATACTATTAACAACCCCAATCTTATTGATAGGAATGATTGTAGGTGTTCTTATAAGCATTATTCAAACAGCAACATCTATTCAGGAACAAAGTCTAAGTATAGTTCCAAAATTAATTATAACAGTCTTAGCTATTATGGGAATGTCCAAATGGATGCTCAGTTATATGATTAATTTTACTACAAGTCTGTTAGGTTCACTGCAAACCTATGCAGGAATGTAATATCAGGGAAAAAATAAAATGACTGAGGCCGCTTTTCTTAATGGAGTTGGATTATTCTTAATTGCTCTAGTCAGATTCAGCGGCTTTTTTTTAAATACACCTGTTTTTTCAGATAATCTTGCACCTACCAGAGTCAAAGCAGGATTATGCGCCCTCTGTTCTACTCTGATGCTTCCACACTTAATCGCTACAACAACATTGCCTAATCTAAGCGTAACTGGTTACGGCATAATGGCGATAAAGGAATTAACTCTAGGTTTTATGCTGGGTTTTATAGTGATGTTTTTAACTTCAGCATTAAGAATGGGCGGCAATATAATAGGTATGCAGATAGGCTTTTCTTATGCACAAGTGGCCGACCCGGGTTCTAATCAAAGTATAGGTATAATTTCCGAAATTCTTCAGCTTTCTGGCTCACTTCTTTTTTTGTTTTTAGGCGGACATTTAATAATATTAAGAGCCTTTTACCAGAGTTTTCAGATGGTGCCCCCTGCAGGATTAGTTTTAACAAATAATGTAATAGAAGAAATATTGCTCTACAGCAGAATGATTTTTATTTGTGGTCTACAGATTGCTATGCCGATAATTGCAGTTATTCTTGCAGGTGACGTAGCACTTGGTATTATTGCACGAACTGTGCCCCGAATGAATATATTCCAGTTGGGTTTTGCAATAAAAATAATCGCCGGAATGATAGTTATTTATTTCTTCATTAATTGTCTTGGAGATTTGATAAGAGATCTTTTAAACCTGAGTCTTGAAGAAGTAATGTTGGTTTTAAAGCATTTAGGCGGTGCATAATGATTAACTTTTTCTACTCTTATAACACTTCCAACACTTCCAGCTTTTCCAACACTTCCAACTCTTCCAACCCTTCCAACTCTTCCAACCCTTCCAACCCTTCCAACCCTTCCAACAATATAACCATCTCCGATATTCCATTTGACCTCCAGATGTTTGCAGGTGAAAAGACAGAAGAAGCTACTGAAAAACGAAAACGAGATGCTGTTCAGGAAGGTAATGTTGCAAAATCTCAAGATTTAGGTTCAGTTATTATTCTCCTGGCCGGTTTTTTAATGCTCCGTGCATACGGTGCAAACATGTATAGCCGATGTGCTGATTTCATGCGATACTGCTATGGTCAGATGCTTCAGCCTAACATTAGTATAAATGAAGTAATGATTCTATTAAATCAGTTTATAGTTATAACTTTAATCATCACAATACCCTTTATGCTTGTTATAGTGCTGGCTGCCATCATTTCTAATGTTATCCAAATAGGCTTTTTATTCAGATTCGACCCCATGACCCCCAACTTCGACCGCATGAACCCTGTCTCTAATATTCAAAATATGTTCTCTTGGAAAATGGTAGCGGAACTTGTTAAATCTTTCTTAAAAATAATTATTGTAGCCTACGTGCCCTATTCTACTATAAAAGAAGAATTTCCAAGATTTATTGGTTTTATAAAGGCAAATCCTCTGCCCTCATTCGGCACTCTTATGGATAT
>JAEEHF010000023.1 GCA_016280725.1 Bacillota bacterium | reverse complement strand
CTGATTTTATAAAGAAAATTGATGAAGGATAGGACTTTATTCAGGCTTCCCGTTTTATAAAGGGAGGAACCGCTGTTAATACTCCAGTGAGTCGTGATTTGGCAATCCGCTTTATTCATGCTCCGATCTTAAGCTTAGCCTCTGGTTTTCATTGGACTGATACCACACAGGGTTTCCGAGCATATTCTGCGAACTTTCTGTTTGACAGCAAAGTTGCGATCTTTAGAGAGGTGTTCTCCTGCTATGAATTACTTGCCTATCTCTCTTATATCGGGCCAAAGTTTGGATTTAAATGTTTAGAAATGCCAAGTAAAAGAAGTTATCCCAAAGGGGAAGTACCTACAAAAATCAGTTCCTTTAAAGGAAATATTGAACTCTTAAAGGTTCTGTTTAAGGCAGCACTCGGGAAGTACAATCTGGAGGAAGAATGATTACTTTCCTGTTAGTTGTATTTGGTATAGTTTCAAATGCTGCAGCAAGTGTACTTATCAAGTACGCAATGATGCCGGAAAGAAAAGTCTCTATTTCCGAGCCGTTATCAATTATCCTTAATATTCCCCTTTGGGCAGGTCTTTTGCTCTACGGGATTGCTTTTGTGTTGTATGCTCTCACGCTGCAGCGATTACCTCTAAATGTTACTCATCCGGTACTAACATGCGGGGCTATTTCAATGGTAGCCGTTCTTTCGGTAATTCTATTTGGTGAATCTTTTACAACGACCAAGATAATTGGAGTTGTTTTGGTTTCTATCGGTGTATTTATGATTTCTTGGAAAGCTTAAAATGAACACTAATTATTTGTTAAATGTAATTAAATCGTTTTTTAAAACAAAATATGAAATAAATTATATGTTGGATATTTGGGTAATATTGGAGACGATCTTTGCCCTTGTTCTATTTGAACATAGCGGACTAAGCTTAAGTTTGGGAAACAAAGCAATCTTATTGATCATTTTACTTGTATCACTGAAAAATAGAACAAAGATATACCAATTCATTAATGAACAATTTAATACAAAATCAAAAAAAATAAGCTTATTTGTATTATATGCTTACGCTGCTTTTTCTCTAGTTGGACATAGATCATTTATTTTTCCTTTAGACAATGAGATAAAATTAAAACAAATCATAATTTATGCATTAGCCCTTATTTTTTTTGTTCCTATTATCAACAGTGTTATTTATTACATTCATAAGGCAAAATCTATTATATGTAATTGTGAAAGAAAAATATCAACAGGAAAATTTGTATTCGTTTTAATTTCCATTTTATTAGTTCCAAGTGCTCTTGCTCTAATTGCATTTAATCCTGGAATTTCAACCTATGATACTTATGCTACTATGGTAGAAAATGCAAAGAATATACATGGAATGTTTGATTGGCATCCGTTCTTTTATAGTTTGCTAACAAGGAAAATAGAACAGGTATGGGATTCAACGTATGCCATGGTTTTATTCCAATGGACTATGTATATATATGTCATAGTTGAACTATTAGTATACTTACGTTCAAAGAAAATAAATGAATATTTTTTAATTGCTGTTTGTGCTTTTATTGGATTTAGTCCTGCAAATTATCTACAAATTAATACAATATGGAAAGATATTCCTTATACAATGTCACTTTTGTGGTCATTTGTAATCATTTCTAAATTGACAATTGACAAAGAATTATACAAAAAAAAGTTATTCATATATTTAGAGTTTATAATTGCTCTTGCAGGAGTATACCTATTCAGAAAAAATGGCATAGTTACTTTTTGGTTGATCCTCATATGCTTAATACCGTTACTTCTAAGAAATATTAAGTTGTTATATTCTAGCTTAGCTTGCTTGGCTATTATTTTTATTATACAAGGACCTTTATATAACCACTATGAAGTCAAGCCATCCGGGACTAGAGGAATATATATTGGTCTTGGTCAAGATATTCTTGGTGTACATTTTGGGAAAGGAAGTCTTTCTGAAAACGCAATGAAAATTGCGCAAGAATTAACAAATAACAAATTAGATCAGTATGTCTATAATCCGACATGGTCAAACATAAGTTATGATACGACAATAATTCCCAAAGATTTCATATTAGCATATATTGATACATTCACTCATAATCCAATTCTTATGACAAAAGCTATAATTGCTAGGGAAGACGCCGTTTGGAATATTTTCCCTGGACAAGGAAGTACTCTCGGTTGTGTAAACTTACACAGTTCCTTCTTAAACGATAAATGGATAAAGTATTATCCAGAACATCAACACTCATTTGCAACAGACATTGTTTCTAAATTTAGCAATTATATAGCTCGCGAACCTTTGTTTAATGCTGTGATTTGGAGAATAGGTTTAATATTACTTATAGGAATAATTGTTTGCTACACAATGATTATCATTGAAAAACAATCTGTAATTAATGTTATTATTCCTTTGATTTCTCCCATCATTTCACACATCATAGGATTAATTTTATCTTGCGGTTGGTCTGATTTTCGATATTTTTGGCCTATAAATCTGCTCATACTATCAGTTTTGTGCATATCTTTCGTAACAGTAAGAAATAGGGAAGTTTCAAATACAACTTCCCCAATTGTATAGCTCATCAATCAAGCTATCCCAACATTATTTTGGCTTTTCGCTGTTTAGTGTGAAGATTTTCTATATCTAGTGTTTACACCAGTTTTCCTTCACACTATAAAACTTACATTTCGCACTTGAACATGGTTAATTTCGTCCTTTATCCTTGAACTATATTGGGATGGAGGAAAAGGCAAGCACTTTTTTGATTAAACTTACTGGATGCGGCACGATACGGCTTCAACAAGCAGGATGACAGTCTGCCGACGATAAAAACACTGACACTTTATTCGCTGGATGCACACCAGCCACTTGCTTTTTATCATCAGCCGGGAAACATACCTGACATTAT
>JAEEHF010000022.1 GCA_016280725.1 Bacillota bacterium | reverse complement strand
TGATTGCGAATTGGGCAAACAGTGTTTGGCTAATCCTGTCTTTATATGTCAAATAAAACTGTCTGGCATTTTTCAGATTTGACAAAGAAAAACCCTTTCCAAACTCCTCGTTAAGCCGCTCCGATAATCTCTTGAGAACCTACACTTAAAACTGACACGCCACTTGGTTTTGCTCACTTTAATCAAGTGTTTAAAATATCGCTGACAGCTGCGTATGTAAATGTCAATATTAGTTGGCATATTTTTTACAAGGATTTTGTTCCCTACGCTGCGGCATTTAATGCTGCATAATACATCCTTCGTTTTTCGGCAGGAGGATATCCTCCGTTGGAATCAATACTATATGTTGTGGTGGCTCTCAAGCGAGATTGCAAATGTCAATATAAAAATGTAGTTTTTTTATCATATAAAAATGTAGGAGTACCTACATTCTTATATGATATTTTTTTTAGCTTTCTTCCATCATATATTGCATTTGATCCTTCATTCTATATGATGGACCATTAATATTAATAACTGAACAATGGTGTAATAATCTGTCTAGTAATGCGTTAGTTAATATTGGTTCTTGAAAGATATCAGACTATTTTGAAAACGGACTGTTAGTTGTTATTATTGTTGATAGTTTTTCATATCTTTTAGCTATTAAATTACAGAAAAGATTTGCAGAATCAACATCCATTTTTTGATAGCCCAATTCATCTATTATCAGTAATTTATAGCGACAAAACCATTTAATTCTAGCTGCAAGCCTGTTTTCTAATGCTGCATTTTTTAATTGTAGTATTAAGTCTTGAAATGTTATAAAGTATACGCAATATCGTTTCTTAGCAGCTTCTATTCCTATAGAAACGGCAAGGTTAGTTTTTCCCACACCAGGTGTTCCACAAAAAATAACATTCTCTGATTTTTCAATAAATCTTAATGTTATTAAATCCATTATTTTGCCCTTGTCTATAGATGGCTGAAAACTAAAGTCAAACTCATCAATCTCCTTTAAAAAAGGAAAATTTGCAACTTTTACACATCCTTTTATTGCTTGCTGTTTTCTAAAATCAAGTTCACTTTTTGTGAGTTCATATATTGCATCCAGAGCAGTTTTTTCACCATCAGCAATCATATCAAGGTATGTGTCAATATTCTCTTTAAATCGTAACAGTTCAAGAGCTTCAAGATTATTTATTAAACTATTATATGTATTCATCATTCCTCCTGTTTTTTCATTTGAGCTTCATATGTTTTTTCTGTTACATTTTTAAATAACTTATGCATTTCATTCTTATACTTCTTTGAGAAGTATTCTAATCCTTCTTCTGTTAAAATACATGGCGAGTCATCTATTCTCATTGTATCTTTTATTAAACATTCAAATGCAATAGTTTTGCAGTGCTCCAATTTCATTGAATATTTCATATGGGATATAAACTGCTCCTTGTTTTTTACGAATGGAAGAACCTCGTTTATATCTTTTATAAATTTTAGTTTCTCATCATCTGTTAAATGAGCATAATTATTAATAACCCATTTTCCATAATTACTTTGATTAATGTAAGCAATAAGTGCTTCTTCCGATTTCATTGCTGCTTTTTCGGATACCTTAACAGCTCTGCTTTCAAGTATTTTATCCATCATTTCTAAGTTATCATTAATAATAGCGTTCATATCATTTTCATCCACTTTGCCTTTCATTAGTTTTTCATAATGCTCCTTTTTATAATTTAAAGGTTTTTCATTTAATGCGTGCAAAGTTACAAGTTTTCCGTTATAATATATGTATAGCTTGTTGTCTAAGAAATCTACTGTTACTTCTTCGCCAATAAGCTTTGGATCAACGGAATATTTGCTATTTCCATAACGTATAAGTGCTTCGGAAGACACTTTGTATTTATTGCTGGTGAGATAAGTGTCTATAATACTTCTTGTAGGTAATGGTTGCAGATATTCCTTTTCCTTATAAAATAGTGCTGTAGGAGACATCTGAGTTTCTTGATTGATTTCAATGTTCATGCATTTATTAATGTCTTTAAGTATCTCTTGAAGTTCTTCAAGAGTTTCGAATTCTTTATCGTATACTCTTATCCAATCAATAATTTTATTTCTTGCTTCAACAGTTCCTTTAGTTTCTGGTGATCTTGCTTTGCATAATTTTGCTTTAAAGGAAAAGTCCTTTGACAATCTTGTTATAGAATCTGTTAATCTTTTAGGTCTGGTACTGGTATTTGCAACAGTAGACATGTTATCAAACAATAATTCTTTAGGTACACCTCCAAACTTAATAAAACTGTTAATTAATCCTCTTGCAACATCATCAAATCTTTTCTGTATTGATAGTTCCAAATGTGAGTATCTTGAATACTTTAGTACTACATGAAGAACGTTAATAACATACACTTCACCAGATTTACTTGTAAGTTTAATATCCTCCTTCCAGTCTACCTGACATTGTTCACCAGGATATTTTTCATATCTTGGATGTCCTTTGATCTTATCTTTTGGTTTTAATTTATTAATGGTTATATAACGATTAAAGTTAGAATATGAACCAATTCTTTCAAAACCATACTTTCTTAGCATAAAATGATGAATACCTTTTACAGATGTTCTTTTAATCTGTAGCTTATCAACAATTTCATCTTTATATTGATCAAACTTACTTCCTTTGTTTCTTGTTGCAGGCCTCCCTTCATAACCTTGATGGTATTTTTTTACTGTCCTCCAATCTAAGTTATATTTTCTTTCTAAAGCAGCGTAATTGGGCTTAGTATTAATGCTATCCATAATTACCAGTTCTCCTTTAAGTTGTCTAATCATGTATGTTACACCTCCAAAAAGAGTGTAACATATATTTATAACAATATAAAATAAGAATGTAGGTTTTCCGACATTTTTATTTAATACGAATCCTACATTCTTATTTTAACATTTACAAAGAGCAAGAACCGCATAATTCTTTAGGGCTTGACTTCTCTATGCACGAACTGTACAAGGACAGTAACGGTAACGAACCTGCTTATCCAAGGTATTATAGACAAGCCGAAAAGAAACTGAAAAGAGAGCAAAGAAAGCTATCACTCATGCAGAAAGGTTCAAAGAACCGTGACAAGCAGCGTATAAAGATTGCGAAACTGCATGAAAAGGTTGCTAATCAGCGTAAAGACTTCTTGCATAAGCAATCAAGGCAGATAACCAATGTCTATGATTGCGTATGCGTAGAGGACCTTGACATGAAAGCAATGTCACAGGCATTAAACTTTGGCAAGTCGGTTTCGGATAATGGTTGGGGGATGTTTGTTACATACTTGAAGTACAAACTTGAAGAACGGGGAAAAATACTTGTGAAAGTGGACAAATTTTTTGCAAGCAGTCAGACTTGTTCTTGTTGTGGCTATGTGAACAAGGAAACTAAAAGTCTTGCTATTAGGGCATGGGATTGTCCACAGTGTGGTGTGCATCATGACAGAGATGTAAATGCTGCAATAAATATCAGAAATGAGGGTATGCGGATAGCGTTAGCATAACCCAAAACATAAAACCGTGGGACACACGGGGTTAGCTCGCTTATGCTTAGTACAGTAGTACTATCGAACGAGAACCAAACCCACCGAGGACGGGAAGCCCCCGCCTCTTTAGGCAGGGTAGGATGTCACTTCTTTACTAAATTTGACAATTAAAGTATAATAGTAATTGTTTAAATATATTTTAAAAACTGAAAGGAGAATATATATATGGGCTTTTTTGATAAGTTATTAGATGGTTTGGCAGCTGCAACAGAAGATAAAAAGAAAGAAGTGGCTCCTGAAAAGGTTCAGAATGAGCAACCAAAGGAACCTGAAAAGGAATTAACGGAATTAACAGTTAAATATGGATCCAAAGAGCCTATTCCATTCACTACAGAGTGTAATGGAAAAGAGGTAGTTATTGAATTAAAATATAGTGGATGTGCACATGTTACTACAGAGAAAGCTGAAATTGTAAGGAAGTGTGGCGGACTTGAGGCTATCAGTGGAGATTTAAGAAGTGAAATCGTTGAAAATATGACTGCAACCATTAAAAGTATGGAAGCAGAAAAGACATCTGTTTCTAAATTACAAGCGCATTCACGTGATTTTTCTAACAAGGTGCAAAGAGATTTGAATAAAACATGGCCAGAAAAATATGGTGTTATTATTAGCAAAATGGAGATAAGATCTATTATGCCTACTGAAGAGAGTAATAATATTTTAAGGGATATAATGAGAGGATAGAAAAAAATTGGATTTTTGGAAGTAAGGAGAATGTTTATGGTATTTTCATTTTATGTTTTATTATTATTTGTAACAGCAATGGTTGTAAGTGCCATTGGTTTTAAGAAATATGTCTGGTTTATATCTTTAGGATATGGATTTTCAATTGCAGCAGAAGGTCTTCTTATGCTGATTCTTTTTGGAATAAATAATAAACTAGATATTGGAACTATGACTTGTTGCCTTATATTTACGTTATATGGTATTCGTCTTGGAGGGTATCTTGCTTACCGTGAGTTTAGGATGACTTCCTATAATAAAAATATGGTGGGTGAAATTAAAGAAACAGTAACTTTCTTTGTAAAGATTATGATATGGGTTACATGTGCACTTTTATATGTGCTTCAGGTTCTTCCTGTATTTTACCGTTTGCAAAATGAAAGTGGTTCTAATATGTGGACTTATATTGGTATTGGTGTAATGCTATTTGGAATTATACTTGAATCAGCTGCAGATTTACAGAAGAATAAAGCTAAGAAAGTAAATCCTAAACGCTTTGTTGATACAGGTTTATATCGTCTTGTACGTTGTCCAAATTATCTGGGAGAAATGCTATTCTGGACAGGTGTTGTTATTTCGGGTATAGGCAGTGTTACAGGCTGGCAGTGGTTACCTGTAAGCATCGGATACATTGGTATAATATTTGTAATGTTTAGTGGTGCAAGACGTCTTGAAATAAGACAGAATAAAAACTATGGCAATGACCCTGTATATCAGGAGTATGTAAAGACAGTGCCTATTCTTGTGCCATTTATTCCACTTTACAGTGTTGAAAAATATAAATGGCTAGTGGGATAAATATTAGAATCAGATTAGAAAAGCTTCTGCCTTATTGCTTTATA
>JAEEHF010000021.1 GCA_016280725.1 Bacillota bacterium | reverse complement strand
GACCTGTTGTATCTAATTATCTATTAAAACGTTACACTGATAAACTTCATTATAGTTTTGATCCTATATATTTTAAAAGTAAAGATCCAAAACGATTTGAAAAACTTGCTACTAATTTAAGAGACTTCGCAGAAAAAAATCTAGCTACATTAAATAGAAGTTATGATAAAGGTGATATTGAATTAGCAGCTGATGCTTTTACAGATTTATTAAAAGTACCAGAAGCCTCAATAGAATCTTATCCTCAACGAATGAAAATGTTTCAACATGCTGGAGGAATTGATGGTTACAATAAAGATTTTCTAAAATGAATTTCAGATCCATCAAACAGAATACCTGGAAGAACATTAGACGAAAAAATTAGAAGCTTCTTTGCTAAAGGTGAAAGAAATGATTCTATGTTAGAGTTATTTAAACGACCTTTTAATCAAGACGGTACAATTGCAATTGATTTTGGGCCTGTTGATTTCTCAGGGATAAGACATGATTTATTCCCAAGTGATTTAAAACATTTCTGAGACGTTCGTACAACTGGGGACAATGGTAGTAAATTTATACAAAGTTTTTATTTATCGCCAAACGCTAAAACAAAGATTCTACCTGATATGACTAACTGAAATGTTAGAGGTGAATTAGAACGTAAACAAGTTGTTGATTTACTTAAACAATTAGGTTTTTCTGAAAAAGGATTTGAAAAAGGTGTGCAAGGTGATAGATTAATGAAAGCTGCACATGAATTATTCCCAGATGTAACCGGATTTAGAGTTAGAGTAAATGATTTTAACGGATTACGTATGAGAAATGGAGACAATCCTATAATGATGGGTATTCCTGGAGTTCATTCTCAAAATTTAGTTGAAGTAGGTAAATTCAGTAGTTATAAAGACGGTGGAATTGTTAAAGCTCAAAACGGATGAGTTTTAGATAAATGACAAAAGGCTTATAATTCTAAGTTCGGTAAAGGTTTACGTGACTTCTTGTATGGACAAGACAGAGACCTATCTGACGAAGAATATCTTAAAAAACATGGTTATAATAAACCAGTTGGAGGAATTGGTGTTCTTGGAGCACTAGTTGCACCAGAATGAGAAGGATTGGAAGCACCAGTAGTTGCAGAAAATTTTGGAAGAGCTGGTTATATAAAAGCAACTCCTTGAACTGCAAGATTAAAATATACAAAGCCTACAAATCCATCTGGATTTCCTAAAACACAACAGTTAAGCAATTTAGACAAATTCTTACAGAAATCTGTTCAAGAACAAAACGATATAGTAAGATATTGGAACGGAGAACGATTTAGTAATTTACAACAATTACAGAGAAATCCTCAACAATATAAATTATTTCAACATTGATTAGGTAAGCAATAATGAACGAAGAATTAAAAAACAAGCTACTTTACTTAAAAAATGGTAGCGGAATTCACATAAAGAAGGAAAACAGAGGTAAGTTCACTTCTTATTGCGGAGGAAAAGTTACTTCTGCATGTATTGCTAGAGGAAAAGCTTCTCCAAATCCAGCAATAAGAAAGAGAGCGACTTTTGCTGCTAACGCTAGAAAGTGAAAACACGGCGACGGAGGAGTAATTTCAATGCAACGTGGATACAACATGCCACAAGTTATTGATTATTCAGCGTTTAATCCGTCAAAAAATGGTGTTTTTAAATATGTAGACAATAAATTAAAAGACGCTGGTTATGATTATTTCCAAAGATTAGCTATACTTAGTTCGATTGATAGAGAATCTAAAGGTAATCCATTAGCAGAAAATGGTCCGTGACAAGGATTACTACAATGAAATGGTGATAGATATAGATTTAATAGTCAAGATTCTACTGCAGAACTATTAAATCAAACTAGACATCTGTTGTTAGAGTTAAACAAAAGTGGATGAAACGGAAATAAAGAACTTCAGAAGAGGTTTTTAAATGCAGAAAATATACAAGACGCAAATGATGCATTTGTAGATGGATTTGTTAGACCTGGAAATAGAGACAGAGAAAAACAAATTAGATACAATACCGCGATTAAAGGATTAACTAATAATCGTGGAAGATACACCACATATGATTCAAGTTTACCTGGAATACCTGGTAGATTTCAGAAAGGTGGTCTTGTATATCAACCTCGTATTATAGAAGAGGAGCCTGTATTTTCTATAGATGAAATTGGAACATTTCCAGTACAACCTGTACGTATACCAGAAGTAAAGGTTAAAGAACAATCTAAGGAACAAGTTGAAGAACCGGTTACCGAACAAGTCCAAGAACAATCTGCTGTACAACAACCAGTAACACGTCAAACTGTAACACAGAGTGTTCAAACACCTGAAATAAAACCACAAGTTGATAATACACGTGTTCAACAACCGGCAGAAGAAGGTAAAGGTAAAGTATATAAATCTTCAGAAAAACAAAAGTTCCAAGATGATATGTATAATGCATATATAAAAGCACTTAAAAAACGAGGTTTAAGTGATAAAGATGCAAAAGAATTTGCAAAGAAATTAACAACTCAAGATATATTAGAATCCAATTGAGGACAATCCTCATTATCAAGGAATTTTAATTTTGGAGGAGTTAAAGATTTTAGTGGAAAAGGTGTGGCTAAGGACACTACTGAATTTATTGGCGGAAAGAAAGTATCTGTCAAACAACCGTTCAGGAAATTTGCTAGTGTAGATGATTATGTAAACTATAAGATTAATCTTGTAGGTAATAAATGAAAAGTGTTTGGGTCAAGTCCAGATCAATATTATTCGTTAATTGTATCAGGACCTCAAAAATATGCCACAGATCCAAATTACACATCGAAGTTAACTAATTTACATAAACAAATTTGAACATAATGAAAGACTATTCAGTAAAAGAGCGAATAATTAATACAATAATGGCAGTATTGGTAGCTATCATGGCAGGATTACTCGTATATGTCTGTGATACCTTTACAGTGCCAGCAATAGCAACGTGAATCACAGTGGTTCTTTGTGGAGTAGCTGGATGAGCGGTATATAGAGTTTGCAAAATGTGAATTTTAAGACTATTTGAAAAATGACATACAAAACGAAAACAATAGTTTGAGAGGACAATAATGAACCTCCAAAGGATTATATTTGGGTAAAGGCTGATGGAAAGGCTTATGAGTTTGATTACGCAGATAGAAAATGAAAAGAGAGTAAAACAATAAATAATATTTGTAGTTGTAATGGATCTTCAAATGAACCAAGAGATATACAACTATAAAATAAATCAGAGTTATCATAATGTCTAATAAATACATACATTTATTTGAGAATAAAAGCGCATATGAAACAGGACGTACCTCTTCTTATATAGAACCTTGAACCAGTTATACCATAGAAGACAATAAAGTAAATTATAATATTAGATACGGGTCTAAAGAATGGTGGAGAGGGCAATACTTTAGTTTTGAGATATTGGGCGATG
>JAEEHF010000020.1 GCA_016280725.1 Bacillota bacterium | reverse complement strand
TGTTATGGCCAAATGTCTTACTGATAACACTAACCGCACTGTTGCTGAAGTAAACAAGATTTTCAGTAAAGCTGGCGGAAACATGGGTGTTCCAGGCTGTGTTTCTTATTTGTTTGAAACAAAAGGTTATTTCTTTGTTCCAAAAGAAGAAAACCCAAATCAGACTGAAGACAGTATGATGGAACTTGTTCTTGAAGTCGGTGCGGATGACTTTAAGGAACAGGATGACGGTTTTGAAGTTTTCTGTGCTCCTGGTGATTTCTATACAGTAAGTCAGGCTTTAGAAGAAAAGGGTGTTAAGACTCAGGATTCTAAGATTATGTCTGTTGCAAAAACTACTGTTGCTGTCACTGGTGACGCTGCTGCTAAGGTTTTGAAGCTTGTCGATGCTTTAGAAGATCACGATGATGTTCAAGACGTTTACCATAATGCTGAAATATCTGATGAAGATATGGAAAAGGCTATGGAAGCAGAATAAGCTTTTGGTTTTATCTTGTTGATGAAAAAAACGGTTCTTTGTTAGAACCGTTTTTTTTATTGTCTTATTTATTTGGAGAATAATAATGATTGATTTTGTTAATGGAACCCTTTTTACAAAAGAACCTCTTCGAGCTGTTGTAAACAATCATGGTATTGGAATCGAGCTTTTGATTCCTCTTTCAACAAGTAAAAATCTTCCTAATAAAGGGGAAGAAGTTACTTTATTAACATATTTGCATTGGCGCCAGGAAGATAGTCCTTTGTTATTCGGATTTTATACTGAAGATGAAAGAGATATATTTAAAATACTTGTTGGGGTAAATAAAGTTGGGCCTAAGATGGCTGTTAATATTATGTCATCTGTTGAACCAGAAGCCTTTGCGACAATGATATTATCAGAAGACGTGGCTAAACTTACTTCTCTAAAGGGTGTTGGCCCTAAACTTGCTCAACGTCTTGTTATAGAATTGAAGGAAAAAATAGCTAAATTAGGTATTGGATCTGTTAATGCTGTTGAAACTATTGAAGAAAGTCATGGAATTCCTTTCGAATCAGATGTCAGAGAAGGCTTGGAGTTCTTAGGCTATTCTCCTAAGGAAATTGCATTGGGCATAAAGAGAGTATCAAATAATATTCCAGCAAATGCAACGGTTCAGGATGTTATAAGTATGATTTTGCAGAGTTTGAATAAAAGATAGAGTATCAAAATAAAAAAATAGTAATGTAAAATAGATAAAAAAAAGCCCAGGCAATTTACCTGGGCTTTTTTTATCTATTTTATTCTAACCAATCTTCTTTATTTGATCTGATTACTTGAATTCTATTCTTTTGGTTTAGACCTTTTTCAAGGATAATTAAACCTCCAAAGTAGTTACTTCCATTTGCTCGAACATAATAGATTATAGATTTAGGATTTACTACCTTCCCAGCTCTATAATTGAAATTATTCACATTTGGATCTGAATCAGATACGAAATTAGCAAAACTTGTTAAAGGTGTAGCACTAGCATTGTCAACTGCATAAACAGTTATTGCTTTGTCTGTAGTAGATCCGCTTTCTGCAAGAGAGAATATGTACTTCGATTTTGAAGTACAAATATCTATTGGTTTTATAGCATCTATTGAGTTAGCTTGTGCGAAATCAGAATTTAATCTTACTAATCTATTGTTGTTTGTATCTGTAAGGAATAATTTCTGATTAACCGATGAATCTATTTCACTTAAATACCTGATTTTTGAATTTTCACTTAAATTTAGTGGAGTTCCATCTAAATTATATAGAGGATGTGAATTTTGTTCTTCGAGGAATTCATATCTCATATTAGAATATGCAGCTAACACGTCTTTTCCTTGCCAACCACGTAATAACATAGCTCCAGCTGTGTTATCTGAACTATCACAATATGTCATTGAAATAATCTTTTTGGGGAAATTAACGTCTGAACCTGGATAGTTACTGGATTCAAAAGTTGCATAATGGTCATTTTCTGAGTTTTTATCAAAATTAGATATATGAGTAACTGAATATGAAGCTATATATGAATAATGTCTATCATCACCACCAACTGGATCTTTGTATAATGCATAATTATATTCTCCAGCATTTACTGTAAATTTGGAATTTGTCATTATATAGTAATCACCTTTAGAACTTGGGAACATAGTGATAATATTATCATATGGGGTATGGACCTTAACAGGGTCGGCATCGCTATAGCTATCACCATCTTGTTTTTGCAATTTTATTGCTTGATATATATAACCAGGTGTTAATCTTGAAAGTGAAGTATTTACACCACAGTCTAATTGGTATCTTTCAGAGAATGTGGCTATGCTGCTACCATACTGAATAAAGAATATACCGCTACTAAATGTGTCATACAAAGTTGTAGCTGTATATTTCCCGCTTACATCAGCTAAATCCCAAGCCATTGATTGCCATACGTAAAATTCAGCTGAATATGTGGCAATACACATATTGTTGTAGACATATTCGCCGTCTTTTTTATAATAGTTATAGAAGTTATCACGACATTCTACGTTTATTGTATTTAAACCTATTCCAAAGCGAGCTTTTATATTTGTCCCTGTTTGAGTTGTAGCGGCACCTGTATAATCTGTATATTTCCAGGTTATCTGATCTCCAGTTAATATACCATCTTCTGCGTCAGTAGCTTTTACTTCGAAATCTAGTTGCATACTTGGATTGCCTGCAACTAAATAAACTGGTATATCAGCAGAAGCTGTAGCATATTGTTCTTTAAAGTATGTATAGTCTTCACTGTTATCACTTGTAGATGGAACTTCGATCTTAATTTTTCTTGCTCCTACTACTTCTTCAAATATAGGTAGCGTATTGACTAATATGTCAACTGATGCTGTTGCTGCTTTTCCATAAGCATCATAAGCACAGACATATACGCGCTTAGCTCCTTTTGTTAACGGAGCAGTAGGACTTATTTTACTCCAGTTGACTGTTACGTTCTTTTCATTAGAACCAGCCATATCGACAGGAGATATACTGCCTGTTGATGAGTCTAGATCATGTGAATAATAAACTACTGAAGTGGTTTCTTCACAATTCTGGTTTAAATCATAGATTGTCCAGACAAGACCAAGTTTTTCATTTTTATTATCTTCTTTTAAGGTAATAGTAAATGTAGCATTACTGCCTGTGTCAAAGCGTATTGTTCCATTGACCATATTGTTAAATTCTATCTTTGGAGTACTATTTATGAAGATTTCTATAGAATTTGAAGCAAGTATACCGTATTCATTACTTCTGCCTTCAAGTCTAATTGTGTGAGTACCAAAATTTTCAGAGATTGAATATCCATTTAATGTATAAGCATCAACATTGTTATCGCTGATTTTACTGAATGCACCAGGATTATTGTTATTCCAGAAACTATCACTCCATGTCCAGGTCATAGCATCTTGCCATAAATCTGAACCACTTCTTATAGAAAACTTTTGATTAGCTTCGAAGACATAAGGTTCAGAAAGAGCTGGCAATAACTCATCAAATGTATATGGTTTCTGATTTATGCTGTAGGTGCCACTAGCAACTACAAAATCTGATATTTTATGTGAAACAACAATAGAGAAACCAATATCATCATTAACTGTTTGCATGCCCATGCTATCTGTTGCTATTAATCTGAATTTGAAATCAGTTCCTAGAGCCATGAGAGTAGAGGCATTTATTTCAATATTTGAAGTAAGAGAGTTGCTGCTTGTTGTTACTGGGTTAGAGCCGCTAACTTCATAGGCTGTATAATCTGAATATGTATCAGAATCACCAGACTTATAAGATATAAACCATGTCATCGTGATTCCATTTGCATCATCGCTAACTTTGGCATTCAGAGATATTAAATCTGTATTTATAAAACCTGCTTTTGTTGATGTGGCTATATCAAATACTGGTGCTGTATTAACAAAGAACGAATAGGTTGAAGTTGCAGAGCTTTCTCCCTTAGAATCTGTAGTAACTAAAGTAACTGTATTCAACCCTTTTGTTAATAAGCTGGGATTATAATTTTTACCTGCAGAAGGAGATGAATTCAAAATCCATTTTGAATTGTTATCAAGAAGAGTTTGATTGGATTCTACATCTGTGCAGCTGGCAACTAGATTAATTATATCTCCAATTTGGAAGACATCATATTTCTGTGAGCCAACAGTATGTTCGTAGGTAGTTTTATTAATCATACGTCCTGTTGAATCAATAAAACTTCCATTACATTGTATTGCGGTTAATGGAGGAGTATTGATTCTGAAATCTGCTGTTTCTTCTCCGGAAATACCATTTAAATCAACTGCAACTAGGCGAACAGAATAATCACCCTTCTGTGATTGCATATTTGTCGCATAAGAAGAATTTATTGATTTATCAGATAATTGTGATGTTGTATTGTTTGGCAGATTAACAGACCATGTATAATGGCTTGGATCAATTGAAACATTCTGATTTGAATCTGTTGCCAAACCAATAAAAGAAATTGTATCTCCCGCTTTAAATAACGGAATTGATTCTTTGTAATAATCTGATACTCCTGTAATTGTTATAGAAACTTCAGGAGCCTTTTTATTCGGGTCTGGTATTATGTTCAGAGTGAATGATGTACTAATAGTGCTATTATATGGGTCACTAATAAGGCATGTAATTTCAGTTGAAGTTGCATTATTCAAGTAGGGAGCAACCCAGACTATAGAGGCTGTATCTTTTGTTTCTGAAGATTCTTTTATTTGTCCTTTTCTTGAACTCCAATTAAATGTTAATTTTTCATTTTCTGGATCTTTAGCTTCAATTTTCAGAGTTATTTCTTTTCCGCTCATTATATCTGTAGCTGAAGATGGGGTCTGGCTTACTAAATATGGCGGTTCATTCGGCTCTGATTTGTTTACAGAAACAGTTCGGCTTGAGGTTGCTAAGTTACCTTTCTGATCTCTTACTTCAAAATTAAGAGTATAGTCCTTAGCTTCATCTAAATCGGGAGTATGCCATCTCCAAGTATTTCCGCTTGATTTCTGCAAAATACTGCCGGATGGAGTAATGGTAAGTAAATGAGTTAGTGAATCATTTTCTGTATCGGTAGCAATGCATGTAATTGTATATTCTCTGCTACCGTAAAGATTTTCTGGATATATAGTTGTATCTAGAATTTGCGGTTTGGAATTATATTGATAGTGTCCACTACCAATCTGGAGTTTTAATTTAGCTTTTGAGCTTAGTTTTTGGAGAGTATCTTTTTCTGTAACAGTAACTGTTATTGTAGCTAAACAGTCTTCGCTCGGCGCATACCAATAGTATTGGCTCAAATGCTTTCCATTTCTTACTGTTTCTACGGATAATTCCAAAGTACCTTTATTGGGTGACGTACAACTTTCGATATCCCAAGTGAATTCTAATTCTTTATTGCCGTTAGCTTCTGCTTCAGCATTAAGAATAACAAGAGATTTTACTATGTATTGTGAATCTTTAGAACTTAAATCGACAGATGGGGGAACATTTAAGGCTGTGGTTTCAATACCAGTTAATTCATGATAAGCAGGGTTGCTAGTGAAAGTAACAGTGTTTTTAGATTGCTTGTAATTCACTGCGTTTACGATTAAGTCTGCAGTTGTTCCTTCAGGCATTTTGGGGGTTGTAAATTCGCCTGTATTGGGGTTTACTTCTATTGTTTGTCCCCATAAAGTAATAGTTGGAACAGGTGATATAGGCTGACCATTTGAATTTACCAATTTGCCTGTTATAGATACTGTGCCTTCAATTGCTTTCAATTCATTGCAATTTTGAACAGGCGCACTATCTGTTAATACAACAGGTTGAGTAGAACGGCAAATGTATGATGTTCCGCCAATACCGTAAGGAAGATGCTTAAAAACTATGTAATGATTACCTGGCTTAAGGTTTCTGATTATATATGTTCTATTAGATGGATCTACATCTGCATAATTGCTAGGATCTTGTTCTGAATAAATATAGATTCCTGCACTCGGTCCAGAAACTGCTCTCGCAGATGCAACAGGTGCTAGACCTTGAGAATTATAAGTTCCTGTAATTGAATATTCAATAGCAGGTATTGAGTCAGATGTTGCAGACCCGCAACCATAAAAGAGTGCTGCACCAATTAATGACAGTACAAGCAGATAAATACTAAAAATGCGGTTTTTTTCCGCCATAGTTTGCCCCCAAAGATTCAATGTAAATATATTTGTGCACCATTATCGCTTTATTTGGTCTTTGTTGTCAATAGTTCAGATAAATTTTTTTATATATTTTTTTAAAGAAAATAAAAGTTGGTGTGACTTAAGTTTTTTTATTGCAGAAGAGCCTAGATAAAGTTCTAAATAACTCCGAATTTTTTGTTTAAAAAAAAGAGATTAGAGAAATAATCTCTAATCTCTTTGCTTTAACTTAAGTCTTAAATCTTATCTAACAAATCAGTCTTCAGCTTCGTCTGCTGTTTTGTATTCCTTAGCTACTTGTTCAGTTACGTTGGCAGGAACTTCTTCGTAAGAAGAGAAGCGCATTGTAAATTCACCTCTAGACTGAG
>JAEEHF010000019.1 GCA_016280725.1 Bacillota bacterium | reverse complement strand
AATTACTGCAAGTGAGGTTGCAAAGTGTGAATCAATTTTTGGAACATAAACAGTAAAGTTTGCTGTATCTTCTATATTGAAGTTTCCTGCTAAAGTTAAACCAACAGTATATGCTCCTCTACTCTTTACTTCAACTAAGTTGCTAACGGTTTTTTCTATAATCTCTTTTTGAGTAAGAATTGCTATTACCAGTGTGCCTTCTTCAATTAAGCTAATGGTACCATGCTTAAGTTCTCCTGCTGCGTATGCCTCAGAATGAATATAACTAATCTCTTTCATTTTTAAGCTTCCTTCTAGAGAAATTGCATAGTCAATTCCTCTACCTATAAAGAATGCATCTTTAACATTTGAAACCTTAGATGCAAACCACTGAATTCTTTCTTTGTCCTCAAGAATCTTTTCAACCTTACCTGGAATGCTTCTTACTTCATCAATTAATTCTTTATATTTTTCTTCTGTTATTTTCCCTCTAACTTTTCCAAATTCAATTCCTAACGCATATGCAGCAATTAATTGCGTGCTATATGCTTTCGTTGTTGCAACAGCTATTTCAGGACCAGCTAGAGTGTATAAAACATTATCCGCTTCTCTTGCAATAGAACTTCCAACAACGTTTACTATTCCTAGTGTCTTTGCTCCTTTTTCTTTAGCAAGTCTTAAAGCAGCCAAACTATCTGCTGTTTCACCAGATTGACTAACAACAACAATTAAATCTTTTGAATCTAGAATCGGATTTCTATATCTAAATTCAGACGCAAGTTCACATCTTACTGGTATTCTTGCTAAGTCTTCTATAACGTATTGACCAACTACTCCAACATGATAAGCACTTCCACACGCAACAAAAATAATTTGATTTATGTTTTTGATATCATTTGCAGAAAGACCAACATTAGATAAATCAATTTTGTCATCCTTTATAATACTATTAATTGTGTCCCTTATTACCTTTGGTTGCTCATAAATCTCTTTCATCATGAAGTGCTCAAATCCGCCTTTTTCAGCACTTTGAGCATCTAATTCAACTTTAACCGGTTCTTTATTTACAACATCACCGTTTAAGTCATAAAATGTAACTTCACCTTCGCCAACACAAGCCATCTCTAAGTTGTCTATGTAGTATACTTCATTTGTATACTTTAAAATTGCTGGAACATCTGAAGCAATAAATGATTCCTTGCCTTTAATTCCAATTATCATTGGGCTATCTTTTCTTGCAACATAAATTTTCCCTGGATAATCTTTAAATATTACTTCTAAAGCATATGAACCTCTAACTCTTACCAATGTTCTATTTATTGCATCAACAGGTCCAATTTTATATTTCTTTAAATAATAATCAATTAAGTTAATAGCAACTTCTGTATCTGTCTGAGAAAAAAACTTGTATCCGTGTTTAGATAGTTTATCTTTCAGTTCTTGATAGTTTTCTATTATTCCATTGTGAACTCCTATAACACTGTTATCGTTACTGTTATGAGGATGTGCATTTTCTTCTGATGGTTCTCCATGTGTTGCCCATCTAGTATGACCAATACCTAGTTTTCCATGAACGCTTCTTCCATCATCAGTTTTTTCTTTTAAAATCGAAAGCCTTCCTTTAGCTTTAATAACATTAACAACATTATTATCATCTTCAACTGCAATTCCAGCAGAATCATAACCTCTATATTCAAGCTTACTTAGTCCTTCCAAAAGAATTGGTGCAGCTTCCTTAGTACCATTATAACCAACTATTCCACACATATAAAAATACAGTAGGGAACCTCCTTTATTGGATGTCCCCTATTTTCTCCTTCCTTACTAATTAAAATAATCCTACTATAGTTTCGCCATCCTCAGCCATATGAATACTTTCAGCAGCTGGAACTTTTGGAAGTCCGGGCATTGTCATTATTGAGCCTGCAATACATACTATAAATCCAGCACCATTTTTAAGAATTATTTCTCTTGCCTTTATCTTAAATCCTGTTGGTCTTCCTAAAAGTTTAGGATCATCTGAAAGTGAATATTGAGTTTTTGCAATACAAACTGGCATATTAGATTTTCCAAGTTCTTCAATCTTCTTAAGTGCTTGTTCAGCTTTTGGAGAATACTCAATTCCGTCTGCACCATATATTTCTTTTGCAATTGTTTCTAATTTTTCTTTAATACTCATGTTATCATTATATAAGAATTTAAATTCATTTTCTTCGTTTGTCTTCTCAACGATTTTGTTTGCTAAATCAATTGCGCCTTCTCCACCTTTGGCAAATACATCTGTGCAAACTACTTCAGCACCAATACCTTCACAAAGTTCTTTTAGAAGATTAATTTCTGCATCTGTATCAAAGTTGTATTTATTTAACGCAACAACTGGTTTTATTCCATACTTTTCCACATTTTCAACATGCTTTTGTAGATTTGCAAAACCTTTTTTGATTGCTTCTAGATTTTCTTCTTTAACGTTTTCTTTTAAAACTCCGCCATTATACTTTAATGCTTTTAAAGTCGTAACTAAAACTACTGCATTTGGTTTAAGTCCTGCAACTCTGCATTTAATATCTAAAAATTTCTCAGCTCCCAAATCTGCACCGAATCCAGCTTCTGTAACAACATAGTCTGCTAATTTCAAAGCAGTTTTTGTTGCAACTATACTATTGCATCCATGTGCAATATTGGCAAAAGGACCACCATGAATAATTGCAGGAGTATTTTCAATTGTTTGAACTAAGTTCGGTTTTAGAGCATCTCTTAAAAGTGCTGTAACTGCTCCTTGAATTTTTAGGTCAGATACTTTTAATGCTTTTCCATCAACATCATATCCGAAAATAATATTTGCAATTCTGTTTTCCAAATCTTTAATATCTTTTGAAAGGCAAACAATAGCCATTATTTCAGATGCAACTGTGATATCAAATCCATCGTTTCTAATATATGTTCTATCTTTGAAACTATAATCTAATGTTACTGTACGAAGTGCCCTGTCGTTCATATCCATGCATCTTCTCCAAGTAACGTTCTCAGGGTCTATCTTTAATTCATTTCCTTGGAAAATATGATTATCTATGCAAGCAGCGATTAAGTTGTTTGCAGCAGTCATTGCATGAATATCTCCAGTGAAGTGAAGATTTATATCATCCATAGGAGCAACTTGAGCATATCCTCCTCCAGTAGCTCCACCTTTAATTCCAAATACAGGTCCTAAAGAAGGTTCTCTTAAAGCAAGACAAACTTTTTTGCCAAGCCTATTTAATCCATCAGCAAGACCAATTGAAATAGTGGTCTTTCCTTCTCCAAGAGGAGTTGGATTAACAGCTGTAACTAGAATTAGTTTTCCATCTTTTTTATCCTTATTTTTTTCAAAAACTTCTTTAGATAATTTTGCTTTATATTTTCCATAAAGCTCAATATCTTCTTCATCTATTCCAAGCTTATTTGCAATTATTGATATATGTTCTAGTTTTGCATTTTTATTAATTTCCACGTCAGTTAGCATCATGCATTACTCCTTTCCATTCAGCAAATTATACCATTAATACATTACTTATTCAACATAGTGAACATAATGTGTGCATGGCATTTTCATATCTCCTAAAACAAAAAGTGAAGGGAATTTCCCTTCACTTTTTTATTTAGATGTACAGCGACTCAAAGATGTCGTTTTCCAGAAGTCCCTGACCGAACCTATATAAACTGTACGATTTCTCAAACTCCCGCTTCATATCAGAGAGGAAAGAAATTTCCTGATCATACAATACAAGGACATCCCTAATTCCCTCTCTAGTGTCATCAGGAATCTTCTTAGTTTTTGCAGCCTTAAGGTACGACTTAAAAAGAGTAATCCTACCAGAAATCCAATCTACAATGGCCTTAGTCATCTCGAGGTCGATACTCAAAACCTTCATTAGTTCCCTAACTTCAAGGGACAGATACCGCTTCAGCCTGAAATACTTAAGACCAAGAAGTCCCTTAAGAAGCTCAATAGATACCCCAACAAGCTTACCATCGACACTGTTGGCTTGTTCACCACAAATAGATGCCGAAATCTCTTCCTTAAGAGTAGAAACCTTCCAAGCACGCTTGGCACCAAGATATCCCATGAATTCTTCATTCAGGAGCACTTCCAAAAGTGCCATAAGTGTTGCCTGATCAGCGAAAAACGCGTCATACTTTTCCTGAAGAAAACTAACTTCTGATGTAAACGCCCGCACAGGCTCACGAAGAAGAAAACTCCTCTTGCGCTGGCTCATCTCCTGATTCCACGGTGTCGCCTGCCTGGCAAATTCCAACTTCATAGCCCGGAGCTTTTCCATCCAGAGATCAATAATCGAAACAATTTCCTTAATCGAACCAACCTGAACCTTAAGGTCATCCTTAATAGCACCGACGCTCTTTCCCTTGTACTCCTTTTCAGTAAAATACGGAAGGGCAAGAAAGCGTTCACACTTTTTAGCATAGTTTTCCGCCTTCTGTGGATCATTCACACTCGCGTTCTGGTAGCCAAGCCTAATGCAATCAATCTGTTCCTGAATGCGTTTCATGAAGGTAGTAATCTTCTCTTCAGTGCTGGTCAGCTGATAATCAAGTACCCTACTGCGCATGATGTCGGTCCTGCACACACTGGTTCTTTCCATAGCTTGAACCCTCCTTGATATAGATTTGTGAGGTGATAATATCATGTTTTTAAGATTATGTAAAGCGAAATGCCAAATTTTTGTCCGTATTGGGAAAAAAAGGGTACGCTCCTTTTCTACGAAAAGGAACATCCCCATTTTTCCACAATAACCCAACTTTCGAAACAAAAAAGGCGTCCCTTCCTTTCGAAAAGAACGCCCTATTTTTAGTCTTTTTTATGAAATTGATATGAATGCTGCACCTAGGCCAAATAAGTCACCTTCGGCTCTTTTTGAGTGAACTAGACTACTTTGACATACACTGCAGATGCCACTATCAAAAATGTTCTTTTGTAAAACTCCTTCTTCTTCAAGAAGCATTTTATTGATTAAAACTGTATCAATAAGGTACTTTTGCTTTCCATCTTTAATGTCACCTTTGAAAATTATATCATCTAGTCGATTAGTATATGAAAATACATTTTTGCAAATTTCCATGACATCAGTGTCTACTTCAAAGTGACATTTCCTTATGCTTGGGCAAAAATACGCTTCAATATTAGCAGGATTACAATCGTATTCTTCTTTCATTTTGATAATCGCATTTTTTGCTATTTTACCAAATGTACTTCTCCAACCAGCATGAATATTTCCAATTATTCTTTTTACAGGATCATATAATAGTATCAAGCTACAATCAGCATTAGTTGTCATTAAAGTTATTCCACTTTTGTTTGTAAGAAGTCCATCAATATCTTTATAGCGATTTCCTCTAAGCTCTGGACCATCATCCTCGCTTTCAACAAGGTCTACTATCTGGACATTTGCTGTGTGTTCAATATCTGGTCTTATTATAGATTTATAATCAAAGCCACATTCTTCTGAAACAACTTTTAGATTTTTTCTAACTGCTTCAATGTTGTGAAAATCTTTGCCTGGTCTAAAACTCATATCATGTGATTTTAATATATATGCATGATTTAATTCCGTATGAGATAATAAGTTTTTAAACTGAAGATATTCTATATTAGGCTTTACTACGTGATTTACAACATCATTATTTAAATCCATTTTATCCCCTTTTATTTTCTAATCTCAGCTCCAATTTCACTGCAAACTTTATCCATTATCTTTTCAAATACTTTTGTAACTTCTTCATCAGAAAGTGTTCTTTCAGGGTCTTCAAACTTAAGATTATATGCATATGACTTTTTACCTTCGCCTAAATTATCTCCTGTGTACACATCAAACATTTCTATTTGTTTTAGTAATTTTCCACCAGATGATAAAATTACCTTTTCGATTTCTTCAGATTTAACATCTTTTGAAACAACAAATGCAACATCTTTTTCAATGCCAGGGAATTTTGAAAACTCCTTATACTTTGTAACATCATGATTATACTGTGATAATTTTTCTAAGTTCAACTCTAAAACATAAATGCTATCTTTAGAAACTAGTGGATGTAGTTTTCCAATATATCCTACTCTATTTCCATCAACATACACGCTTGCTGCTTGACCTGGATGAAGTTCTTTTGGAAGTTCATTCACTTTGTAAGTATATCTATCTTTGAATCCTAAGTAGTCTAATAAATCTTCAAGCACACCTTTAATTACATAGAAATCTACATTAGATTTATTTAGTCCTCTTTTGTAATTTCCTGTCATTAAACAAGCAAGCGATAGATGCTCACCGTATTCTCCATTAATCTTATGAAAGCTCTTTCCTATTTCGAAGATTGAAACATCTTTTATTCCTCTGTTTTTGTTGTAATCATATACCATCAATAATGAAGGAATAAGACTATTTCTTAAAGCATTTCTTTCTTCTGTCATAGGGTCTAAAATCTTAACAGTTTCAAACTCTTCAGTAGAGAATTTTTGAACTTCTGCTTCAGGAATTAATGCATAACTTAATGTCTCATTAAGTCCTAAAGATACCATTTTGTTTCTTGCATTTCTCTTAAACTTATCATAGTGACCTGGAATAACAGGAAGAATCATTCTCTTTCCTTCCATATTATCCATTCCATAAAATCTTCCTATATCGTGAATGATATCTTCTTTGATTTGTAAGTCAAGTCTTCTTGTTGGAACAGTAACTTTTAATGTGTCTCCTTCTTCGGTAAATTCTAATGCTTCTCTCGAAAGGATATCTTTAATCTTATCATTTGAAATATCCATTCCTAGTACTTGCTTTACTTTAGCATAAGGCACATCAATTACTCTATCTTGTTTATCGTTTTTATCATAAACACACATTCCACCAACAACTGTGGCATCTGCATATTTTTCAAGCAAATTGCAAGAACGTTCAATTGCCATTAAAGTACGTTTAGGATCCAAACCCTTTTCAAATCTATTTGAAGCTTCAGAACGCAAAATCTTCTTAGATGTTAATCGTACTTTAACATTATTAAAAATTGCTGACTCTATTACTATGTTCTTTGTGTCTTGTTCTACTTCTGTAGAAAGTCCACCCATAACACCGGCAAGTCCGATTGCTTTTTCACTATCTGCAATTACTATATCGTTAGATGAAAGTATTCTTTCTTGTTCATCTAATGTCGTTAATCTTTCGCCTTCTTCAGCCATTCTAACTACAAGCTTGTCTCCTAGTCTATCTGCGTCATAGTAATGAAGTGGTTGACCAACTTCAAGCATAACGTAGTTTGAAATATCTACAACATTATTGATTGGTCTAATTCCAGATGCAATTAAACGTTTTTGAATAAAGTTAGGACTTTCTTTTATCACTACATTAGTAACTTTTTTTGCATAAAATAGTGAGCAATTTTCAGTTTGAACATCTAGAGTAAAGTCTTTTGAAAAATCATCGCTTGTATTATTATGCGATATATCAATATCTTTTACTTTATTTCCATATAAAGCACCAACTTCATATGCCATTCCAAGAATTGAAAGAAGATCTCCTCTATTTGCAGTAAGTTCAAAATCTACAACTTCATCATCAAGCCCAAGATACTTAATTGGATCTTCTCCAACTACTGCATCATCAGCTAGTTCAGCAATTCCTTCAATGTCCTCTGGTTTTAAGAATTTATGCTCTAATCCAAGTTCTTCAATTGAACACATCATTCCACAAGATTCAACACCACGAAGTTTTCCTTTTTTTATTTCTCCGCCTGGAAGCTTTGCGCCAATTAATGCAACTATTACCTTAATTCCTGCTCTAGCATTTGGCGCGCCACAAACTATCTGAAGTGGCTCTTCTTTACCAACATCTACCATACAAATATGCAAGTGGTCTGAGTTAGGGTGCATTTCGCAGCTTAAGATCTTTCCTATTGTTAGGCCAGAAACTTTAATAAGTTTTCCAACTTCATCATATTCATTTCCAATATTTGTCATGTCTTCACCAAGTTTAACGCTATCCACATCACTTGGCAAATCAATATAATCTTTTAAAAAGTTTAGACTTAATTTCATCTTGTCCTCCTATATTTATTTTACAATTCTTGCATTCGCTTCAAAATTAATGTATCGCAAGGAGCTTAGGTTTATAAAAGCGGAGGCGTACATAAAGTACGTTGAGCATTTTATAAACCGTAGCGACACAGCGAGACGTTGATTTTCAAGTGAATGTTATTCTGCTTCGTCGAATTGTTTTAAAAACCTTATATCGTTTCCATACATTAAACGGATATCTGGTATGTTATACCTAAACATCGCAAGTCTATCTAGTCCCGTTCCAAATGCAAATCCTGTATATTTATCTGGATCATATCCACCCATACGAAGAACATTTGGATGTACCATTCCAGCACCTAAAAGCTCTATCCAGCCTGTACCTTTACAAAGTGAGCAACCTTTTCCCCCACATTTAAAACAGCTTACATCAACTTCGCAAGATGGTGATGTGAATGGGAAGTAACTTGGTCTGAATCTTACTTTTGTATCATCGCCTAAAAGTTTTCTTGCAAATATTTCTAACGTTCCTTTTAAATCTGCAAGTGAAATATCTTTATCAATTACCAGTCCCTCAACCTGTCCAAATTGATGCGAATGAGTTGCATCTTCATCTCTTCTATATGTTTTACCTGGACATATTATTCTTATTGGTGACTTTTCAGTATTAGCTTGCATTACTCTTGATTGAGTACTAGATGTTTGTGTACGAAGCAAATATTCATCATCAATATAGAACGTATCTTGTGCATCTCTTGCAGGGTGACCAACATAATAGTTTAATAATCTAAAGCAATGTTCATCATCCTCTAGTTCTGGTCCATCTACTACGTCGTAACCCATTGATACGAATAGATCCTCTACTTCTTCTATTATTCTGTTGAATGGATGCTTTGAGCCTGATTGAATTTTATTTGCTGGAAGAGAAATATCAATTGTATCTTCTTTTAATTTTTGATTAATTCTTTCCTCTTCAAGTTTTGCTCTAGCAATTTCGAACTTTTCATTAAATTCATTTTTTAGTTCATTCATTTGCATTCCAAATTCTTTTTTGTGCTCGGCAGCAACATCTTTAATACCTGCTGCAAGCTCAGTAATAATTCCTTTTTTACCTTGGTAAGCAACTTTTAAATCGTTTAGCTCTTGCATATTTTTAATTTCGCCAAAACTTTTTGCAATTGCTTCTCTTATTTGTTTTAGTTTTTCGTCCATTGTAATTACTCCTTTATATATATTATTGTTTATTATACTTGCATCAAAAAAGTCCCAAGTATGTATAAACATACTTGGGACGAATAATCTCGCGGTACCACCCAAATTCCAAATGTCGCTTTGGCGACCATCTGGCTCTCGAAATATGATTTAACGCATCATTTACGTTTTGCTCCAATACCTGAAATTCACTCTTTAACTAACTTTAGAAGGCTCTCAATCGGTGACCTTCCTCCCTTTAAAGGTTTTTAAAGTAGCTACTAAATGTATCTTCACTGCAAAATTCTGGATTAATTATAATATAAAATTTATGTTTTGTCAATTCATTCCGTCCGCACTAGAGAAAAAGGGTACGCCCCTTCCTCTTCGAGGTAAGGGGACATCCCCATTTTTCTCATATGCTTTTTTTACTCTATTCTTCCGTCCGCACTAAAGAAAAAGGGTACACCCCTTCCTCTTCAAGGTAAGGGGATATCCCCATTTTTCTCGTATGCTTTTTTATTCATTATATGAGTCTGGCAAGTCATTTTCGAAGATAATAACATCTCCCGCTTTTGTAAGCTTTGCTAACCTTTTCGTTGCTTCATCAAGACTATTTACAACGTATATATTCATATCATTGAAGCCTTCTTCTTTCAATCCTTCTTCAATAGGTTTGGCACGGTTGTTTCCAACAAGAATGGCTATGTCTACAACTCTTGCCATTTGCTTTCCAAATTCCTTGTTAAGATTGTATTCTTCTTTTCCAAGCTCAACCATCCCTGGCGTTATAATTATTTTTCTTCCCTCAAATGTGCTTAGAACATCAAGAGCATATTTGCTTCCAACAGGATTAGAATTAAATGCATCATCAATTACTGTCGTTCCATTTGTTGATGGAAGAAGCTGAAGTCTATGTTCAACAGGCTTAGTCTTCCTAATTCCTTCTACTATTTGTTCTTTCGAAAGGCCAAGATATTCGGCAACAGCAACTGCACAAACGATATTTTGAACATTATGCATTCCAAGCAGAACTGTCTTACATGAATATGTGCCTAACTTTTTACTATGAATTTTAAATTCACTACCATCCTTTGAAGTCTTTATGTCTGAAGCATATACATCACTATTTCCAGCTACTGTAGAATATAAATATTTATTCTTTCGAGGATTTTTATTATATAAATCTAGGCATCTTTCGTCATTCTCAGGCAAGAATATTGCTCCATCAAAAGTAGTTCCTGCAAGAATTTCTGCCTTTGTCTTTTTAACATTTTCAATATTTTTAAATGTCTCTAAATGTTGTTCACCAATAGAAGTTATTATTCCAATATTTGGTCTTACAAAGCTACAGATATCAAAAACATCAAGTCTCTTTCTTGCACCCATCTCAGAAATAAACACCTCATGTTCTGGCTTAAGTTGCTCCCTAATTACTTTGACATTACCCATAGATGTATTATAGCTTCCAGGCGTATATAAAACATTATATTTTTCACTTAATATTGTTGCTAAAATATGCTTTGTAGAAGTTTTTCCATAGCTTCCTGTAATTCCAATCCTGATAAGATTCTTGTATTCTTTTTTATTAAGGATTCTCCTAGCTTTATTTTTGTACCTATCATTATTCCATGATTCAACTGGAGAAACAAACCAATTTGAAATGATCATATTTAGTGGCAAACCAAAAATAACAAACGCATAGATAATTGATATATACCTATTTTTAGCGTCTAAATCATAAGTATGTGAATATTCTGCCCATTCGTTTATTTCCTGAGGAATTACATCACCACTGACATTATAATACTTAATTTGATTGTATACCTGAACTCCATCTTTAATCTCACTAGGATAAAAAATAGGTATTGAATCAAGTATAAAAGCTTCTAAAATGCATGCAATAACAAAATTGCTTACCAACAACCTTATTGCTCGTGCAGTAAACTTTAAAGGCTTCTTTGCTTTTTTACGTTCAATTTTCTCCTTTATTGCAAAAAATCCATTAACCACAACTAGAGCAAACAGTGAAATAAAAGTTGGATAATAACGGTACAATGGATTTACTTCTCCATTAGCATTTTTTACCACATTTAATAAAACTACTCCTGTTAATATATATGTGATAACAACAACAGCCATTTGAATTATTCCCTGTCCAAATGCTTTTCTAGGATTTTTAATTATCCATCTAAACATACCATCATTTTGATAACTTTCTTGTTGCATGATATGAAGAAATTTTGGAACAAGAAACATATATACTATCAAAAAAATCAAATCAAAATATATCATTTTATCACCTATTTTAAGAATTCATTCGTTACAACTAAAAATTTATTAGTGTTGTCAAGATATGCAAAATGCCCAGCGTTTTCAATAATTACCAAACCACAGTCTTTAATTTTTTTCTCCATCGTATGAGCCATATATAAAGGTGTGTCTTGATCGTTCTCACCCCATATTAATAAAGTTGGGCTACTAATATCTTGAAGCTTAGATGTTAAGTCCAAATTAATAATTTTATTAAACGTCTCTCTCTGTACATCTGATTTAAGTGTAGCGTAATCTGAAGATCCTCTTTTCATTCTTAGTTTTGAGAGTTTATCTTCGTATTTTTCCTTTGAAAGAAATAGCTTGTATATATTCTTTATAAACTTATAGCTATATATCTTAAAGAATTTTTTTATCGTCATTTTAGGTTTAACACCAGCGGAATCTGTAAGTACTATCTTTGAAAATAAGTCCTTATATAAAGATGAAAGGTAAATAATTACTCTCCCGCCAAATGAATGCCCTATAACGTCACAACCCACAATATTTTGTTCATTTATAAAATCATACACCATTTGTGAAAACTCTGGTATTCCCCATGATTCTTCTGGTTCCGTGGACGTACCCCCCTGAAAAGGAAAATCAATGGCATATACCTTCCTTGTCTTCATAAAATGAAGATATACTGGTGCCCAAGACTCTATTTTACCCATCCAACCATGAAGCAATAAAAGAGGTCTAACATCGCTATTTTCATTTTCTTCATTACCAAATATTTCATAGTGTATATCAATATTTTTGTATTTGAAAATCAATAAAATCACCTTTTTTATTATATAGTAAATATGACAAAAATACTATAAAAAAGGATAGAATTACAATAATTCTACCCTTAAACAATCCTTTATCTTTTATAATCAACTTTCTCAAGATAAATTGCATTTGGATTAGCTAGTACCCACTTAACTGCAAGTTCAGATAATTTAATAATATCCGTCTCAGATGAACGTTTAGAAATCTTGTTAGCAAGTGCGATAGCAGCGTTTGCTGTTTCTGCATCCTTATCGTCTTCGATAGTTAGATACTTTTCAAGAGCCCTTGCCATCTTAACAAACTCTCTATCCCAATTTGCTCCGCCATTATCTAAAAGTTCATAACTAATTTTACCAACAATTCTAATTATCTCACCTTGAATTGTATTTGATGGCCCACGCTCAGGAACAAGTATTGCCCATAATTCATTATATTGTTCCCACCAATTTGTAGAAGTAACTTCTATTTTTGGTAATTCGATTGGAGGAAGTTTTGCAGCATTTAGATCAGGAATCTCAACACCAAAAAGTTCAGAAAGCTCTTTTTCAGCTTTAATATACTTCTTAACTTCATCTTTCTTAATGTTTTCTTTTTCTTCTTCAAATGTTTCAAGTATTGCTTTAACATATTCTGTAGTTTCTTTTGAAGGTTTAGCACCAGCCTCAAGAAGCATTTTAGAAATTGCAACTCTATCAATTAATTGTTCAGTTGTGCATGTTGATAGTATTTCATCAAGCAAATATGATTTTGAAAATGAACTGTTTCTTGCTGTGACAGAAGCACCAAATTCAAGTAGATTTTTTACAGCTTTTATATTATTCGTATTAGCTGCATAGAACAATGCACTTCCTTTTGATACATCAACAACACAGTTTATGTTTGCCCTATATTCAAGCAATAGTTTTAAAATAGCTCTATTGTCTGCTTGAAATGCAATAGCAGGATAACCAAAACCACAGTCAGAATTTAAGTTAAATCCATTTTCAATTAAAAATCTAGCTTGCTTAACATTTAATCCACTTATCGAAAAAGCATTAGCTGTGCTTTTCCCTCTTTCGAGTCTTGCATCAATCTCACATTCTTCAAAAACATTTGCAAATTTTTGAAGGTCTCCTTTTTCAACTATTTTTCTAAAGTTCTCTGGTAATACTTTTCTTTTTGCCATGCCTATTCCCCCTTTTAATTATCCTCTTCTACAGAATAAATTTGAGCTCTCTTCTTTGCACTTTCATCACTTGCTAAGTATTCATCATATGTCATTTCTTTATCTATAATACCATTTGGAGTGATTTCTATTATTCTGTTTGCAACGGTTTGAACAAACTGATGGTCATGAGAAGTAAATAGAATAACACCTTTAAATGACATTAATCCATTGTTTAATGCTTGGATTGACTCTAGATCCAAATGGTTAGTTGGCTCATCAAAGATTAATAAGTTGGCACCAGATAGCATCATCTTTGAAAGCATACATCTTACTTTTTCTCCTCCAGAAAGTACATTTACCTTCTTTAATGCCTCATCTCCAGAGAAAAGCATTCTTCCCAAGAAACCTCTAACGTATGTATCTTCTTTAATTGGTGAATATTGTCTAAGCCAATCTACAATCGACAAGTCACTATTAAACTCATCGGAATTATCTTTTTTAAAATACGACCATGTTATCGTAATACCAAATTTATAGTCGCCTTCTTGTGGAGCAGAGTTTTCTGTAATGATATCAAACAGTTCAGATTTAGCAGCACCCATAGGGCCTACAAAGGCAATCTTGTCACCATTTTTAACATTTATTGAAACATTATTTAATAGCATTTTACCACTATCATCTTTTTTAGTGATATTGTTTATAAATAATATTTCTTTTCCTGGTTCTCTATCCATTTTGAAGTCTATATATGGATACTTTCTGTTTGATGGTTTTATTTCGTCTAATTCTATTTTTTCAAGAAGTTTCTTTCTTGAAGTAGCTTGTTTTGACTTTGAAGCATTCGCGCTAAATCTACTAATGAATTCCTGTAATTCTTTAATCTTCTCTTCTTTTTTCTTGTTTGCATCTTTCATTTGCTTTAAAGCTAATTGTGAAGATTCATACCAGAAATCATAGTTGCCTGTATATAATTGTATCTTGCCATAATCTATATCGGCTATATGAGTACATACTGTATTTAAGAAATATCTATCGTGTGATACAACAATAACTGTATTTTCAAAGTTTATTAAAAATTCTTCAAGCCATTCAATTGCTTCCATATCAAGATAGTTTGTTGGCTCGTCTAGAAGCAATACATCTGGATTTCCAAACAAAGCAGATGCAAGAAGAACCTTAACTTTTTGAACCTCTGTAAGTTCTTTCATTAGCTTGTAGTGATGCTCTGTCTCAACGCCTAGACCATTTAGTAATATTCCTGCATCACTTTCTGCGTTCCATCCATCCATTTCAGCAAATCTTGCTTCTAATTCTGCAGCTTTAATTCCATCTTCATCACTAAAATCTGGTTTAGAATATATAGCATATTTTTCTTTTATTATTTTAAATAATTCTTCGTTTCCTCTAATTACGACGTTAATTGCAGTTTCTTCTTCAAATTCATGGTGGTTCTGCTTAAGAACTGAAAGTCTTTCCCCTGGATTCATAGTAACATCACCTTGTGATGGTTCTATTTCACCAGACAAAATTTTTAGAAACGTTGTTTTACCAGCACCATTTGCTCCAATTAATCCATAGCAATTGCCGTTAGTAAATTTAATATTTACATCTTCAAATAGTGTTCTTTTTCCAAAACGTAAAGTAACATTGTTTGCACTTATCATAAAATAACTTCCTTTTTTATAGGCTTGCATGAAAATCAATGTCTTACGTTGTCGCTACACCTTGCAAAATGCTCAACGTACCACTCGTACGCCTCCGCTTTTGCAAGTCTAGGCTCCTAGTAATACATTAATTTTGATGCAAGCGCACTTTTCAAATGTATATTGATTTTGACACAAACTTTATTGTCATAGTGTTACATTGTCTGACGTACACTGTACGCCGCTAAAAATTACATGCTTGCCGGCAAGAAATTATCTTCAAACTGCTCTATAAAGAATTTGTCAGTCATACCGGCTATAAAGTCGACAACAATTTTACCATAAGAATTGCTTTCTGTATAGGTTTGAGACATCTTTTTGTAGTATTCTTCGTAAATATAGCCCCTCTTGTTTTCTAAGTCCTCAACGTATTTGTCGTAAAGCATCCTAAATAATTTTATAGAGCGCTCCTCTGTTTCAGACTTAACCGGGTTATTATAAATATTCTTATAGTTAAAGTCCATAAGCTCTTTAAGTGCCTCAAAAACGCGGTCTGAAAACTCTAGATATGATTTTCCATAGCTATGTTCCATAAGGTCCTTTACAAGGTTATCTATTATTTGAGCATTAGTATTTCCAAGAACGCTAGTTATGCTCTCCGGAATATCTTCTCTTTTGATTAAGCCTAATAATATTGCATCTTCAATATCTCTACCGATATACGCAATTACGTCTGAAATTCGTACTACACAGCCTTCCAGAGTCATTGCCCTGATTTTTTTGTCGTAACCTTTAATGTTCCAACAATTATTATATTGCTCGATAAATTGAGGAATGGTCTTTTTGTAATCTGGTTCATATTTCTTTTCTAGCATTTCACCATTGTGACACAAAATGCCATCTAATACCTGAACTGTTATATTTAGCCCTTGGCCATTGTTTTCAAGTGTCTGAAGAACTCTTACACTTTGTGCATTATGAAGAAATAATCCTAATCCGTTTTCTTCACAAATCTTATTTAGAACTCTTTCACCAAAATGTCCAAATGGAACATGTCCCAAATCATGACCAAGTCCAATAGCTTCGATCAAATCTTCATTTAACGAAAGAACTCTACCAATAGTTCTTGCAATCTTTGCTACAAATTGGACGTGAAGTCCTCTATGAGTAATTAAATCATTTGTAACCATTGCAAATACTTGTGTTTTATCCATGTAACGTGTATATGCCATTGAATGAAGGATTCTATCTGCATCTCTAAAGAAATCTGGTCTTACATTAAATTCTTTTTCTCTGTTTTCCTCTTTAAGTCTAGTTGCTCGTACAGTCGGGCAAGCATAAACACTAAGTGCTTTTTCCCTTAAAACCGTATTTTCAATTGAAATTGCATTAAGATTCATTTGCTCCACCTTCTCATTTCTTATATATTTTTAATTTTATGCTAGTTCTTCCTTTTTTTGTTTCTCCTAAAACTTCTTCAATTATAAATCTTCCAAATCCTCTAACAGAAATTAGATCATTTTCTCGAACTTGCTTTGATGATGAATTACAATCAAGATAATTAATCTTTACTCTTCCAGAATCCACTAAAGTGACTGCTTGTGCCCTTGAAAGTCCATAAGCAGAAGATATAGCAGAATCAATTCTAAGCGAGGCTACAGTTGTTTTAAATTCTGTAAATTCTTCTTTCTTTTCCAATATTTCTTCATAGCCTATTTCTTCAAGCTTTATTTTTTCTTTTCCAACTCTATCTAGATTTTGAACAATGTATTTAAAAATTGATGAGGCAACAAACAAATTAGCAACATTATCATTAATTATTATATCGCCTATAACATCTCTTTTAAGGCCAAGTCCTAGTACACTTCCAAGAACTTCTCTATGAGAAAGCTTCTTAGGAGAAATTATTTTAATGATTTTAATTGCTTCTTTGACATCATCTATACTGTCACTACCAATTAAAAGAATCTTTCTTTCGCTTTCTTTGAAGCCGCCAAATTCAATATGAATATATTTATCATATGTGCTTTTACTTTCAATAAGTTCAGCAGGATCTAAAAAATCAGTATATTGAATATCTCCAGTTTTTTCATACTGTCTTATTTTATCTAGAATTTTAATCTTTGAAAGATTTCCTTTTTCCATAAAAAGCTTTAAAACTCCTTTAAATTAGCTACTTTTGATGAAATTACCTTTCTGGTTCAGCTGAATCATGTCCTTGTCTATCTTTATCAATAATCGCTTGAATTCTTTGAATTACTCTATCATTTAGTACCGTGCGTACCTCTTCTGGTGTAAGACTATCGTATAATTGATCCATATTAGCATCTGCATTTACGGTTCTCGTCTTTGAAATATAAAAGTCAATTGCATGTTTAAAATATTCAAGCATAATGTAATATCTTTCTATGCCCTCTTTATACTGACGATACGCCTCTTTATATTCAGCTTCACTTTCATAGTCTTCTCTAGATGGTTCCGGCCCTTTTGGAAGTTTTGGAAGCCTATCTACAATAGGATTAGGTCCGTTTTTATCTCCAACCCTTGCTCTTCTTAAAAGCTGATAAATTGGATCTATTCTTTTTGCCACTGAAAAATCAGTAAATTTTGGTACTACATTATTATCTAAAAGAGTATTAATAGTCCATCTTGTGTCATCAGCTAATGGTCTATACCAATAGATATTATTATGTCCTACTCTAGTATATATTTTTGATTGCATATCCATTCCCAATAGCTGAGATAGTTGTACGTAATTTCTCAACCTTTCGTTAGCTCCTCTTCCAAATAAAGCTAATGATGCCGACCTATATTCTAAAACCCTATTATGCATGCTTGCTTTTTCAGCTTCATGTAAATCACTTGCTCTTCTGCCATCTTTAGTCAAATAATCTAAGTCTTCCGCATATCCGTACCTTATTCCTTCACTAGTTACACCACTTGTGTATGAAAAATGTCCTTCAACTTCTTCTTCTCTTTCACCAACGAAAATTCTCCTAGGTACTTTTGAAAGAGCTGCTCTATATCCTTCTTTTCCGCCTGGGAAAGATGACAAATCAACATAGTGATCAACATCTGCTGTTCCAATAGGATAATTTAATGGAAGCCTATAAGAACCATCTTCTGCTCTTTGTATATCCCTTTGATGAACCATTCTTGATGCATTATATTCACTAATAATCTTATCTAATTCTTCTTGTGTAATACTCTTATATACTATTCCGTCAATAACTTCAAACTGTTCGTTCTCACTCACACTATCTCTTACTCTTAATCTAATTTCATCGATAGGTAATGGAGCTTCTTCAACTCCGCCAATAAATAATAACTTTACTTTATCTGGATGC
Source organism: Bacillota bacterium (assembly GCA_016280725.1). Lineage (GTDB taxonomy): Bacteria > Bacillota > Clostridia > TANB77 > UBA1234 > RGIG6105. Next base: position 15 of record JAEEHF010000019.1, on the reverse strand, counting down.
AACATTGTAAAATTT
>JAEEHF010000018.1 GCA_016280725.1 Bacillota bacterium | reverse complement strand
AGAGCAGTCTGTCGTGCTTCCATCCATGTACACCACCCTCTTGCACTCTTTTGTCTCCCAGGAATACTCCACCTCCGGAGTATTCAATGCCATTGAGATTGCTGTGGTACACAGTGCAAGCAACAGCATAATCAGTCCCAGGATAGCGAATATCTTCAAGCCTTCTGCTACTGCAAGCTTTCGGGCATGTTTCTTCTGCCACTTAATAAAATCTTGATCGTTAATGTAATCTTTCATGTGTAGTTCTCCATAAAAGCCTCCTTGCGAAGGCTTTGGTTTTGTCATGGATAAAAAATGTTATTGGAAACTATTCCCGACAGACGGAGTATTGATTGTCCGGCGCTACCGCATAGGTAAAGTCAAGCTTTGCCTCGGAGACAAGGCTTTTGATGTCGTTTAGAACAACCTTGACCATCCCGTCATCAATGCGGCAGTAGGCGTTAATAATGTTGGCAAGAGCACCGACAGTAAAGGCGGCCTTTAACCGTGGTACAATTTCATAGAAAACATCGTGATTGCAGTATTTGCTGGTCTCAACTTTGTGTGCAATCGCTTCTGCTTTGGTGTGAATTTTGTTGTGAATAATATCGAATCTTGCAGTAGATTCTTCATCATTCAGATATTTCATTTCCTCTGCAATCAGCTTGAAGTCTTGCAGAATTACATCAAGATATTCATTCTCCGGATTGAATTTCAGCAAGTCTTCAATCTTAGCCAGAAGCTTATTGAACGCCGTCTCATCATAAACCGGCATTGCATCCATCAAAGAAAGAATATACTCTAAATCATGACCTTTAACTGCGCTTGTTGCATCAAGATAATTTAAGTCATCATCCATCAGTGAATAATGTGCCTTTAAAATAACACTGTATTCTCTATCAACTTTGTGATGTAATATTTCTGTTTTTTTATCCATGTTAGACTCCTAATATACGCAATCCGTATATTTATTATTATATACGTTTAACGAATATTAGCAAGTATATATACGTATATATTATACGTCTATCGTATATTTTGTATAAAAATTTGATTTACATCACAAATACAAACTTTATGACCTAGCACATTCTGATGTGAATGTAGTTAGTGTGAAGTTGGAGTAAAGTTGGAGTTAACTTGGAAAAAACTTGGAAGCTTGGTCGGGAGTGTTCTTTATTAAGATTATTTGAAATAGCTCTGTTTAATTTTTTATCCAACAATTATAATTACTTTAGGAGTGGAGGTAGATTATATGACAAAAGAATTAATGCTTGATAGTCAAGATGTAGCAGCATATATAACCAAAATCTGCGCCAGGAAGAATTATTTTATAAACTTAACCAAACTGCAAAAGCTGATGTACTGCGTTTATGGTGCTGTGTTGGCATCTTCTGATACAAGACTTTGTGATGAACATCCTAAAGCATGGCAGCACGGTCCGGTTTTTCCACGTGTTTATAATTTCACAAAGAAACATCCGTTTGACATGATAGACGCGCTTCTTAACAGAAAAGAAAATGTAGAAAGTAGTCTCAGTAAAACTCAAATTAATGTAGTTAAAGCTGTCCTTGAGTTCTTTGGTAAATATAAAGCTGGTGAATTGGTTTCCTGGTCACATCATCCTAATGGCGCATGGTATAAAAGTACTGAAGGTGGTATAAAACTGCATCAAGATATTTCTGATGAATTAATTGCTGATTATTTTAAAAAAATAATAAGAGTTAAGAACAATGGATGATAACAACGAAATAATAATAAACACAGAAGCTGCAGAAGAAGAAATCAAAGACTCTGCCGAACTCACAACTAAGACAATAACAGACAATAATTTTGATTCCCTTGAAGCAAAACAGAAATTAAGAGATCAAGTAATAAAGACTCGATTGAGGATTGGGTCTTTTGTTGCTGCTTGTATTGTTTTAATTTGGCTTTTAATTATTCTTACATGCAAATTAAGTTGCAGTTTTAGTGAAGTGTTAGATATATATTTAAATAAAGACAGCTCTGATGTTCTTTGGTTTTATGGCATTTCAATATTTTCTTTGATGCTCACGATTTTGACTATAACAATGGCACTGATAAATATATTTGCATTCAAAAAGAAGAATAAACAAGAAGAAAATACATCTACACTCGAATCACTGAAACAGGTTGCCAAAATTTTGAAAGATATAAATAAGTAACCAATTGTAATTCAAAAACTTACATCCAAATAAACTGCTGTACCGGAAGGAGGAAACGGACAGCAGTATAATTACAAAGTAATAGAGCCCTTCTGCGCTTAAGACACATTGTGTACAGCGGACCAGTGAAGGGCCTTTTCTTTTTTGAGGAATAGATCAAATTTATTACAAAAGAAACTTGTTAAAAAATTTATACAAATATATAATACAGCCATTCGTTTCTTGGTCGTTCAAGTTTGTTTATCTGACTTGATCGCACCAAGACTTCAAAATCAACTATCCTCAATAATATATTTCATATTTTCAACTGTCGGACTTTTATTTGATTTAAGTTTTGGAAATTCTGAAAGCAGGTTTTCTAGCTTGTTAGACCAATTTGTTGAAGCTTTAAGTGTAGAAAGCATAAATTCGATAATTTTTAATGTAAACCATAATTTAGCTTCCGGTCGTTTATTAAAATCTAATCCTTTTATCCATTTATATTGAGGTTTATTCTTAGGAACACGAGGGATTCTTAAAATATGCGTATTCCATAATCTAGCGTGATGGGCGCATTTATTCCTTACAAATTTTATTGAGTTTATCCAGGAGAAAAAGACCGTTGTTGAATGAACTCCGAATTTGCAAGCTATTTTTGCTTTTATGATTGGGTCACTATTAGCGTAAACCTTAATTAAGGTTCCAAAATCAATAATGTTCAATAACATCCAAATTGGATAAGGTCTTTGATATTTTGATCTAAAATGTTCGCAAAAATCTTCTTTGCTGGTACTGATAACTTCTTCAATAACATCTCTTAGTGATTCATATCGATCGTCTGTTTCCAATATAAAAGGGTCTATTTTACCCAATTCATAACTTAAAGAAGAACGTAGTGCAATTTCAATTCTTTCTATTGCATCAATAATTAAAAGTCTTAAATTACGATCAAATTTATATAACTCAATAATGTCAGAAAAATATGTGTTTTCAGCAAATTGATCCGAATCTATAGATTTTTTAAATGAATAAGAATATCCACTAAGCCTATAGTAACCAATAAAATGCAACTTGTTTAATGCTTTTTCTCTTGGATAATCACCTAATAACAATCCTCTGGAAATCATTAAGTTTAATTGTTCATCCAAGGATTTCCAACCTTTTGTATAAAGCAACTTTTCTGTACTACTGTTTGTTTCCACTGCTATTCGCTCTTATTCTTGTTCTTCGTTTTCAATAGATTGAATTTTTGCTTCTTCAAATGATATTGAATCATGCCTTTTTCTCCCAATATCATCAACAATCAATTTTTTAACTGCACCTGCTAACAGTTTAACTGTTAATTGAAACTCTTGTTCAGACAAAGTTTTTTTATTTAAACTTGCAGTTTGTTGTTCCAGAAGGGATACAATCTGTTCTTCAGTTAAATTTTCAATATTGGCACTGTAAGATTTACTGCTTAATTTTATTTTAGCGGTCTTCTTTTCTATACAGATAGAATCAAAGATATATTTACCATCAATATGAAATGTTTGGTACTCATCTAACTCTATATCTTCTAAAGAAGCGTTAGTCTCATATTTTTCTAAAAATTCCTTTTTAGTGTACTTATTACCATTAACTTCAATTTCATCATTAGAATTGAGATTTTTACCAAAACGCAGCATGGCATTAACTGTGTTAACGGCAACATCTTTCATCTGTTTATGTAATTCAATTTCCTTCTGGTTAGAGAGTTTTACTTTTTCTTTATCAAAATAGGAGGTAATAGCGTTTTTGATTACAAATGCGATTACTACTGCAATAATACATATAGCAATATGAGAACTTTCCATTTTATCCGCTACCTTAAGTATATCATTTAGATCAAAACCTAAATTAGAACACCCTTTCTTGACTTCTACTTTAATCTCTAAATTATTACTCTCAATATTTTGGAAATTAAATTTTTCGTTAGTTTTATTTGCGTCATTAAAAGAACGAAAAATCAATTTTTGTAAATCAACAATGAACGCCGCAATTCTATAATTAACATTGCCATCCCAATCACGGCCTTTTAACTTTATTTCAATTTTACCATGCTCAGTTAACAAAGCTAATAATGTTTTACAATCTTGATTTCTATAACTATCTAAAACTTTGTTTAAAAATTCTTCCATTACTCACCCCTTTATTCCTTAACTACCTTCTGATTAGGCTGAAGAGCTAACCCTACCTCCTCACAGAGCGGAAGTAGGCGACAAGGACACTTTTATGGTTCATATTGAACTCTGATTACCCTTCCTATAATTTTGGTTGCTTCTGTAAATTTGATAATACCATAGGCAGGATTCCAAGGTTTTAAGTACGGAACTGATCCATCTAAAACAAGCTCCTTCATTGTTGCATCTCCATTTTCTATGGCAATAACAACCTTATGATTAAGTCTATCAAAATCCAATTCGCAAGGTTGCACTATCACTATAGAGCCTTCTGGAATGGTTCTATTGGTACCCATCATTGAATCACCATTAACACGTAATGCATAACAATCATTACCAATTGACGAATCTGTTTCTATGTACTCATCGTATTCAAAGTTATCCGGCATATCGGTCCATGTTCCTGCCTGTACCCATGATATTACAGCAATTCTTCTAGTTGGAATTGGATTCAAAGCAGAACTGCTACCACCAATTAAATTGTCAGTTGTTGTATTAAAAAGTTTAGCAACTTTGGCTAAATTTGCTTTGTTTATCGAGCCTCGGGAAAGCCATCCTTGAACTGCTGGCTGACTAACTCCTATCTTAGTTGCTAAATCGTAGGTAGACCAATTTTTGGATTTTAACAAATTGGCAATATTCTTCTTAATGTTCTCTTTTTCGTTCATTACTATTCTTCCCTTTAATAAAGCTTCTGCATCCACATTAAAAATTTTAGAAAGAGTAAATAACTTGTCTGTAGAAATTCTTCCCGTCTTAAGCCAACCTCCTGAAATCGAAGGTTGTTTAACTCCGGTTTTTTCTGCTAATTCATTTACAGTCATATTGTTATCAGCAAGAAGTTTTCTTAGTGCATCTTGAAATGTCATACCCGTCCTTAGTTTTATTTTACCTACGAACAGAACGAAAGAATGCAACAAGGACACCTTTGATTTTAAAAGGAATATCCCTGGAGGATAAAATAGGGAAGTCAGGGTTTAAAGGAACTAACTCAAAATACATCTGACCATTTTCATATCTTTCTCTGTATTTTTTAAACGTTGCTTTTGATTCAACTTCATTACAAGCTATGACTAAATCACCGCTAGTAGGTTGAATATACGGATTGATAACTAGAATATCTCCATCCAGATATTCAGGGTTCATACTATTGCCTTTTACTGTAAGGGCAAAACATTGAGCATAAACAGAATCAACGGGAAACATGTCTGTTTCCATACAATTTATTTCGTTTATATCAGTAAACATTCCAGCCTGCACTTCATTTAACAAATGAATTAAACTAAAACGTGAAACATT
>JAEEHF010000017.1 GCA_016280725.1 Bacillota bacterium | reverse complement strand
GTGTTTTTTTCTCCGATGAAAGAGTGAAGGATATGAAACTGAAATGATTGTGCAGTTTCACTCACATCACGCTGAACGTTAATGGTATAGAGGAAAGTGAAAGTGTGAAACTGGTTTTCATGCATATCTCTATGTAAGGTGGCTCAAGGGCGAGGCCCGACCATGTCCCGGCAGCTATGATGTGGAGCAAATCCCATTGTTTTAGAAGGACTATTTGCACAACTGGGCTTCTAAAGATAAAATGCCCATAAATAATCAGTTGAGTAACCGTTTTTTTTTAATAAAATGGCGATAATTTAAGAAAGAATCACTAACTTTGCAGAAATTATAATTGGGAAATGATAAATGGAAGATAATAATCGTCTAAAACTACTCGTAGAAACAAAGAAAAGGACTAATTGCTGTCTGAGCAGTTGGGAATTACTTCATCAACTTTATCTAAGTGGTGTGTCAACACCTCATAGTTTGGTGTGGAATCATTAAAAAAAATATCGTAGTTCTTGAATGTCGGTGTCGAAGATTTGTATAAACAATAGTTTATGGAATTTGTGTAATTTACACAAAACATCAACTTGTACAATCATAAACTATTTAGATAAATGGCTAAAATCATGTGATCAACAGCCAATTTTGTATTTATGTGTTTTGATAATGAGTGTCAACAAGTAATGGTTAATAAACTAAACAAGTAATACACATGATTACAAATCAAGAATATGAAGAATATTATCTTCTCGTTAGAAAGATGGCACGTTTTGTAAATCTACTTTCTAATAGATTTATACACAATTCGGAAATGTATAATTATTTGGAAACTATTGGTTGCGATTTTAGCGATAACTGCTCTTTAAAAGGCTATTTTCAATTATTTGTTGAGGAAGATATTCTTAATTGTTATTTCTTACTTGGTTATCAACATATTTACAAAAGGGAATTATTCATACTATTAGACATGATTGAATATGGCTTTCATATTATGGATGTTCCATGGTCATACGATGATTTTCAGAATTTGTATGGTCAATATAGCGACTATTTCTGCAAGATATTCGATATAAAAAAGAACATCTTAAAGTCTACGGATTTTCCCGCCTTATATATTTACTTAAGTGAGGTTGGTGATACAAGAGCTGACGAATATGTCAGCCTTCTTCAAAAAATCGCTATTGTCCTGTCTAGGAATCAAAATGAGATGCCAAATGAAAAAGACCCACGAATAGATGTCCTGTTAACTTATCCGCAGGCTTTTTTACATTCCCAAGACAATAATAATGAGAGTCAACTAATCGATGATGATAGAAACATTCAACAAATTGAAGAAGATAATAATGGTTTCAATACAGATAATAATTACCAAACTATGAATTTATTAAAAGACAAATTGTTTAATGGAGTCTCTTTTGAGATAATTAGAGAAGAATACAAAGAGGGATATTCAAATCCATTTATATTAGTACTTCGTATTACTAACTACAATGACAAAAGAAAGAAAATAGGAGTTGAAATGAAATATATTTCTATAGATTATGGACTTAAAGATGGAAACCTATGGGATTTTGGCCATAATGAAAGATTTCTTCAAGACAACTCTTTTGTTGACGTGGATGTTTCTTTTGCAGATATTAGGCAAGCAAGAGATGGTGATCGAATTGAGATGGTAGTTAACGAAGGGAAATTTGCATCTTTAAGATTGCTTCGAGAAAAAGGCCAATGGACAATAGTTGAATCTATCGAAAGGAGTACATATAATAGAGAATTAAAGAGCAAAATTGAGCATTTTGAAGCAATTGAGGAACAATTTGGTATAACCCTACAAAATATCTCGATTAAAGTGGATGGCGAAAATTCTTTGAAAGTTTTTTGTGAGGTCCTCGCCTTAAATGGTGAGATCCCCGTAAATGATTTCACTGTCAACATTGCTATTTATGATAATAACAACGACATTGTTTATACAGATAGCAAATCCAAATATACTGATGAGTTTAAGGGTTTCGAAGTCCTAACCTTTGATTATGTCAATTTGGATATCACGATTGACGAAATTAGTAAAATTAGAATCTATCCCACAAGATAGAATATCAATAGATAATTTCAGAATAATAAAAACATTGTAGAAATGCAAAAAGAACTTGATTTCAAAGGACTGCATTTAGAATTACTTCAAGCAGATGTAGATAAGGAAGATTTTCCTCGTGAACGCTTCAGGGCAATTCTAAGGATTAAAAATGTAAGCGAATCTAAAAAGAAAATTGCTATTAAAGAAGATGGTACTAAGTATATTTCAAAAAAAACTGGTTTGGAATATGCATATCAGATTATTCCATATCAGTTTGCGCAAAGTGACGGAACATTTATTAACCCAGACTCTTTTGTTGATATAAAGATTAGGTTTGATATTGTCAAAGAATCTCATAGTGGAGACAGGATGGAGCTAGAATTAAGAGATTTGGCCATTATTCCTCTTGTCCTGTTGGATAATCAATGGTACTGGTGTACTAATGAAATTGAATACGTTGGAAGCGAATCTGAATTTAGACAGGAAATGACTCGTGAAGAGAAGAAGTTTCTTAAGAAACAACTGAAAAGCAAAATCGAGCATTTTGAATCGATAGACGAAAAATTCGGATTGTTGCTCCAGAATTTCTCTTTTGAGATTGTCGATTGGAACACTTTGCAGTTTTTCTGCGAAGTGTTGGCTTTAGATGGAGAAACTTCTAAAGAAGATTTTAATATTGATATGGTTATCTACGACAAATACAACGATATCGCAAATCTAAAAAGTATGTCCAAGTATGGCAATGATTTTAAAGGCTTTGAAGTTTTTGGGTTTGGTCCCATACAGTTAGACTTTCCTATAGATGAAATAAGTAAAATTAGAATCTATCCTACACGATGAATAATGAATTATCTAAACTGAGAGAGACTCTTATTGCTGAAGCAAAGAGTTCTCCTATGCTTTTGTCTGATCTTGCAGGTCTAGAAGCATATGTATCTGAAAGCTATAACAGTCGATCATTTATTGAACTGCTACAGAATGCAGATGACGCTAAGGCAACAAAGTTTTACGTTAAGCGTTCGGGGGATTATCTGTTTGTTGCCAACAATGGCCGTCCTTTTAATATAAAGGATTTAGAAAGCCTT
>JAEEHF010000016.1 GCA_016280725.1 Bacillota bacterium | reverse complement strand
TACTTCCTGTTTACATGACACCTTTCCTTGGCGGATACAGCGAGGATGAAGTTTTCCGATAGTGCGCAGGTGGGCATGCGTCATAAATTCCGACAATACGCAGGTGAACAAGTGTTTTAAATTCCGACAATGCGCAGGTGGAAATAGAATTTAGGACGCAAAACAATCAATGGGGCTTCTTGGTTGTCACCCAAGTTTATCTCGACGAAACACTCACAAATATTTGCAAAATTTGTGAGTATATGTGTATTTCAAAAGAAAACCTTTAAAATGTAAAAACCGCGTAAATATGATAGTTATTTTTGCGAAAAAGTACGGAAAAACGGGGAAACAGGAGAGTAGTGGGAAGAAATAGTCAAACTGTCGATGACTATAAATAGTTTTTATAAAGAAAGTATGATAATAAATATTATTGAATCTAATCATATATCTGTTGCAGTCTTTCTTTTGCTGTTTCATCCCCTGCATCGGCAGCTAAATTCCACCAATACATTGCTTGTTTGATATCTTTTGGAATAATGGTGTCATAATCATAAACGGTTATGTTGTCATATCCCCAATAGTAATTTTTCCTTTTCTCTGTATGATATGATTTTTCAACAACACCATCTCTATATAAGTCTCCAAGTCTTCGTTGGTGAAATGGATCACCAAGATTAGCCGCTCTTTGAACCCAATAACATCCTTTATATAAATTTTTTGATACGCCATGACCTTCTAGATAGCAAGATCCAATATTACCCATAGCGCTTGAATTGCCTTGATTAGCGGCTTGCAAATACCAATATGCTGCCTTTACTGGATCAACCTTTTCACCAATCATTGTATAATTTCTCCAAGGTTTTTCTTCATTGTCAGATGAACAATTAACCCCTTCATATATTAGTCCTAGTGAGAGTTGAGAATCGCTATCTCCATGTTCTGCTGCATAAGATAATATAGAGAATGCGACTATTGAATAATAAGCCACCTTAACTCCAATTTCGTTCTTGTCATAGTATCTATACTCATTGCCATTATCATATGTGAAATATTGGTCCAGTTCACTTTGATCCCATTTAAACATTTCCTTTGTTATACTGTCGGCTTTATCAATGTTTGTTTTGCAATATTCTTCAAGATATTGAATGTATAAATCTATCATTTCTTGTTGTGCCTTTGAATGGTCGAACTTACAAAATCTCCTACTTTCACATTGTTTGTTTTGTTTTAAGGCTTCTTCCAATTCATTTCTAATAATTGTGCCATCTGTTATTTTTCCTTCTATTGTCTGAACAAGTATTTTATGCTTTGTTTTGCAGTGTATTGGCAAATAACACGCTCTGATAACAAAAAAAAGACACACTGCAGATACAATTGAAGCAATAATTATGAAAATCTTTTTTATTAGTTTAGTGTTTCTTCTCGTTGGAGCTTTATTTGGTATAGTTTTATCGCTTTCAATAGTGGTGTTGACGTTTCTCATTTCTGTATCATCAAGAGCTTTTGTTCTTGATGATTCCACGTCGTTTCTTTTGAATCGCTCTTCACTCTGCGAAACTTCCACATCTTCAGCTATAGAATCTTCTGTAACCGTTATTTCACTTTCATTCATTGTTACTTCTTCCTCTATTTCCGAGGCGGCTTCTTTGGCATTTCCTTCCTCAGCTATATTTACATTCTCAATCAAAGCATTACCATCTGTTGTTTTCTCGCTACCGCCCTCGTATAATGTAGAAGCCGAATTGTCGACTTCGTTCTCATCTTTTTCAAATAGTGCATCTACGCCACTTTTAGATCTTAATGTCAATTTGAATCTTTTACATAACTGCCTATACACTATGTATCCAGCAAAAATTCCCAAACCCCACGCTGTGCTTCCAAGACCTGGCCCAAGTTTGATTCCAATTAACATAACGGGTAACATAATAAGATATGCTAACAATGCAGCGGCAACGCAGCCCGAAATTATTGCCACTATTCTTAATCCAAGGCGAGTAAGGAAAGGCCTGTTTGAGTCTATAGGATCGTTCGCAGTTTTCATTTTATCTAAAATTAGAGTAGTTCTTCGTTCTTAAAGACAATTTCCATCCTTTTGTTGGTGACACTACCAAAGTACACATAGCTCATGCCAAGCCCTAAGGCTTTTGCTTGATGCACAAAATTGTCATTTGGTCCGTTGTCAACACCTAATAGTTGCTCCGAAAGATTAGATTTGATCAATTCATAGTTTTCCATAACATAATCCATACTTACGACGCTTTCGTCTATTTCGTATAAATAGCTAACGTTATTGTCAATAATTGAATAATCAAACCACACAGTAAACTCATCTATTTGCGTTGGCAAATGTAGCTTAATTCTATTAATTTCTTTATTGATATGGTCAATGGAAAGTTGGCCGTCGGAGTAAAGGATTTGTCCTATATCATTAGTTGATAAGATTATTTGACATGTATCACTGTGAGTTTTTCCATAAAGGTATTTAATGCTCATACCTTTTGTCTTAAGAATCTTCAAATACTTTTCTAAATTCTTATTCTCATTTTTTTCCAACTCAAGTTTACTTATAAGGTACTGTTTCTCACAGTCCCTACTATTTCTAATATTACTTGCTTTTATAAAACCATCATCGGAGTAGTAGTATACAACCTCTTTGTCTTTGTTATAAGATTTAAGAATCATGTTGGGTATAACTGGGTCACTATTAAAGTTAAGAATATCTACCAGCACTCTCAATGTGTCGAGAGGTTGTTTTTCTTTTTCAGCAATGGGCTTTTGATCGGATTTTTCAACCGAATAATTGCACCCACAAAGGAAACAACATATGGTAAATACTACAATTCTTACAAATAGTTTAATCATAGGTTTGTCTCAATGTAGCCTATTGCTTCCTCGATTCGGCTGGTTTTCAGAAATAGGCATAAGAAGGCTAGGAAACTTGTTCGCACCTATTTCCGACACACAGGCTCTGGAATACCTTGTAGATAAAATAGACACGGTAACCTAGCCTGTATTTATTATCGTTTGATTGATAACAAATTAAGGCTGGCTAACTCGTTGTCTGTATCTTATCTACCTAAATGTTCCAGATTTGTGTGTCAAGATACAAGCACAAATTGCCTTCAACTGCTCGGATTGCTCTCCGAACAATTAAGTGCAAAAGTACAAATTATTTCAAATCGAAACGAGTTTTGGATGTTTTTATTCTCGAAACTTGTCAACTACCACAAAATCAATCATTATATCAAAATTGCCCTGAAATAGAAAGTGTCATGTCCTTCAAAAATGTGTATCTTTGCGAAAAAGAAATCTCTGAAGTATAAGAGACTTTGTGAATTAAGTATTTAAGTATTATAATTAGATAACAGCATGGATAGAGATGAATTTGCAAGAAGACTAGAATCAATAACAATTTCAGAAGGAATTGATCCTGAACTACTTAATCAAAGTGTTCTACCTATTTCTGAAGCTTTGGTTCAGATGATGCCTCATAGTCTATTCAGATATAGACCCTGTGACTCCAATGATGAAAAGAGTCTTGAAAGACAAATTGATGCTTTTAAAAACGATAAGATTTATGCGGTAACTGCTGATAAGTTTAACGACCCATATGACACCTTGGTGCGTTATGACATTAATGCAATCAAAGAGTTTGTCAATGCTTCGGTTTCATTGAATGCTTTACTTCAAATCAAGAGCTATCTAGAGCAAGGAAACGACTTCCCAGATTCAACTAAACGACTGTATCCAAATGGTTTTATTGACAACTTAAAGAGTCAGATTCTTTCTCGTGATATTGAGTCAATGGAAGACGACATTGAAAAGTATAAAAGCCAATTGCTTTCAAGTATTGATTTTTGGTTTCCTTTAATTGCTCAAGTCAGTAAAAGGTTTGTTGCCATATCATGTTTCTGCGAGACAGTTCAATCAATACCAATGTGGAGCCATTATGCCAGTTCTCATCAGGGGTTTGCATTAGAATATGATTTTAGACCTACTTTATCTAAAGGAATTGAAAACTGCGGGATTTATCCTGTAATATATGATGATGAGCGTATTGATGCATCTGTGTACATGGCATGTTCTTTCTTAAAATCAAATGGCATAAACATCTATAATCCTGATGCATTATCACACATTAAATGTTCATTGCATAAAGCCAAACTTTGGGAGTATGAGAAAGAATGGCGTTTGCTAAACTATTCACTTAGGGATGTGTTTGACAATGAAGCTTCGGTGATTCAATATAAGCCTTCTGCCATTTATTATGGCACTATGATGCAATCAACTATAAAAGATCAATTGCATCAAATTGCCAAAGATAAGGGAATTAAAGAATATGAAATGTATATAGATGTTTCTTCTCCAAAATATGAAATGCTATTTAAACCATATAAAACTGAATAACTATTTTATTCTGTTCACTATTGCATGGTAGAGGACAATACTTTAAGTCCTGTTAGATGTTCGATTAGCATAGTTTTATTGTCCATACACCACAAAACCCATCAAAACTCGAATTTTGTTGTCCATAGACAATAAAATTGCTTGAAGGTGAGAATTGTCGTTACTCCTTTTCCCAATAATTATTGTCCCAAAACGAAAAAAAAGTACATTTTTTGCTTGCAAATTCAAAAAATCCGTATCTTTGCGGTGTAAAAATTCACTAACTAATCAATAGGAGAGACGCTATCGAAAGATCTATACCCTTTATT
>JAEEHF010000015.1 GCA_016280725.1 Bacillota bacterium | reverse complement strand
TATAATATGTCATAAAGACCAAACCACGAACTGCCTTATCTTGATATTTCAAATAAGTTAATCCACGATTTACCAATTCATCTTTTAATTCTTGTCCAGTCATGTGAAATCCTTGTTAATGTTTTCTAACTCCCGATTTTCTGCCAATTTCAATTTCTCAGTGGTGATAAATTTAATCAGCTCCATTTCTTCACCTTCTTTAAAATGCTTTTCTATACCATCATTATCATTAAGATATACTGTGGCTTCATATTCATTTGGTTCATGATGATTAAATGTAGCATCTACAGTAATAGAATAATCACTATTAACATAATAGCACCATTCGTAATCTTGTTGAGAACAACAATCATCAAAATCCAATGGGATTTTATATTGTTCAAATAATTTTTCTAATACATTTGTATATTTTCTCATACAAAATCTCTCCTAGCCATATTGATTTGGTCCTGTTCAAACCATATCTTTGCTTTGGCTAAAACTTTTTCACATTGTTCACGCAGGTATTTGTCATTTGTCTGTTCAATTTGAAATGCCCCAATCAATGATGGGTCAAAATTATTTAAATTTCTCTTTTTGGCTTTTTTGAAAGCCGATACATGATGGATGGTTCTTTTTGGTTTACTGCTTGTAATGTCAATAGCTGAATCAATCCAAAAACAAATAACATTATTCCAACAGACTGGAACATACCACTTGCAAACATCAACGAGTTCAAACCCATATTCGTTTAGAATTTCTATTGCACTTTTAAAATCCATTAAATTTTGCCCTTCGCTCTGAGTCTTTCCAATCGTGCTAATTCCATTTTTCGTTCCCAATCAGGACGAAGTTTATCACCCCAATCTTTACACAATCTGTTAAGTTTCATTCTGTATTCAATGGGGAGCATACAAATCTTTCGTTCTAGTTCATTTTGGTATCTACCATAAGGAGCACCGCGCCATGAATATAATGTGCAGGCATACCAATCATTCTTTAAAGATTCTTCTTTAAATTCTTCAAAGAGTTCGTTTACGATAGATTCCCACTGTCGCATTACTTCAAATCCTCTAAAGAAATATCGTGTTCACGCATATAATCTTTAATTTGTTCAATATGCCATTCTTTTGTTTGGAACTTTTCGTGTTCCTCCATAAATTCGTTGTAATCATCTAAATCACAACAAATGTCGCCAATACAACGGTCCCACTGAAGGAAATTCTGTGAGCACTGACCAATGTCGGTATTGAACACCACTACCTGACCCAAATCCCAATTATCGTCAATGTCCGGGAACATTTCCTTAACATCGGAATAATAGATATAACTATTTTCTTCCAAATCATTCTTCTGGTCTTCAGTGAGATTTTCAATTTCGTCCTGGTAACTATCTTTCAAGAAATCGGTATCAAATTCGGCATCATCCAAATCAAACGATTCAATGCGACCAGTATCCTCGCCAAATGGACCGAGACCCTTCATTTCAACATCGTATTCTTTGTTAAATTCTTGAAGGAGTTCAAATTCGTTAATGGTGAAATAGTGTTTTGCCATAGTTATTACCTCTTTTCTTTCGTTTACATAGTAAATATAATAAAAATCGCAGTTGTTGGCAACCACGATTTTGTAAATTATTATTTACAATGATGTTCTCAAACCTGTTGTGCGTTCAAAAAATTCTTTTACCTCGTCAAAGAAAATTCCCTTAATTTCTTTCACAACAACTGGTTCAAATTTCTTATCGGAGGGTTTAATACCCTTCATTAAATCGTTGGTGGTGTATTTGCGTTTCTTAATGAAATAGCAGTTATACAAATCCAAACCTTCATCAAGTTCAATCTTGAAAAGATTGGCTTTACGGAACATCTTAAACGAGAATGTGAATGTATTATCTGTAATGCTAACTGGTTCGGCACCGAGCATGGCTTGAAGTCTACCAAAACCACCATTGCAAAGGGCTTTTACCATTTCTCTTACCATATAATTGAGTTCTTCTTTCGTTTTCATAGTTACCTCTTTTCTTTTACATTATATAATATAGTAAATTCGCAGTTTAATGTCAATAAAAATAATGTAAATTATTGTTTACTTAAACATCATAAAAGTCATGAACCCTTTTAAAAATCTGGTTTCTAAAATCCATTCTTTCCTGATAATTGAGAGTTTTCCAAAATTCGTCATGCTTGTGGCGACTTTCAACAATCTTTTTTCTCAATGGGTTAATTATTGTAACAAAATAGTTATCAATGTCCTTAACCATTTTCTTACTAATCTCACTATTCACATTTTCAGTTTCAATGTAACGATGATATTCTTCCAACATTCCATTATAAATTGATTCATGACCTTTGAGTCTATCTCTGTCTTTAACTCTGGTCATAGATTCTTCTAGTGCTTCATTAAATGTCATAGTTACCTCTCTTTTATACTATTAATATAGTAATTCCGCAGTTCATTGTCAAGAACTTTAATGTAAATTTTTTGTTTACATATATTGCCAAAAAGTTAAAAATAGATTACATTTGGGATAAGGAGAATAAATTATGAAAATTGGACTAATTGGAAAAAATATCGGTTACTCAAAATCTAAAGAAATCTTTGAAAAGCAGTATGGTGTTGATTATTTCCCATTTGATATTGACGAAAATCAAATCCCAGGGATTATTAAGTATATGAAAGATAATGGTTTCGCAGGTTTTAATGTAACAGTACCATATAAAGAAACTATACAGAAATATATTGATTATGCGTTTATGCGTATTAACGGAACTAATGTTGTTAAATTCAAAAATGGGCAAACAGAAGGATGGACTGTAGATTATCAGGCTTGGTTTGATTCTATACCAGATGAAGTATTTGAACAATTCCAAAATGGGATTCGCAGTATAGCAATTTTGGGGAATGGTGGCGCAGCTAATTCTATTCACAGAGCATTTCAGTGGAAACCATTTATGGGTGTAACAGATAATAACATTATCGTTTATGCTAGAAATCCAAAATTGATTGCTGGCGAAGCATACAGAACTAGACAATTAGAAGATTTTAATTGTTCACAACACGATTTAATTATTAACACAATTCCATTTAAAGCAAATCTAAAAATTGATTTTGATTCTACAAACAAATTCATTTATTCGGATTTAAACTATGCCGATGATACATTAGTGAATTTGGCTAAACAAAATCCAAACTGTGTATTCGCTCAAAATGGTTTTGAAATGTTAAAGAAAAATGCGGAATATACATATAACATTTTGAGATAATTATGGATGATAGAGATATAAAAATTTATAAAAGAGATAAAACATTAGACGAGACTGGGCGTTGGTGTCAAGACCGTATTAATAATATAATTACGCATATCATTATGCGTAGTAATGAAGCAGTTATAAAATATAAACAATATGGCACTTACATTCATGCCAGTCCTATGTTGTTTGCAATGATTGCTACTACTTCATTTGCTAATATGAATACAGAAAATCCTCGGTAGACTTCTTTTAAATGGTTCTATTGAAGTTTATGTTGATTGTAATTTAGAAGAAGGTGAGTTCTTTGTCAAAATGTTACATGACGATACATTAAAATCGTTATGGGGCAAATTTGAAGGAATAGAAGAATTCAATTTATTTGGTGTTATAAAATAAAAAATGACCCTCGTAATTGAGGGTCATTTCTTTTATTTGAAATCTTTATCTATTGCTCTTTGAATTTGAAGCATTTTTATCTTTTTGATAGCATTATCAGATTCTTGTTTATATGTGATTACTCGCTTTTCAAATTCTTCTGTTGTCATCGTAGCATAGTTTAATAATTTAGTATTCCCACGAACATATACTGTTTGTCTAGCAAATGGTTTTTCAGCAATCCACATATATTCACTACTACTGTACGCATTTACAAAAGTCAAATCTTCAAATGGAGTGTAAACAATAATAGCACTACCACCACTGTATTTTTCATATTCGGTTTTAAACCCGTGATTAACACAAATGGTGTTTATATCTTCTAGTGTCATTATTCTTCCTGCGGGTCTGCGAGAATAACCATAGTGGCGAGTTCTCGGCATGTCGGATTGAGTTCTCGCTTGATTAGTAGTTCGCAAACATTCTTGTACATTCTGTTCAATGCCTTCTCTGCTGGCATATCATAAGAATTGTAAACCATATCT
>JAEEHF010000014.1 GCA_016280725.1 Bacillota bacterium | reverse complement strand
GCAGAATGGGAAGATTTACCAACATATGCAGTTACATTTGATTCAAATGGTGGAAGCGGAGATATGTCTGGCGAAATTATTTATGAAGGCGATGAATATACATTACCAGAAAACGAATTCGATGCACCAGAACACAAACAATTTAAATGCTGGTCAGTTGGTGGAGAAGAAAAAGATCCAGGAGACAAGATCACAATTACAAGTGCTACAGTAGTAACAGCAGAGTGGGAAGATTTACCAACATATGCAGTTACATTTGATTCAAATGGTGGAAGCGGAGATATGTCTGGCGACACTATTTATGAAGGCGATGAATATACATTACCAGAAAACGAATTCGATGCACCAGAACACAAACAATTTAAATGTTGGTCAGTTGGTGGAGAAGAAAAAGATCCAGGAGACAAGATCACAATTACAAGTGCTACGGTTGTAACAGCAGAGTGGGAAGACGAAGCAACAGATGTTGATCCTTCAGGGGATGTTCCATCAGGAGACATTCCATCTGATGACGAATCTGGAGATGGTAAAAAAGACGATACACCTAAATCTAAGGGTTCTGCTTCTTCAGCAGGCTACAGAATTACAACAAAGATAACAAATGGAACAATCTCACCAAAGAATCCATTAGTATCAAAAGGAAATAACCTAAAACTTGCATTTAGTGCAAAAGATGGTTATGAAATATATGATGTTTTAATTGATGGAGAATCAGTCGGAGCACTTGATAGTTATTCATTTGAAAATGTTACCAAAGCTCATAAAGTAGAAGTTAAAACAATTGAGGAAGGCACTTGGAAAAACGCTGATGATTGGGCAAAATTAGAAATGGGAAGAGCATCTGAAAAGGATTTAATTCCGGAAGTTATTAAAGGAAAAGACTTTTCAAAATCAATTTCAAGAGCAGAATTTGCAGCAGTAGCCGTTAAGCTTTATGAAGCATTAAGTGGTAAGAAGGCAGAAGTTGCAAGAAATAATCCATTTGTAGATACAAATAATGAAGATGTTTTAAAAGCGTATAATCTTGGAATTACACTTGGAGTTTCTGAGACTGAATTTAGAAATGGCAATATCACAAGAGAACAAATGGCAACAATGCTTACACGTGCATTAAGCAGAGCAGGAATAAATACAGGTATCAATTTGAATTCTGTTCAAAAATTTGAAGACGATTCTGAAATGAGTGATTGGGGAAAACAATCTGTTTATTTCATGGCTTCAAAAGGTATTATAAAAGGAGTTGGAGATAATAACTTTAGTCCTTTAGGTAATGCAAAGATTGAAGAAGCATTAGCAATCGTTTTAAGATGTGTAAACGAATTTTAACTCATAAACTAAGGTGATGTGTCTAATAAGAGTTCAATAGTTAATTGATGGACACTTAACTCAATAAAAAAAACAGGACGTTCTACAAAAAGAACGTCCTATTTTTTGATTTCCTTTTGGGGACACGACATTGGGGAGAATTTTTTCTCCTTTGGGGACACGACATTGGGGAGAATTTTTTCTCCTTTGGGGACACGACATTGGGGAGAATTTTTTCTCTTTTTGGGACACGTTAAGCATGCTGACCAGGTGTGACCGTCGTGTCCCCGAAAACCTGGTGAGCAGGTGTGATCGTCGTGTCCCCAAAAACCTGCTGACCAGGTGTGACCGTCGTGTCCCCGAAAACCTGGTGAGCAGGTGTGATCGTCGTGTCCCCAAAAACCTGGTGACCAGGTGTGACCGTCGTGTCCCCAAAAACCTGGTCGAAAAAGTTGGGCTTTGGGATAGTTGCTTAAAAAAGATGGAAATGGTATTATTTTAGTGTAGATTAGAAAAGGAGAATTAATATGAAAAGAAAAATATTATTAGTAGTTGGAATTGTTGCTTGTTTAAGTTTGGTGGGATGTGGAGAAAACAATTCAAATAACCCAGTTGAAAATACAAATAATAATGTAAGTACCGAGGAAACAAATGTAGAGGTAAGTGTGCAAGAAAGTACACCAGTACCTACTCAGGAAGTTCCAGTAATAAATAATAGTTATGATGATGACTTAGTATTCGATGATGAAATTATAGAGTTTGATGATGTCCCAAACAGTGCACCTGAGCCAGATGTTATTGTATCTAAAATTGATGAATCTGCAGAAGGACTTGTATTTGCATATTATCAAAAGAAGGATGCACAACTTACGTTTGGAGATGTGCTAACTAATTACACAACAGATTTCACTACTCTAAGAAAAGGCGATAAACAAAGAAGAGCATTTTTAGGATTTAAACTAGATGATAATGACAGAATTCAAAGAGCTTATGCTTGTGTCATATATAAAGGTGTACTATATGCACTAGAAGGAACTACAGATGGAAGCAAAAATGATTCAAATAAAGCAATAATGAATAGAATGTATGAACCAGGAGAAATAGAAGACAAGGGATATCGCTATTCTGCAATGAAAGGTGAGACACATGCTGAAACATATGAAAAAGGCGAAGCACATACTTTCTATGATGGTGGAGCAAATATAGATAGGTATGGAAAGATTTATTGCGACTAGTTTTGTATAAATGTTACTATCATTTTTATAATTAAAAGACAGGAAATAACTTCCTGTCTTTTTTGCACTTTCGAATAATAAAGTCTGTCTCTTTTTGTTTAATATGATATAATATTTTTATTGATTATGAAGGAGGATAAAAATGAAAAAACTTTACTTTTTTTTAGTTATTATTATTGTATTTAGTTTTTCATTATGTAATGCCAAAACATTTACCGACTTAACTCCGGCTCATTGGAGCTATAAAGCGGTTAATTCAATGGCTGAAGTAGCAATTTTAAATGGATATCCAGATGGTAGTTTTAAACCTAATAATCCTGTAAGCTTTGCAGAGTTTTCAAAAATACTAGTAGTGTTTTATAGACTAGATGATAGTTCTTCACAAGCCTTGACTACTTTGCCATCAAACCATTGGGCAAATGAATACATAAAAAGGGTTACCAAGTATTGGACAAACTCAGATTCATATTCAAAAGTAGATAGTCCGGTTTTAAGGGAAGATGTCATAAGTACAATAATCAAGGTTCGTGGATTTGATAAAAGTAAATATTCAACACATGATTTTATAAATTTGTATGACGACAGAAATGAAATAAGGGAAGATTTGTGGGACTATATAGAAGTTGCTCTTGAAGACAAGGTTGTTCAAGGTGACCAAAGAAAGTTGAATCCTAAAGGAAACTTAACTCGAGCCGAAGTATGTCAGATTTTTTATAATCTTTGCAATATTGATGGAATAGATTTAAAAAATCGTTCAAATAGTTATGCCAAAAAAGATACTGAAAATAGCATTCAGTCTTTTGCAAATTTAGCTGAAAGACATTCTTATGCATCAGCTGCTTATGTTGGGGATGTTGGAACGGTTTATATTGGAATGGCATTTGGTGATACTTATCCAGTATACTATAGAATGAATGGTATATATTTAGACGAAAAAGCAAGTGAAATCGTTAAAAAATATAATAGCTCTAAACCTCTAGTGCCATATGATGTAGAGGATAACACCAAACTATACTGCATAGAGTTTGATGTTGATTTAAAAGATTTCCAAAGCTATAGTGGTCAAACTCAAAGTTTATCACCTACACAGTTTATGAGATCACCATCAGCAATAATAACTAATGACGAGTCTGGACAAATGTATAGAGGTAAAGGAACATTTATTCCTGCAGATACATCAAAATTGTTTTACAATACAGGTGATATAACAAAGATGTATTGTGTATTACAAGTTCCAAAAGAAATTGTATTTTCAGATGTCATGTTGGAATTTTTGTGTGACAATGATTTAAATTATGAGACGTTTTTTATTAAATTTAATGATGAAAATAAGAGCTCTAATACAGGAACCTCTGTTAATAAAAATGATAATGTAGTTACTAGTGATAATATGAAAATTAATAAATTTGATGGAGTGTACACAAACAAAGCAAATGAAACGCTAAAATATACGGGATGGGTTTCTTTTCATGAAGGAAGAGATAACAACTATTTTTCAGTGTTTACATGTAATGAAAACAATATAAAACAGTTCATCCCAGATTTCTTTGGTAAAGTTAATAATCGCTATTTAATTCAATTTATGGATTCAGAACAAACAGTTGATTATGATTACGAGCCAGGATGTGAATTTGTCTTGGTATGTAGTGATACAACAGGATCTCACGACTATGTAATTGATAAGTATGATTTGTCGGAAGATAGAACATATTTGAAGTCTCTAGTAAGAGGAGAACAATACAACTTTTACAAGTCAAAAGAATCATATGATTTAGCAGAGTATATTAATGATACATACGATTTTAATAATACAATTAATGGCATATATAACGAGCAAGGTAAGGAAATTGAAATCCTTGGAGTTGAGAATCAGGAACTTGGTGCAAGCAATTCGGTTATGGTTTATTCTAACGATAGTGCATCATACTATTGGAAAGAAAACTTATCAGATAATTCAATTCCGTTTGTATTATCGCTGTATTTAAAAGAAAAAGATAGTTCTTCTATTAAAGAGGTATATACTAATAGATTCTATGCAAATTATTGTAGTGGTATTATTGTTTATCAAGATGGTTCATTGGAAAAATTTAGTATTCAGATGAGCAAAACAGAAGTTGGAAAAGTACAAGTAGATTCGGAGACAAAATTGACTAAAAAAGGTAATATTGAAAAACCTATAGATAATATGAAGTTTCTTGATAAGTGGAATTATCAAGTAATATTAAATAGTGATTCATATTCAAAGATCAAATAAGGATTTAGGAACTCAAAAAGAGAACCGACTCAAATAGGGAGCGGTTCTCTTTTTATACTATTATTTGGAAGTATATTATATTTTAATATAATAAATAGGCATATTTTAACATAAGTATGCTTAATCTTAAATATAAGCAAAACTAATGAATAATTTTTATAAAATAAGTTGACAAAAATTTGTCTGCATGTTATTATGTTAATCGTCAAGAGGAAAGTTGATTTCCCTGCAAGCATTTTGCTAGTGGGGACGCTGCTCCCTACAAAGTGAGATGCTTGTTTAGGGGTCAGCGGACTGAAGCCGATTTGGGAGCGTTTATGATGAACGGCACATTCTGCACTGCCGAGCACTTCATCATAGAAGTTAGACTGCTTTAGTACACTGGGGTGTGCAGAGCTGAGCTACTTCGTGCATGCTTCGTCATGCATACGCTATAGGATACCACGGCTAACTAATGGAAGGATAGCTGGGAGCTAGATCGAAAGGGATGCGACCAGCGCAAATGCGCTGACAAAGGACGGTAATGTCGTAGCCCTCACAAAATCTGTTAGATTATGTCCATACACCTAGAGGTGTTGGAGGTCCTCATAATCTAATCGCTCGAAGTACCCCTTCCGGTAACCCTGGTGCAGCAGGGCCCAAATTGAGGCGTCCAACTGGGCGCCTTTCGATGAGAAAATCCCCTTTTTCCAATATGCAGACTTTTTTGGGAAAGGAGGGGTTGCCATGGACGTACTTTTTCCGATCATTATGGTCTTCTTGCTCATTGGGATGGGTTGGAGCTATTTCATGCTCTACCTGATCAATGGGTTCGAGGCCGTCATGAAGGAACTGGAGTCCGACGAGGACGACTGAGGACGTCCTGCCCTGAGGTGCTTGCACCCCAGGGTTTTTTTTATACTAACGTTGTTACTTTTTCCTCAAATGAGACATTTGATTTTTAGGAATAGTACTAATAGTTAAATAACTTCTTACAATGATAAGAATGATGATTCTTTTTTCTTGTAAAACTTGCGAATGATTGCTTCATTTTGACAATCTATCGTAACGTGTGATATAATTCATTGCAAGAAAGAAGGAACAAAAATGGATTACACGATTACAATGTGCAATATTAATAAGAAATCTCACGTATGGAGTAACATCACCCATACGTTATTAGTCGTGTAATAATTATAGTTATTAGATAGACTAAGAGATGTGTGAGTGATTAAAAGATCATTTTACACATCTCTTTTTTGTTACCTTTTTTCCAAAAAATAAATAGAAAAGGAGAAATATATATGAACAATGTATTACGAAAACGTTGGCGTAAGTACCATACGAAGGGAGAGTTTTTAACTAATTTTAAAATAATAATAGGAGGATTTTTATGAACAGGTATAGGATACTTGCCGACTTAGTAAGGTTTAATACTGTCGGAGACAAGGAAAATAACGAACTAATAAACTATATTGAAAATTATTTGTTAAATTTAGGTTTTAGGACCGAATATAAGACTAAAGATCTAGTAATGACCTACGGAAGTAATCCAGGACTAGGTTTCTTGGGGCATACTGATACGGTAGAATACGTGGACGATTTTAAAACACCATTTGAATTAAGAGAACAAGATGGCTTTTTGTATGGTCTTGGAGCATGCGATATGAAGGGCGGAATTGCTGCCTTCTTGGATGCGATAACAAATATGGACCTAAGTAAGCTAGAAAGAGGAATAAACCTATATTTTACTTATGATGAAGAAAGGTTTTTTGGTGGGATAGATGAGCTAAATAGAAACAATATCTCGTTTCCAGAGTATATGATTTTTGG
>JAEEHF010000013.1 GCA_016280725.1 Bacillota bacterium | reverse complement strand
GGCAGTTCTACAGGAAAAAAAATTCAATTCTTTTTCATAAAACCTCTCAATGATAATGCAAAGTCCATTATAAATAAAATGGATTTTGAGAAGTTAGCAAATAGAAATACCAGTACACCTGGATTTGGAAAAGCGGACTTCGTAGATTATTATAACGAATTAAAGCAGGAGACATAAAATCTCCTGTAAATTATTGAGGTGATTTTATGATAAAACCTGATGTACATATAGAACTGTGGAATGCTTTTAATGATATAAACTTTAATGAACCCGACCACAAATATACAGATAGTCTAGGAACAAATTACCAATCTGCTACAGGTTGGATTAAACAGTTTGAACCAGATACAGATTGGGATGTAATCAAAGAAAAGAAAGCCGCTAAAGAAGGTGTTTCTGTGGATGCTCTAACAGAACAATGGGCTAAAAAGCGGTGAATATGCTACTAATTTAGGAACTCAAGTTCACTCAGTTATGGAACTAATTTGGCAGAAAAAGAACTACAATTTTGATAAAAGATTGAATGAACAATTTGAAGATATGGAAGCAGACTTTGATTATCGTAAAACTGTATGTAAAGACATATTTAATAAAATGAAGAATATCTATGTTCCTATTGCTAACGAATTTATTGTTTATGACCAGCCACACGCAATCTGCGGAACGATTGATATGTTGGCTTACAATAAGAAGAAAGACTGTTATTCTATCATAGACTGGAAAACTTCTAAACGATTTGATACTGGTAATACTCGTTTTCCAAAATATATGAAAGAACCTTTCGGACATATTCTTCATTGTAATACTGCAGAATACTCACTACAGTTGTCATTATACAAATACATTTTGGAGAAACATACCAGTTTAAGAATTGGTGAGATGGTATTGTTCCAAATTCCTAATAAGGACAACCCTATGCCACAAGTTTTCCGTTGTTTGGACTTCAGTTCTTACATAGCGAAATTCTTGGATAAAAAATAGTGAAGTTCTAAATGAAACAAAATAGAATGGTAGTGGATTGACATTACCATTCTTTTTTTGTATATTGAGCAAAAAGATTTTTATGAGGTATTAACTATGGTAATTAGAGTATATACTGAAGACGATAACAGTTGTGAGTATAAGGTTTATCGTTTTCCACAACGCATTGAAATAATGAATCTTGACATTGAAAAAGACCCCCAAAAGAACGGTAGACTTGGCACTATTGATATGACTTGGCATTCACAAAAGCAGGCCGATAATTACGATTATGAGTATAATAATGAAACCATTTATTTTTCTTCTCGTAAATCCTATGTAATGGTAGATGACCAAAAGTTCGTTTTGGAAGATAAAAACGATTTAATGGAATTATACAAGTTCTTATCTGGTGAAGATGTAAATAAGTTCGTCAAAGATTTTCAGTCAGTAGAAAAAGAATTTTCAGCAAGTAAGGATTTCCAGTAATGAAAGATTGTAAATTTCTAAAACCATTTGAAAAAGAGATACAAGAATTGTATCCCGACCATAAAGTAGAATGGTACAGAGATGATAGCAATACAGAATACGAAGAAATTAGAATTGATGACAAAACTGTATTGAATACTGATGTCGGTGAGTATTCCGACTATTACAATGTTTTTAATGAAGGTGATGGGAAAAAAGTTTTCCACCACAGTATTATTGTAAATTTCCCCTTTGTTGATGATACATACGATTTAATGGGATTTACAATTATAGACCCGTATAAACAAAAAATTAAACCAATTAGATTTGAACTGTTTTGCGACCACAAAATGTTGCGAGAAATGTTCCCATATTTGATGGAAACGAGCGATGAAGTTATCAAGAAAGTATTGGCAAATCTATACGATTTAGAAGATGCACAAAGGTATTTCTAATGAATGCTGAGGCTTTTCTTGCTATTGCTTATGACAAATTAAGAAATAAATTTCCACAGTATAAATTTGAATTACGAAATTGTTCAGTAACAATGGCTAGTCCTAGAAGTGGAATTAATCTGACTATATTCAAATATAGACCATTTACAGATGAAATTGTGGTTAGATTTATAGAAGAAAAAGAGATGATTTCTCTTACAGGACATCCAACAAAAACTATTTTGTGTGAATCTATTGACAGCTACAAAGTAAATTTCTATAATATGAATAACGATGAAATAGATTATATCATTGACAACATATTCAGTGGTTTAATCCAAAAACAATATAAATTAGAAGAAGATATACAGAAGGATTTTATATGATAGAAGATTTCGTAGACGCACCAGCTGAACAAGAAAAACAGAAAGTTCTTTTGGTGGACCTTCACAATTTGTGTATGCGACATTTGTTCGCACAAATTCCAGACCCAACTGATGTATCTTATACTGAATATAAAATTCGGAATTTTGTATAGTATAAGAAAACTCATTAGGAATTTTAATCCTGACCGAGTAATTTATTGTAAAGAATCTTATGATGGTAACTGGAGAAAATCCATTTATCCTGAATATAAAGCAAATCGTGCAGCGGCTAGAGAATCTTCCGTTGTAGATATGGGAAAATTCTTTGAAGTAAATAACAATTTTATTTTGGGTCTTGAAAGATGTATGAAACAAGCTCAATTTTTGACTGTGCCACATTTGGAAGCAGACGATTTAATCGCATTGACAGTAATGACACAGCCAAATTGGGATATAACATTAGTTTCAACAGATAAAGATTTCTACCAATTACATTCTTTCAAGAACTTCCATCAATGGGACCCGATTAAAGAAGAGTACATACAAATTATTAATCCTGAAGCAGCATTGTTGGAAAAGGTTGTAAGAGGTGATAGAAGTGACAACATCCCATCTTTAAAGAGAGGTGTTGGAACAAAGACATTCGCTAAAATCTATCAAGAAGGTTTGAACGATTGGATTGTAGAAAATAATCTACAGGAATCATTTGATAGAAACCAAAAATTGATTTCATTTAGATGTATTCCTGAAGAATTTAAATCACAGGTGAAGAATACACTTGAAGATTTTGAAAAACAACCATTTGATAGCCGAGAATTTTTTAATTTCATTATTAACGAAGGTATCGGCGCATTTATGGCACAAGCAACAGAATTTATTAACTATATGAAATAAGGAGAAAAACTCTATGGCATACTACTACACTAAATCTAGCATTAAAATGGCTAATCTCACTATCGCATACAAT
Source organism: Bacillota bacterium (assembly GCA_016280725.1). Taxonomy (GTDB): domain Bacteria; phylum Bacillota; class Clostridia; order TANB77; family UBA1234; genus RGIG6105. Next base: position 1,828 of record JAEEHF010000013.1, on the reverse strand, counting down.
ATGGGCGGTCTATTTGACCAGGATGGTCAAAAGGGAATTTCACATTTGATGGAACACCTTGTATGTAAAACATTTAAAGACGAATATGCCGAGTTACAGAAATACGATATTGAGTTCAATGCTTGTACTGGTGATGACATGGTGAAGGTCTATTTCAATGGAATGGAAAAGTATTTCACAGCAGAATGGCGTCGCAGACTTGTAAACAAACTAACTGGTGGTATAAATATCCCAGAAGAAGAATTTGAAACTGAAAAGAAGGTTGTTCTACAAGAATATATGGATTGTTTCAATGAACCAGCAAACGCAGAAAATACGATGCGTAAGAAGTTTGGCTATTATGGCCCTATTGGTAAGAAAGAAGATATTGAAAATTTCACATACCAAGATATGAAGGACTATTACGAAAAGTTTATGCGTAAGCCAGCAAAGATTATTGAGGTCGGTCCATCAAAGACAGATTTTAGCGACATTCCAATGGTTGAAGAATATCAGGTACAACCTGCTAAACCAAAATACAAGAAAGATTGGAAGTTGCCTCTTGAAACAACTCCTGAAAATACAAAGTGTGATGTAGATTTTCTTTGTAAGAAATCCATTAGCAAGGCAGATTATCCAGCATTAACAGTTGCCGTTAATATGCTCACTATGGGTCTTGAATCCCCAATGTACAAGGAAATTCGTGAAAAGAGAGGATTGACCTATCATGTTGGTAGTTCTATGATTCCATTCATGACTTATGCTTATGTATCTTTTGGTGCTACTACCGACAAAGAAAATGAACAAGAATTGAAAAATGCTTTCCAGTATTTCTTTGACGATATTGCTAAACATTTGTCCAAGCAGAGATTTGAAGATATTATCTGTAAGATTGATGTAAACCGTGAAAAGGACAAGATTTTCAAATACAGAAACATTGGTAAGATTTTGAACAAGGGAAAGATTCAGATTGGAAATGCTTATAAGAAACTCACATACGAAAAGGTAGTTGAAGTTGCTAATAAGTATTTGAATATGAACAATATGGAGATTATTGTAGAATAATGATTGATGGTGGTCGCAACCCAGGTAGGGAAGAAATATATGTAGATGGTTTGTGTAAATATGCCAAACTATTAGGATGTGAAGTTAAATACTATGACCTATATAACATGTCAGGTGAAGGATATGAGTCAATAATTGACATTCACGGGCGTGATTATGTTTCTCCCGACTTTTTCGCGGCCACCATTTTTTATGGAAATAATCCGATTGCCCAAATAAAATATGATGGTCATGATAGATGCGAACATTATGCTTCTATCTTTGACAGAGAAAGATTTAAGTTTTTGGCATTTAGTTATTTCACACCAGTTTCTTTTTGGAACAAAATGTTAATGAAAATTAAACACATTTTCACTAAAAAGAACTATTTTTACTATAATGTTCATGGAACAGTTATTTACAATATGTTGCCAAATTATTATCAAATTAAAAAATCCGATTTGACAAATCCTGGTCTGTATTGGACTGATAATGATATGAAAGACACATTGAAATATCTTATTACGGAAAATCAAAAAATAATAAAAGAATACCGTGAGTTTAATAAATTAAAAGAAATAGAAGAGGATTTTAAATGAGTAAGACAATTATTGTTCAGTATCTTGATGATACCATTGAAAGATTACAGAAGATTGAAAAGGGCGACTGGATTGACCTTCGTGCGGCAAAAGATTATGTAATCCCAAAGGGTGAGTTCCAGTTAATCCATTTGGGTGTTGCTATGAAGTTGCCAGAGGGATATGAAGGCCATTTAGTTCCACGTTCTTCCACATATAAGAAGTAT
>JAEEHF010000012.1 GCA_016280725.1 Bacillota bacterium | reverse complement strand
TTTTCCGGTCGTGATTCTCCTCGTCACTGTTAGTAAAGAACTCCGGCGAAGGGTTTAACACCAATGCTGCCCCACTCGCTTCACCGTCATCAACCGTCACAGCCCAGCACTTGCGTAGCTCTTGTTCATTGAAATCCACATTTTGAGTGGCAGGGTCGGCAATCCTATAAACATACTTTCCTCTCTTGCGTTTAACGTCATACAATACCACAAAATGATTTTGGTTCCAGTGCAGTATGCAGGGCAAAGGAACTTCTTCCCTGAGTTGATTCAGCGTAACCCTCACTCCTGTAGTTCGGAAACCTATCGCTTCAGCAGCATCGCTAATACCCAGCATAGACACGCCTTCACGAGTGATGAACGACTTCTCTCGCAAGGTTTGCAATGTATAGCTTTTGCCATAGTATTTGGCAACCATACGAAGGCAACTTGGGCCACAATCCATCGCATCCAACTGTCTGTAATGAGGAAACTTCTTCATGCTTACTTTCTTTTCTAAATTGACAAAGTTACGACATCTCATTCAATACAGATATAATTGAAATATCATTGTTACATCATAAGCATTATTTCTTTTCATTTATTATGTTGGTTACTGAATGTTTATTATCTTTGAAATATTAAAAGAAATAACCCATCATGAACAAGCTATTTGCTGAAAACCAGGCATTGACATGGGAAACTATCCGTTTCCTGCTATTCCGGTCTAAAGCCCTGAGTGACGTTACTCTCTTTAAGGGGCAACTGGGTGTTGCCATTATCTTCTATGAATACAGCCGATATGCAAACGACCCATTGTTTGAACAATTAGCGGATGAGCAGATTAAACAATTTATAGCTTAAGCATTTATCAATACAATCTATGGCAAATTGATACATCTTATATAGTTGGGTTTGGGCGCAGAAAATATAACATCTATTTTCACCACCGCAAGATGTATGTTGAAGTCGTATTGCTTCCATGCTTATTGTTTGTTAATCTGAAAAAATAAGTATCACATACATAGTGCTATCTATTTCTCCAGACATTACACATATTATTTCTCCCTAATTGAGCCTCATATTTTGATGGCGAAGGACAAAGCCATTGAAATAAACACTTATTACAAGGATGCTTATTCCTAATATTGAACCATGAATTACCATCATTAATCTCTTTCAGGACAATATTACTAAGACTATCAGTCTTTATATTCCCCAAGCAGATATTACCATTCGTCCCATAAACATCCCCATCTTCCCTAACAACAATTCTGCCAAAGTTCCATGTATTAATTACATGATGTGCATACAACTGTTTAAGTGAAACCGGAGGCCCTGATAGGATATCAACTTTCGACATATTAACAGTCTTCTCCAAAAAAACATAATTGCTTTTATTAAAGACTGGTTTAATAATGTAATTCGTCAAATTAAGCTTATTAATAATGTTATAAGATTCAATGATTTCTTGTTCCGACGCTACTTTAAATACAAAACTATAATTATTGTCATAATTAGGCAATTGTTCTATTTTCTTTATATAACGTTGAGTTGAAAAAGGGGAGTCCACATCTATACGAAGAGAAAGCTCTTTAATTCTATACTCCAAAATATCCAACTGTTTACAATTTACCACATATTTAATAGAGCTTATTTCTATATCCTTGCTAAGTCTATTTATTATTTTCATAGAGTTATCATAATCACCTTTTATATAAATAGATGCTTGGGGTGCTATTTGATTAATAAAGGACAAGAGCATTTTTTCATCAATAATAGTATTTATACTAATCATCACTTCTGATACAAGTTTTGATAAATCATTTACATTCGCAAGAAAATTTGTTTTTAACATACTAGTGTCATGAACATAACTATAAATAGGTAACAGTTGAAAAGGTTTCTTTGAAGACAATGAAATATCTATTATATCCCCGAAATAGTTATTACGAACAAAAGAAATAAAATCAGCGACCTCTGGTTCCTTCAATTCTTCATGGTTGATCTTAACGACTCCATGGTTAGCATTTAACAACTTTACTATATCAACAATTCTTAGGGCCTTTGATTCATAATATTTGCCATCTAGAGTATTGTATAATAATATCGAGCCATCGCATATAGAAACAAATACATAAGGCTCAATAAAAAACCAATAATCAGTGTTAAAATTAAAATTACTCATATATTCTTTCAATCATATTAAAACATTCTTGTGAATAATTTTCAGCGAAAGAAAATATCTTTGATTTTTTTAATCTAAAGCGATTATCATCATAAAAATATTGACAATCCTTCCAAACAGAGTTTGTATTTTTATCCATGAAGAAAATACATTGACCACAAGATTTATAGGCCAAACATTTACCACAAACATTTGCAATAGACTTATAAATACCATTGTATATCTCAGCTACTTTTTTAAAATCAATTTTAACCTCATCCTGTATCTCACCCAAAAAGAAATCTTGATTTATCCTTTCGCAAGGTAAAATTTTATTATCTCTGGTCATAAATGTTTTCAAGGAAAAAGGCATGCAAGTATCTGCAGGATAGTATAATTCCAATTGATCATTTATAAAATCAGTTGGCAATAATGAACAGATAGAATAGTCTTTTATAAAATCGACATATTCCTCAGAATAAGAAACATGAGGAATAGACGATTGAATAACTTTAGTATTATCATTTAAATATTCATTCTCACTATTTTTTTTTGATAGAAACATTTTATTAAAAGCGTCCATCTTCTCATTTCTAACATTTTTATTTAACAGTTGGGTTATTTCTGGAATTTTACCATATCGGTTATAAATAAAATGATATATTCTCGATACAGAACTATGATCATTAAGGACAGCATTGAAACTGACATGGTTTTGGAAATAATCAGGATAATGAGACTTCACATAATCAACATTGTGCAAAACTATATCAAAAGAAGGCTTCCCATTTGGAAATGTTCTATAACTATGAGATAAAGAATCGCCATCCAAACTAACTAATAATTCAAATTCTTTTTCCGAAAGATACCCTATATATTTTTTAAGGAGTATGGCGTTTGTTGTCATCGAGAATTTAAGGTTTAACCTTATATCGTTTATACTTAATGCATATTCTGATATTTCTTTTATAAATTCTATGTTCATTAATGGTTCACCGCCATAAAACCCGATCATGAATTCATTATTCAGTTGTACTTTTCTTATATTGAAAAGGTATTTCAACAAAAGTTTTGCTTTTTCAATTTCTATATTACCAAAATGCCTATCACGTCCCATTTCGTACATTTCACCAAATGCGCAATACTTACATTTTAGATTACACATGTCTGTAACCTCAAAGACCACAGAAGGAGTGGTAGCTAAACTATCAAAAACCATCTGAGGTGTTACCTTTCTGGTTAATGTAAAACAATCATCAAATTGTAATAAGTGCTGCCTTAAATATTCAAACTTAGCTGAATAATAGTCTTCATTTTTATCTTTTTGGCATCTGACTAGAGAAGGGTGAATTAACATACATAATCTGCTGTGATGATCATATAAATAAGTGTTATTTCCTTCTGACTTGAAAATTGTATGCATAATTTTAGAACTGCTAGTCTATAATATGGTGGGTTCAAAAATGTTTAAAGAAAAAAAATGAATTTATGCCAGCCAAGGATTAACCTTGACTGACATAAAAAAAATTAATTTTCTGGTTCTGGCGTTTTCCAGTATGTTAATGTCTGTGTAACACCTACACAAGAGCAACCAGGTCGACCGCCACCTCTAACATTAAACATACTTCTTCGACTCAAAACGATTCCGTTCAATTGGTTTAGTTTTAAACCTTTAGTCATTTCTTCCTTTTTTTTCATAATTCTTAATTTTTAAAATTAATAACTAATATCGAGCATACACTCATTCACTCTTCAATACATCTATTAGATTGACATGGGATACTTTTATTACTTGTTTGATGACGCTTAATAACACAAAGAACATGGCCAAACAACAGATACCAATTAACATAGTAGGTGTTATGGAAATACGATAGGCAAAGCCTTGAAGCCAATAATTCATTACAATCCATGATACTGGCAAGGCAATCAGGCTAGCCATAACCACCATGATAACATATTCTTTCGACAGAAAGGCAACGATTCCCTGCTCTGAGGCACCCATTACACGACGTACAGCTATTTCTTTACGTCGTTTTCTGGCTGAAATTATGGCAATAGAATTAACACCCACCAATGAAATGGCGAAACTTACGAAGGTTAGGATAGAGAACAGCTTGGTACCAACTTGCTCAGATTTGTTGAGTTCGTCATAAAGATGCTGCATTGGCATTACTCGTGCATTGATTAAACTTCCATGGATATTGGGCAATAATTCGTATATTTTACCTATCAGTTGGCTTACTTCATCAGAAGTGGTGCGAACATACAGAATGTTACCAAACATACCAGCAGGCAACATGATAGTGGGATTGATTTGATGTCGAAGCGATAATGTATGGAAATCCTTTACCACACCAATTATACTATAATCTTGCCTAATGGAAGGATCCATAATGGAAG
>JAEEHF010000011.1 GCA_016280725.1 Bacillota bacterium | reverse complement strand
CGTAGTCTGCAGCCTTAGCCTCGTCCTTGAGGGCTGGCAGCTGGCGCAGGTCGATGTACTGCGGATGGAAGGCGGAGATCGAAATGGAGTTGTAGGGGTAGGAGTCGGTCCAGGTGCCGGTGATGGTGGTGTCGTTGATGGGGAGTATCTGGACGCATTTCTGATGCGTCAGCAGTCAATCCAGTCATTCCACGAGGACAAAGTCCGAGGGCGGACGCAGGTTCAAATCCTTCGCACCGATACAAAAAAGGCATACCGCGTGTATGCCTTTTTTGTATCGATTGGAAAGAGTTGAAGTGTGACCTCATAGCGGACCGAACACCGTTAGAGTGACATGGGTATTACAATAAATGTCTCGTATTTTTCGTTTTTTGATACTTCATAGAATCCTTTATATTTTTCAACTGTGTTTCGGATGTTTTCAGTGCCATAGCCATGTTCTATATTGTTCTTATGGTTATTTATAGGGGCTACGGGATTTATAGAGTGGATAATAAACTTTTTGTTTTCATTCTCATAAATTTCTATAGAGAACGTTGCGTTTTCTATACCGGAAATACAGAGTTCGTTTAATCCATTGTCTAATAGGTTTCCTAAAATAATACATAAATCATAATCTTCAATGGGAACGTTGTTGGCATTAATATTAAGAGTAGGAGCAAACGTAATATTATTTTTTTCAAATAATAATTTGTAGTTTGTGAAAAAGGAGTCAATTACCAGATTTCCAGTGTTGTAGTATGCATATGTTGTTTCTAAATCTACTATTGCAGTTTTTATGTATTGTAGTAATGCTTCGTTTTCGTGGTTTTTTGTGTATTCCTGAATGACATAATAATGCTTTTTTGTGTCATGTATTATTTTTCTGGTATTCCTGTAAGAGGAGCTGAGTTGCTTATACTTTTCCTTTTGGAAATCAATTTCTTTTTCAAGAATAAGATTTTTACTTCTTATTTCATTTGCTGAAAAGGATTGTTGTAAAACAACTAGATTAACAATATTTAGTACTGAAAGGATTGATATTACAGTAATAATACTGTTTGGAATATGCGCGTAATTATCAGTGTTACTATTAAGTATATGAATTATCAAATAACTGCAAATAGGTGTAATTAATATTAGTATATTATACTTTATATCATATTGCTTAAGCTTTCTATTCCAAATGGAAATAAATAATAAAGCAAAAATAAGAATTATAATATTAACACAGAAGCTACCCATAAATAAGACTGCTTTATTTCTATGCTCCAGTATCTCAGGAAAAGAAATAGATACGATTATTGTAAAAAATATATCGGAAAAAGTGGTTATTGTCTGAAGAAGGATAGTAACAAGTATGTGTGATTTATTGTTGGTATCATAAAGTAGAGTCAGCAAAAATAAGGATACGATTGAAATAGATGTGTTAATCAATGCAAATAAAGCTCCGGAATAATTTTCAAAAATAAATGAAGTAATATTAAGAGAAGCGTCGGCGACAATAAACGCAAGAACAAATAATGGTTTTGGAATATAAGTCTTTCGGCTTTTTAAAGTGTTGTTAAAGAAATACATTTCTGTAAAAATAGAAAAGCAAGAAGAAAAAATAGTTATTAGTATCATCGTTTTACTCACCTTCTTAGTTTGATAATTTTGTTTATATACCAATGATTAAGGTTTTGCTCTTTGTCTCTGCTTATAGGGAAGGTAGATCCATCTGTAAGTGTAACATTTCTTTTGTATAAAAAATGGACATATTTTAGATTTATAATAATACCTCTGTAGCAGCAAATAAACCCGTAAGGTTCCAATCGCTCAATCCATTCTTTTATTATCCCTTTAGTGGCTATATCTTCTTTTGTTGTATGAAATCGTAGGTTTTTATCTTTAGAATTGGTTGATTCAATATACATTAAAGTGTTTAAGTGAACAACAACATTGATTCCGTTATTATTAACGATAACTATGTGGGAATTGTTTTTCTTCATGTGCTCTATTGAATCGTCTAATATTTGGAATATTTGTGACCTGTTAATTGGCTTTTGTAAGAAGAAATAAGGGTGTGCAGAAAAGCTTTCTTGCATATATTCCGGATAGTTACTGACAAAAACAATTAAAGACTCAGTGGTAAGTATTTTGATTTTTCTTGCTATTTCAATTCCGTTACAATTAGGCATCTCAATATCTATGAATATTATGTCATATGAGGCTCCGTTTTCGCAGGAGTGATATAAATCATTTCCGCTAATGAAAGGGAAAATCTCGATTTTAGTATCTATATCAAAAGAATAGCAGTTGATGTGGCTGCTTAGTTTTTCTATGTCTTTATTCTCGTCATCGCAAATGGCTATTTTATAGTTCATGGGTATTTCCGCCTTTCTTGTTTATTATAACACTAATTAACAGATCAAACGATAAAGAGGCGATACAAAACCATATAATACTTATGTAGTGGCTTTGTTTATTTTTCATGAATAAAACAAAAAGCACAGTGATTATGAAGCAAAAATGGATAGAGAGTTTTTTTAGTTTTCTTTTTTGATAACATGAAAGTCGTTTATTTTTGTGGTCAGTAGGTGCAAAACAAATAATCATAATTATAGATAAAGCAAACGAACAGATAATAATAAAATGGTCTATCATAATATTTTTTGATAAATTTATTGTCAATAAAAAATGAGTGTATGTAATTACTAGGCAGAGAAAATGATTGGGGGCATGAGAACCTCCAAATATTTTTTTGGAAGACATTGTGAATAAATAAAGAATACAGGCGAGTAACAGATTACTCATCAAACCATAAAGGATGATAAGGACGAAGTGAATTATATATTCGTTGAACTGCTTGAGTGCATAATAATAGTATTCTTTTTCTTGTTCGTGTATTTTATTGTTTTCTGACATATAGTCTAGAAATATTTTGATCATGGTTTCAACCCCTTAATTTATAGTATGAATCATTTATGACAGTATAAAACAATATATGATATAAATGGTTGTTTAAAGCATAAATGGTAATAAATAACGGATTAAGTGCAATTAATCCATTATTTATTACCATTTATCCAACTGTTCCACTATATTTTCAAACTCAGTGATATTATTAATTATCATATTGAGAGGAGACGCTAAAATGAAAAAAAGGATTAGAAGTATTATTCTTAGGGTAGGAACTGTGATTTGCTCACTTGCTATTTTTGCAGAGGTATTTTCTGTTGAAAGATGCAAAGGCATATGGTATCAACCTAAAGAACCAGATGGATATGGTGATTTTTTGAAAAAAAAGAAATGATTCTGAAAAGGAAAGGAAGGGGATACAATGAGAAGGTTTAAAAAGGTTATTTCAGTAATTCTTGCATTTGTTTTTGTTATGGTTGGGAATATTACTTTTGATTGTTACGCAGAAGAAAAGAGCGAAGAAGATATAATAAAAGCACTGTATGAAGAAACTGGTGGAAATGAATACAATTCTGAGAACGTAGATTATTGGAAAAATGTCAAATGGGATATTAATGATATAAATCGCCTTATAGAACAAAAAGACTGTAAAACTATGGCTAGAATTATGCGTTTATCTGAAGGTGATGACTCAGGTGATACTAGAGGAGGTGTTATTGGTGGTGGAACCTGGATGCATGATTCAAATGGATGGTGGTATAAACTTCCAGATGGATCTTATCCGTATGGTGGCTGGTATCAAATAGATGGGAAATGGTACTATTTTTTAAATAGTGGTTACATTGTAATTGGATGGGTTAATGATGGTGGCACTTGGTATTATACAGATGTGAATGGTGCCATGGTTACTGGTTGGATCATAGTATCAGGAAAACAATACTATATGGGGCCGACAGGTGCTATGCAGACTGGTTGGGTGAATCCTAGTGGAACTTGGTATTACTGTGATGAATCTACAGGTGAATGGATTGATAATTGGGGAACGAAACTTGTTCAGTCAGCACTACAATATCAGGGTGTTCCATATGTATGGGGAGGAACAAGTCTTTCTACCGGCGTGGATTGTTCTGGTTTTACACAAGCTATTCACTCGCTTAGGGGATATTCAATTCCACGTGTAGCACAGGATCAGTATAACGGACGTGTTTCAACTCAGTCTTGGTCTAGTTTAAAACCTGGTGACTTGATTTTTTTTGGCTCGAGTACATCAAATATTTCACATGTTGGGATGTATGTTGGTAAAATAAATGGAAGCAATAATCAGATGATTCACGCATCGTCAAGTTATGGATATGTGGTTGTGTCAAATTTAAATAGCAATGTTGTTGCGTATGGATCGTATTGGAGATAGACACAAATAGTCTCGGATAGTATATTATAGAATTAGGAAGAGAATATATATTTGAGAGGGGTGTTTGATATGCTATTTAATAAAAATAAAAAAACTACAATGATTCTGGCGCTGGCTTTAATGATGGTATTAACAGTTTTTAAGCCATACATTGTTACTGAGGCTGCATATGTTCCTGCATCCGAGTACCATGTTAGTGATGAAGAATGGGCGAAGGCAAAAGAAGAGTTAAAAAAGAATAATCCAGATTGCACAGATGAAGAAATTGAATCCATGAGATCTGTATATGAATATGATCAGTGGAGCAGGCTTTATGGAGAACAAGTTAAGAATATAGAAGGGGTTCAGTATCTATATAATAAAGGAGATAAGGAATCTAATACATGGTTTAAGAATTCTAGGAATAAAGTAAAAACGGACGCCAGTGATTGGGTTTTATCTGATGAAAATGGAAGGCTTTATGTTGATTCATGGAAGCGGATTGAAGACAAATGGTACCATTTTGATAAAGATGGATATATGGATGTTAACTGGTACAAGGTAGATGATAATTGGTATTATTCTGATTCTGAAACGGGTGTGATGAGAGAAAACAGCTGGCTTCTTGGGGAAGATCATTTTTGGTATTATTTAAAATCTGATGGATCAATGGCTACCGAATGGATAAATGATGGAGGAACTTGGTATTTCCTTGATGCGAGTGGAGCTATGGCGATAGGCTGGCGACAGGTTGGAGAAAAGTGGTATTATCTGGATGTGTCTGGTGGTATGGTGATAGGTTGGTATCAGATTGGAGAAAAGTGGTATTACTTTGATACATCTGGTGGGATGGTTACTGGTAGCAAGAGTATAGGTGGTAGAACATATAAGTTTTCTGAGTCGGGCGAGTGGGATAATTGATAAAAAAACATGATGGCAGATGAGGTTTTGGCTTCATCTGCCAATTTTTTGTTAATGCTGTAAATGGTAAAGCCCGCATCGACCGCCTCGAAGAGCCAGTGCGGATGCAGCGCCTTAGTCAAGTCCGTATTGCGACTTGATGTGAAAAAAATTTTTTTTGAAAAAAGTGATAGGTTTTATGTTTTTCCTCCGTAATATTAAGTGTAAGGAAAATAAAGAGCAAAAAACTAAGAACAAATGTCAAGGAGGACAAAATTATGAAGAAGACAAAGAGAAACGTAATTGCAGCTGTATCAGCAACAGCAATGATGGGGATGCTCAGCATCGGAATGGTGAAGGTGATCGATGCTAATAATGAGGCAAATAAAGTATATGCATCAACACAGGCAGCAGATACTGAATTTGCACAGGCGAGGGTAGACTTTAAAGCAAAGCAGCTTGAGGTTACACCAGCGGAAGAAGTAACAAAGAGATTAAATGGCGAAAATGTTGTTAAGGTTGATCCAAGGAAGGACTTACAGAGTGAGAGACTTGAGAAGGACGCGCTTGAGCTTGAAAAGGGAAGACTTGAGAAGACTGCACTTGAGCTTGAGAAGAACAGACTTGAAAGTGCCATACATGAAATTGAGAATAATACAGGCAGATTTGATGAGTACCTTGAGCTTAATGGTGTAAAAACACCGGAGGAGCTTGCAAGCCTGGGGCCTGATAAGTTCTTTGTAGATG
>JAEEHF010000146.1 GCA_016280725.1 Bacillota bacterium | reverse complement strand
ATCTACTATTACTTGTCTTCGAGAACTAAATTCGAAATTTCCTACGTTTCTATCAGTCCAAAACAAGCGTTAGCAAACGCCTTAATTATGTATGCACCCTCACCTGTGATATGTATGCAGACACCCCAGCGTGAGTTTGCGGGTGCAAAGGTACAAAAAAATATTGACGTAGGCAAATTTTGAGGCAACAATCGTTCGAGAAAGTGGATTTTGCAGGGGAAATGAAGAAAAACTCGCAGTTAGAGGCTGCGAGTTTTAATATCTTTGCATAACAGTAATAATAAATACCTTATTCCCTGATAGCAGAGTCCTATTATTTTACACCACCTATTGTTTTAAATCGTGCAATTGAATTTGTAATATCATTTTGTATGTTTAATGGGATAGTTTCCTCTAATTTGGCATTGTATATATTAGGATTTTTGTCTTTATTTGTGGAATATACGATATATATAAGATTATCTAATGATAGCATAATATTAAGTTTTGACAATGCTATAAATTCTAGCAAATCATGTCTATTATACTGATATAAAAACTTTGCAAAATCATGGTTTTCATCAAGTAATGTGTTTAACTCTGGAGATAAATCTCCGTGCGAAAAATGCATTTTGTATTTAGAGCGTAACATTGCACTCCACTTCCCACTTTTGTAATGGTTGTGAGCTAAATCATCAAAAAGGGCTTCTAATGCTTTGTCACTAGTCTCCAAGGTTGCGTATATTCCATTGAACATTCTGCTTTCTTGCAATAAATCATGCCAATCATCTTTGCATTTATATCTTAATATATGATCTACCTCATGCCAACCCTCAGATAATATAGTACGAAATTGAATTTCAAATGTAGAATCAATAACATCGTAGACTTCATCATGTATAGATTTTACGTATTCTTGTAATATCTGTTTCTCTTTCTCAGGCATCCTGCAAACCATATTCTTTCTTAAGGGTTGGAAATTAGATTCCGTTATTTCGGCAGTAGCTGTATCAATTACTTGAAACATTTTAGCGAAGATATCCCATAACAAATCAACATCTTCGTAGAAATAAGTAACTATACGAACCCCAACAATGTCTTGAATCTTTTTTCCTTCTTTAGTATAATACGGATTCCCATTGTTTTCCCTTATTTTTCTTTCAACTTTTTCTCTTAACGAATCATCTGCTTTGACTCTAGAAAACACACGACATTGAATACCAACTCGTTGTAATTCTTCCTCGATTGATTGATGAAGACTTTTAACTATAAGATTAAGACTAGTATTTTGCATAATATTATCGATTTCTATTTTTGGAAGTTTTTATTAAAATAAGCAATACCTTCTCTTTGAATGTAACACACATCTCCATTTACAACTATTAACTTGGAATTTCTTAATTTTTCGATTGCTTTAGAGATTTCTTTGCGGCTGTAACTGCATAAAGACTCACGAATTGAAGTGACTCTCCTCATAACACTAAAATGTCCATGAGATTTGAAGAAACATTGCAGAATCTGCATTTCTATATTCATTTCGATTTCTTGTTCTGTTTCTTCTACAGTATTGTCATTATATAATTCACTATCAATATCATTATTAGAATTACAGCTAATAATATACATTGTAACATCTTGTTCTATCTCTTCAGTAATAGGTTCAAGTATACAATCATTCAGTGTGCAATTCACGAAACCAGAATCACTAAATGAGAATCTATTAAATTTGCAATTATTAAAAATACAATTACTGAAAACAACATTTGTGAACAATCCTAGTTGAGTAAAAGATACGGAATCAATAACCATATCAGTAATCATTGTATTCTTGTAGTTATTCTCACAAGGCTTACCACACAAATATATGTCTTTCTGAAATAAAAAGTTTTGACTAAATTTAAAAGGAATATTTGTTAATTCTTTCCATAATTTATTTTTCTTCTCCGCGGATTGTATTCTATAGGCTGTTACGGCAAGATTTGCAAAGTCTTCCGTTATCATTTTAGCTATTTCTGTTGTATTATAGTGCTCAATAAATTTTCCATCTTCAAAATTCATTCCAATGAGAGTTCCAAATACAAAGTCATTAATAAAGCCAATATTCTCATTCGCTTTTCTATCCAATAAAACATGATTAGACAATGTATCCGCTAACTCCGAATATGTGGGCTTGGGATACTCAGGATAGTCATCAATATATTTAGTTAATATTTCTGTATTGTATTCTTGAATCAGTTCTTTGATAATACTTTTTTCGTCTGCTTTTATATTGAATTCACACATGAACCGAACCAATTTTTTAAAGATCCTCAGTTGCGTTTCATTTGTCATTCGCAAATTTTGACGAACTTGTTCTCTTTCCAAAAGTAATGATAAATATTTATCAACGATAGTATTCTCTCTGTTTATCTCCTTTAACTCCGGAATGGATATATTTCTAAGATATGCCAATAGGACAGGATTGCTGATACTATCTATTGGAATGTTATGGGCGTTAATTATTTGGATGCGTGAAGAATCTAACCAATTTGAAATTTTTGGTTCCGATAAAGTCAACCTTAAAATATGATATTGATGAATTTTATTATCAATTAGTGAATTAAATTCTTCACTACTAAAAATAGCCGTTTTTCGAGAGGTGATTATTATCCTAGAATTTCCAACTAATAAATCCAATATCGTATTTAACATACTTTCTACGTCTCTTAACTCTGTTGAATCAGTAGAAAAATCTTTTGATAATAACTCATCAAAACCATCAATTACTATGGGTATACGACCTTCAATAATTTGATGTCTTACGACTTCTGAGGTTACGACATTTTGAAACTGCAACTCGATTTCATTTTGAAGTACATGCTTAAATATGCGAGCTTCACGATTTCGAGACAATTCAATATACAAGGGGATACAATCTGTATCACTTAGGCAAAGCCTATTGACGATTTCATAGGCAGTACATGTTTTTCCATATCCAGCAGCAGCTTCGATTATTGTCAATAGTGGCCCTGCACAATTATTGTACGCATCTATAACTTTGTCTATAGGCGATATTTCATACTCTTGTTCTCCTTGTATGATTCCATCATTTTCATATAAAACTGATTGATATGGTGCATTGATGTATTCGTATTTAGCATTGTCTGGCAAACCATTTAACTGTCTATTCACAAAGTTTTCATATCTGCGTCGTAACTGGAATTTAAAAGAATCTGCATGGAAAAAGCTTCTAAATAGATCTACTTCCAATTCTGATAAACTGCGATAACTCTTTATACTTGTAGCAAAACCTTGCTTTTTATACATCTTCTCAATCTCAATAATTTTTTGAGAAGGTTTGGAGTCCTGAGAATAAATGTCCGCGCCAAAATAACGTCCATGCTTATATTCATACACATGAACTCCATTTATTTCACGAGATTCATAACCATATAGTTTGTAAACTCGCTCTAAATCTTCATACTGCATATTGTTCATAACTTTCGACAAATAATTTAGTGTAGTATTAAAAAATTACACAGCTACTTTTCGAGTGCAAAGTTACTACTTTTTTCTGACATAAACAAATTTTGAGACAACAATCTGTTTAATATCTGCATTTTGCAGCGAAATCAAAAGGGAATAGCAGATAAGTGTCGGCAATTAGCCGACGTAATACAAAGAAGAGGCATAAATCAACGGGCGGAGATTTCCTCTGCCATTTGATTGAGGGCGACGCACTCGGCGCGAGTGATCGTGCGTTTATCGGGATCGTGCGTCCAGGGAGAGAGGATGAGCAGACGGCCTGCGGCAACGGCATCGAAGAGGAGGTCGGAGGGTTTGAAGTAATTGCCGAAACCGTTGTCGGAGAGGTAGATGATATAGCGATTGTCATGAAGGAGGGCATGGAGCACTTCCTGCTCATCGCGAGAGATGAAAGGCGAGACCATGACCGTGCCTTTGGAAGCGGCATCGAGGCAGACGGCTTTGTATTCTTTGAGGGGCTGGTCGTAGCCGTGTTCGGCGGCATCT
>JAEEHF010000145.1 GCA_016280725.1 Bacillota bacterium | reverse complement strand
TGATTGTGGAATAAAGATGTCTTTTTTGTCATTTTCACTACACAAATTGAAATCAAATACTGTCTTTGTTCCAGTATCACAAGCATATTTAACTTCATAGTTACCGGAGTATTTCTTAATTAGTTTTGCCAAATCATCATTAGTTCTCAAATCAATTACTTCAATTTCTTTTCCTAAATCGTGAATGTATATATAACCATACCCGATACAATAGGCAATCAATTTAGATAATTGAGCTGAGACAACACCCTTACTTTTAGATTTTGATTTACACAATTTATCAAATGTTTCTAGTTGTGGGTTTTTATTATTAGAAACGAAATCAAAACTTGCTAATAATTTATTCAAATCCAAGTTAAAAACCTTACAATAATTTTTTAAGAATTGTGAAGGATTTAGTTTTGTTTCTCCATTAGAAACATAATCATCGTAACACATTTGTAATGCTTGTCTAATTTTAGCAGCACCGAAATTTACAATTTCATTTGTATTTCCATGTTTCAATGAAAGATAGAACTTATTATTTTCGTTAGGATATGAAGTAATTGTTACATCTGTAACAACTTTTCCAATATCATGTTCTTCAGTATCAAAATCTAATTTGGAAACATCTTTAACATTTTCAAGATTAACATACAAATTATTCAATCGTTTTGAACGATTATTACCATTATCTTCTACATGCCACATAGCAAATTTTTTAGGATTAACCCCAATTAGTTTAATAATCTTTACAATAGCATCTTTGTATTTTGCTTCTACTTCTTCACCATTTTGGTATTGGTGGAATGCTTTTACAAGCAATTTTTCAAAGATACCACCTTGAGAAGAACTGTTACCACGATTACTAAATGAACCTTTCCAAATATGATTTACGAAATCTGCAGGAGTTAATCCACGAACTTTTAATTTAGATGGATTAGCTGCTTTACAAAATTCTTGATATGATGAAGCATTTTGTAATTTCTTTGAATAGAAATCATTTAAAGTTAAATAACCATAGTTTTCAGTAGATACTTCATTTTTTGTAACATTCTTTGGCACATCTATAAAGACTGGTTGACCTGATAACAATGTTTGCTTAATCTTTTCCAAATAAGTCATTTCAAAATAGGTAGTAGATTTGTGGTCGTTCTCATCTGTTTTACTTGGATTGACAGCGAAATTTGCTTCATCCAAAATTTTATTTTCATTTAACCATTCTGTAAATTTACCAATCATATTATACCTTTTTAGATTTAGCGGCTTTCTCTGCTTTCTTTGCTTCTCTTTCGGCTGCTTTTCTTGCTTTTTCTTCTTCTTTTAGTCTTTTAGCCTCTTCTTTGGCTTTCTTCGCAGCTTCTTTTTCAGCAATTTGTGCTTCGTATTCGGATTTCTTTATAATTCTAAGTTCACCTTTATCGTCTATACATTTGTATTTATCTAATACAGTATCGTAACAATCATCATCTACAATACAATCTTTTAGTTCTACATTTTCAAATCCAAGGTCATCAGTAAAGATTTCGGATTTTCTAATAACTAATGAACCATTACCAATCTTAATTCGTTTACAAGCGGCAATTTCTTTATCTGTAACTGGCATACCAGTAAGATAGATACCTTCTGTAACTCTCATTGGTAATTTTTCTTTAGGTGCTTCACTAGGTAAATACATTCTAGTTTCTTTAGCCTGTGTACTATCACCCATCTTTACCCAACCATCAAGTGTTCCAATTCTATAACCCATTGATAAAATTTTATCCATATATTTGTTATCAATGATTAAATAACAATGTCTGTAAGCATCTGCTTGTGGGTTGTTGGCTTTGAATGTAAAATCAAATGTCTTGTCATCGTGAATACAAATGTTCACAATGTTACCGATAGGTACATTCTCACCACGATATGCTTGTAATAGTCTATAAACATATTCTTTTTCTTCGGTCTTATGACCATCAAAGATTCTTGCTTCAACATCGTCTAATTCGGTTTCGTCATTCTTATAATCTTTGATTTTCTTCCATTTACCATCTACAAGTTTTCTTGTTAGTTTACATCTATAAGGAGCCCAGACTACACCAACATAACCATCATTCTTACCAAAATAAACGAAACCAGTAATAGGACAATTTAATGTTCCGTCCTTTCTTTGATAATAAATGTTGTGCATATACTTGTAGAATTTGAATGCTGCACCTGATGGTTTAATGGTTTCACTAGGAGTCATTTCTTCCAATTCTTCATCGTTTGGCATTTGAATTTCAAAGTATTCAAATTGTTTCTTGATATATTCTTGTTCGGTAGGTTGTCCTAATTTAGAATACAATGCGGATTTAACGAAATAGTCATACAAGAAGTAGAAGAATTTATCACTAGGTGCTTTTAATTCGTAAACATAAGAACCATAGAGATTATTTCTTACTTTATCAGAGAATGATGTGCCAGAATCTTTTGGTAATTCAAGAACAGTATAAATTCCCAATCCATACATATTTCCAGCATTGTTAGCAAATCTCAATGATTTGTCAAAGAAAAATCTTTCAAATGATTCATCCTTAGATGAATTATACATTACCAAATCATTTCCTACAAATTTTTCAGTTAAGACAGGATTAGTTTGTTCAACTAAATACTCGGTAAAATTCTTCATTTTTGTATTCTCTTTTATGCTATCAAGTTCTTTACTCCAGTCACCGGTGAATGGTTGAGTCTTATTATCCAAAAAATCTAATGAATGTTTAGATTTAAATTCCTTGAATTTATCAGATGTAATTTTCACCATTTGACCGTTAGCCAACTTGAAAACTCTTCCTTCGTAATCTTCGCCCCATTTACCACCAATATCACTTAAAGCATTATCCAACGCATCATTCAAGATTTTCTGTAATCCATTGATTTCAGTTTTAACACTCTTTTTCAATGCTTGTGCGTTTTTGCTTCTATCTTTACTAGATAATACTTCTTCTATTGATAGTCCTTGTTGTTCTTTAAGGGCATCATCTATTTTTTTAATTTCTTTGTTAATAGTTTTTAATTCACTAGAAATGTTAATTGGTTTTACATTTTCCAATTTTGTATTTTCAATTTTTAATTCATCGGTAGTACATTCGCATAATTCTTCAATAATTGAATTAGCATTTGGAATTGGATTATCGTAAACATCTGTTACATTAATGATAACTAATGTACCAAAAGTACCCAATTTATCAATGTCATAATTAGTGCCAACAAATCTAATTTGATTTGTTTCTTTGTTAATCATACCACTACCAGTTAATAACATTTCAGTAGTGATTTTAATTGTTTCGTATTTTTCTGCTAATGATTTAAGAATGGCTTGAATTTTTTTGTTTGTTTCCAATTTCTTAAACATTTTAGCGGTATTCATAGCATCAATGGTTACTATTGCTTTACCTTGTTTTTGTTCGGTACCTGCTAAACATCTATTGATAATTTCATTAGCTGAGTATCTAGGTGCCCCATTAGATTTCATAGTAAAGAATTTTCCTTCATTGTCAAGGCCAAAACAAAAAGATGTACCATCTGCTTTTTCTGTAATACTAATGTTCTTTTCGTTTTCAAGAATTCCTTTAGTCTTATTTAATTCCTTAACTAAATCTAAAAATCCTAATGCGTCTAATTCAGCTGCATTACCTGGGTTGTATAAATGCTTGATACCCTTTCTAGCACCTTTAGTAATTTGTTGGTTTAAATCTACCTTAACACCAGCATTTTCTTTGTTTTCGGTAGCCATTTTTCTTAACCATTCCCACATCTTGTGAGAATATCCGGTCAAGTTTATAAATTCTTTTTCGTCATTATCTCTAATTGCTTGACGAACTTTTGTGCCAGATGTTTCGGAAGCACCTCTATCTTCCAAAACAATGTATTCAAATTTACTTGCTTCGTTCTTACCATCGTCTAATGAAGCAACATAATTTTTGCTATATGGTACACAGTATTTTGAATAATCATCTGCTCTATCAGGACCACAAACCATTACAATTCTACGATCTGGGTAATGTTCGGCAATACCGCGAAGTAATCTATATGGGTCTGTCTGTGTAGAATTTACAAAACCATCTACAACATTATAACCCAATTCGGTAGCACCTTTCATGGCGATTTCTAGTTTCTGTTTGTTGTTAAACATATTTCTATCATCGTCATAAGAAACTGTCTTACCAGGGATAACAATTAAGAAATCTTTAATACCCTTTTGTTTGGCTGCTTCTAGTAATCTACCATGTCCATTAGCACCTGTAAATGGTGAAAAACAACCATAGATTACTGCCAATGGTTTCATACCTTTTTCAAAATAGTATGACTTTACATTTATTTCTTGACCTTTATTTTTTGCTCGGTCACTAATAATTGTTTTCATTCCAACTGGCATTATCTGTTCCTTCTATAATTATCTAAATCAATACCTGTAACATCTTTCTTTGTCCAGTTTTTACTACCAGTAGATAATTTATTAGGATTTTCGCCAAATAAATCTTCATAAATTCCAAGTTCTTTACATAAAGCAAAAACTTTCTCTTTGTGTGGTAATGTTAATATCTTTTCTTTAAGGAGTTCAAATACATGTACTTCGCCATCTCTAAACTCAATCATTTTCTTAATGACATCCAAACTCTCAGGTTCAATTTCCCAACCAAATTGAGCATAGGCTTTAAATACTCGCCACATAATTTCAATTTGGCGCCCGCGGAGCATTTGGTCTTTCATAAAGTCAGTAATTCTAATTACTTTATTCTTAATGTCTTGTTTTCCGTAACCTGTAGCATCAATTACCTTATTTGTTAGCGGATCCCAAATCAAACCACCAATAGTAATGTCGCATTTCTTCTGTTGTTGAACTACATCACCTTCACGAAGTACACAACATTCAAATTCTTCGCCATCAATTACGATATGGGCAATATCTTTAATTCTTCTGTGATTTATTCTTCCTGTACCAGGGTCGGATAAAGCAAGAAATTCATCACCAGGCATATTGGTGTTTAAATCATAATCGTTAGGTGTTTTACCTAACAATTTATCTCTAACTGCACCACCAACCACATACAATTTATAGCCTGCATCATTGACTTTGTGTGCCAATGTCATTAGTGCTTGGTATGCTTTGTCTTGATTTTCAATTTGGGCTTCAACTAAATAGAAGCCATTTTCATTAAGGAATTGTTTTGCTTCTTTGAAATTCATCATATTGTATTTATGATTATTTGAATACTTTAGAAAATGCTTGATAATTTTTGCCTTGCCAGTCTAAAATAGCAAAACAAATTTCTTCAAATTGATTTTTAAACATTGGGTCATCCAATACGATTTTAAAGATTTTTGCTATTGTATCTGGCGGACAATGGTAAGCACCGCAACCCCAAGCACCTAATACAAGTTTTCTTTGGTTAAAATGTAATGCGGTTTTCAATAAATGTTCAATCTTTTGTTTAGCAATCAAACAATGTTCTTTCGTGAACACATCACCTTCGTGTAGTTTACACATGGCAGCTGACAACACATTTACTTTATATGGAGTTTCATACAAATTATATTTGTTATCTTTTATTACAGAAATACCTGGGGTATAAATGGTAGAAATCTTTGGTAATGGGTAAACAAATGATTTAAGAACTGG
The DNA here is from genome assembly GCA_016280725.1 of Bacillota bacterium. Lineage (GTDB taxonomy): Bacteria > Bacillota > Clostridia > TANB77 > UBA1234 > RGIG6105. Next base: position 780 of record JAEEHF010000145.1, on the reverse strand, counting down.
ATATAAATTACTCCTTCTACACAAACATTCTTCCTGGGCTTTACAACCAATACGAACACCACCACCAGCATTTTTTAATGATGCCATATTTAATACCGCAACTTCACCACCCATTTCTATTGCTTTATCAAAAGTATCTTTATTATCCAAATAAATTTTGGTATCAAAATTCTTTCGTTCAAATTCTATATTATCTTCGTCTGTAAAACCTGTTGAATTATTTACAATTTCTGTTACTTCATTTTGGTTAATTTTAGACATCGTATCGTTAAAAATGTAAATAAATTTCATTCTATCCGGTGTCATTTCAAATTTATAAGCCATTTATTTTTCTCCAATAAAAAAGTGGTGAATATCTCTATTCACCACAATATAGTAAATTTTCAGTTACAATTCAATATATTATTATTTTTTTATCTTATAGATAGTACCGTTATCTGCTTTAAGCAAGTACTGGCCAGGAGGCAATCTAAGGAAGCCAGATGCTAGTTCAGGGGTATAACCACTAACCACACCCAAGAAAACGCCTCGTACGTCAAATACTGTGAAGTGCTGGAGTTTTGGCATATCGGGGTTGCCATTGATTAACACAGTTCTACACATTGGGTCATCGGGGTAGGCTTCACAATTATATGAAGGTCCGCCACAAAGAGCATCACCAGGTGCACAATCTGTAACCCTAAATTCAAATTTATCTACATCAATATATCCTTTAGCAATCTCTAATGTTAAGATTTGTTCACCTGTCGCATCAAATCTTGCCTGACCCTTAATTTTATC
>JAEEHF010000144.1 GCA_016280725.1 Bacillota bacterium | reverse complement strand
AGGAACTAACTTTTATTTAGTTAGAGCGGAGAGGATGGGATTCGAACCCATGTGCCCTTGCGGACAAACGGTTTTCAAGACCGCCTCGTTATGACCACTTCGATACCTCTCCATATACGATTTTCAAGGCTTGATCTATTTGCTCAAGCTCGTAAAAAGTAGCCGCTCTTTATCGGCGACTTTGTCTATAATAGCAAAACTGTTTTTCTATGTCAACAACTTTTATTAACTTTTTTCAACTTTTTTTACAATCTTTTTTTTAACCCATTTTTCTGGTATTAACCTATATTTTTTGAAAACCCAAACTTTCGATATTTTATTAAAAATATACTTTGGGGAAACTATAGGCAGTTTTCGTGTTTTTCGACAATTTGCCAAACAGGAAAATGCAACGAAAACAATTGCGTTGCATTTACGTTTGCAACGTAAATAGATGAAAAAAGAAAAGAGACCTTCATGATCAGGTCCCGCTTCTGTCGCTATTCTGTTCCACTTCTACCCACGATGAGTAGAAGTTACGGTTATTCTATTCCATCTAGGTAATAGCCATTATCATTAAGTAACCGAAATGCTTCAGCTGCATAAGCATATGCATTAATGTTTACCATTCGTAAATAATTTAACTGTTTACTTCCTTTCAACTTAATTTTTTCTATTTTTGAAGTATCAGTAACTATAATTTTTTTGTATATCGTATCTGTTAATAAACAGGTAACAAAATACAAAATCTCACTTACATAAAATCCAGCATTTTCACCATTAATTTTACCCTTGAATATGTGTCCCTTTATAGCATCTATTCCCATTGAGTAGTACTTATACTCTTCATAGTTTATCGCTCCACGAGCTATGATACAAATACAGCTTCTTATTGTATCAAGCATAATCTGCTTGTTGTCTCCTTTAATTCCCCTATATCCCATTTCTATGGTCGAAACATTATCATAAACATTCTTCACAGCCTCAAAATTATCAAAATCCTGTATAAGAGTCCAACAATCAAACATTTGCTTTATTATCTCAAGCTCTTTATTCTTTCCAAATTCAATTCCAGTAGTATGTGGTGCAAATGCAGTAAGTTTATCTCCAAGAATTGAATTGATATCCGGTAATTTAACTGAATAATCATCATTACCATCTGTAATAATTAAATCATTCCTTATAGGTCTTTCCACTAATGTTTTATATGGATTATTTTCAAATACTACATCTAACAGTATATTTATCATTTTTCCATTAAGAGGCGATTCAAATATAAACATAAAGTGTCGTTTTTCAATATCGTTAATTCCTTTTCTGATATCCTCTTCAACACTTACAAAAGGAAAGATCTTTCCGGCTTCTTCTATATACTTATTAATATTGGTTTCTGGTTCAACTATAATATCTATATCTGTACTTAATCTTCTTGGTTCCTTCAATAGAAGAAGTAATGAACTTCCACCCTTAAAGATGAATTTTAACCCAACCTTACGTATTGCTTCAAGTAATCCAAATGCAAATATTGTTCTTTCTAGTAATGATGGATCCGTTTTTGTATTATCACGCAGAATCTGTATATGCTCTCTTGTGTAGTTTTCTTTTACTAGCAATTTTACGCACCCTCGTTAGTAATAAGATTTTTAATATATTCCTCTTTATTTCTTCTTCTGGCATATCTAAGCATTTTCTTTACATCTAATTTATAACGACTCAGTGACTGGCTCAATATATCCTTGTATTCCGCTATACTATAACTGGCTGAAATACACTTATCTGCTATAATGTCTACAAGCATTTTTTCTAGGCATATACTATGAGAATCAGTTGCTGTAATAGGCGCTTCGGATATTAGATTAGTTACAACAATCATATTTCTATTCCAATATAAACTAAGATCTTGTTTTGAAGGATGATAAAGTACATTTTCATACCCCTCATCTCGAAGATATCTGAAGACAAATATACTTACATCTTTCTCAACTTGAATATATATGGTATTCTGAGCAATCAAATGATTAAGAAACTCATTTAGCATGACTGTTTCAAAAATTGTAAATTTTATAAGCGGATATTTATTTTTTATATTTGCCATTATCATGTTAGTTAACTCAGAATATATAGGTGAATAATTGGTCTTAATATCACCCTCAAACAAGGAATATTCATCATATCCACGCTTGATTAAAATATTGTTTTTCAACATTCCAGTTATAGCCCAGTTATATGAAGAATCTTTTACATCTGGATTATATGTTCTGAGTAAAGATATTAAAGAATTACGTGAATATACTTTATCTGATTCTAAATGTTCTACTGTTTTATCATACCATGGCATATCATCACCTTCTTTATATATGATGTATATCGGCAATTTTTTTAATTTTTGCCGAGATACATTATAGGTGATTTTGATATATATTTCAAATGTATATCGACAATTTTTTATTTTTTGCCGAGATACATTGCTATATATTTTTGCTACGAATGCAACGAAATCATTTGCGTTGCATTTGCGTTTGCAACGTAAACAGATTGAAAAAAGAGGATGTTCATAATGAACTGGACATCCCCTTTTTCTAACGCCAGAATTTTACCTAAAGTGTATCTTTATTCTTCTCTTAATTCTTTTTTATTCATCCTTTTTATTTCTCTTTTTATACACTATTAACGCTATTATAATTCCGGAGATAATCATATATATAATACTTACCACTGCTGTGAAGCTGTCTCCTGTTTTCGGATTCTTTCCGGTCAAGAGTTCTGAAGATGCTTTTTCGGTATCAGCCAAATCTTCATTTTCTTCAGATTTGGTTACCGTCTTTTCTTCTATTACTATAGTTTGATCTTCGTCATTTATATCTTTATGTTCTGCCACTACTCTTCCTTTTGTATCAAACATAGACTCGAATACAACAATTGAAGCTGCATTTATCTTTTCCGAATCAAAGATAAACTCTATTTCTGTTTCTCCTGATCCATTCTCTGCCGTAAAAGAAGCTTTACCCTTTATCTCTTCTCCGTCCACAAGTATAGCTTCTCCGGTTTTTTTATCGTAAAGCACTCCTTCTATATCATAAGTTTCACCAACTGAAACATTTTCATATCTGACAGTATCAACTATAACAGTATCCTTACCCCTTGTTATGGTATTTGAATCCGAATTCTTTCCATGGGCTTTTGTACCGATTTTTGCTACATGCAGTGTTTGGTTTTCATCATTATCATCTGCATGTATAACCGGAAAGATATTTTCATCCTCATAACCTTCGTATTCGTTATTTTCATCCGTGCTATCTCCCAGATAAAGATATTCATAAAACACCAGTGATTTTCCTTCAAGTCCTGATACATCAATTCCCTCAAAAACAACATCAACACTTCCGCTTTTTTCGTAAACACTCTTTTCATTTCCGGATTCTGTTTTAAATGTTTTTACAGCAGTCACACTTTTTCCGTCTTTTTGCATTTCGGTCACTTTACCGTTTTCATCTTTAATCATTAACTTTCCGAGCAAGGTATATTCCGTATCCGATTTCAGATATTTATATGAAACAGTGTCGACAAATGTGACATCCTTTGACAGAGCAATCGTATCAAGCTCACTATCCTTTTCATGGGCCATTGTTCCTATTTCCGGCAGCGGCACATTTCTTATTATAGGTTCATTATTAGATGGATCATATACATCATATGTCAGCTCTTCTTCAACCCTAATAAGCATAGGCGGTTCAAGCTGCTTTCCCTTATTCGCTTCACATCTTAACTCTGTAACAGTGTACTCGCCATAAGGAAGAGCACCGACTCCTTCCTTCTTTTCTACGTCTTCACCATCATCTGTGCAGCTCATCCATAAACCTGCAGTAGTAGCAAATCCATTTTCATCAGTAGTAATTATAATAGACTCTCCGGTTTTATTACTTTTAACTTCAAACTCCACACCGGACATTGGCTTATCATCTGAATAGTCTCTTTTCTCAAGCTTTATATTTCCTCTTATAGCCTCATCATAAACCTTTACTTTTCCTGAAAATGTATTCTCACTATTCACAAGAATAAAAATTGGTTCCGGTTTTGAATCGCCATCAGCTTCATAAACGACATTGTTTATCGTATAACCAATTGGCGCCATAGTTTCTTCTATCTTGATTACTCCATACGGAACAAATATACTTCCATCGCTATCGGTATATAGCTTTGCAACGTATTTTTCTCCCTCGTCTGTTTCTTCATTTACATCTTCATTCTCATCTTCATTCATATTTTCAACTTTAATAGAAGATATATGCCACACGCTATCAGGTTCTTTTTCTTCTATTCCTTCAAGTGTATCAACTGCGTAATAAGAAACTTCGAACTCGGCGCCTTCCAGACTTCCTTCACCTTCAACAGTCATTCTACCGGAATATTTATCATACTTTTCTATTGATAGTCCATTCCTAAAACCATCCGGCTTTTCAGCCGAAATAATAACAGGCTTCGAAGTACTATTTTGATAAACTCCGGGCGTCATTTCCTGATTCAGAAAATCATCAGGCGATGCACTCTCATTACTGTACATTCCAAAACCAACATAGTATTTAAATGCATCATAATTTGAGAGTCCTTTTTTTCTGGAATAATAGCTTACATCAAAATAAGCGGATGCTCTTCTACCTTCATTCAGACCATGTTCTGCAAAATGTTTCAGCAAGCCATCGTTACTTAACCCAGAGAGATCCGAGTATTTACTTTTGTAAAAAGCCGGATCAAACACAGCACTGTAATCTACACCTTTATATATATATGTTCCTGCAACAGGAAGAGACACATCAGCTGTATAAACTGTTTCGTCCAGCGTGTATCCCTTTCCGGGCTTTGTTTCTTTTATCGTATATTTACCGGCTGGTAGTCCACCGATATATCCGGTTCCCTGCCCAGTAGT
>JAEEHF010000143.1 GCA_016280725.1 Bacillota bacterium | reverse complement strand
CCGCCGGTTTCTTCGGAACTCAACACAACTCCTCCAGACCAATAAAATCTCAACCTTACCAACTCAAGAGGTTCCAAGAGGTTCCCGTTATGGAAACCTCCGAGTAACCTTTCCTTGTATGGCATTGATCGATTTTTATGCTCTGTAGGGACTGTGAATAGTAACGCACGTTCGTCCGAAAGTGTGCGCAATATGATATATGTGCTCAGCTCCTGATGATCGCGGAGAATCGTGTTCGCGAATATCACCCATGCTAATTGTATCCTCTTACCACAAAAACCGTCGAGCCTGTTTTCTCCGCCGCCTCTATGCCTATCCTGGAATCCTCAAAAATAATACACTCTTCAGGACTAGCCCCAAATCTTCTCATCGCTGTTATATACCCTTCAGGATCTGGTTTTCCTTTCTTTACGTCATCATGAGTTAATATCAAATCAAAGAAGTCTAATAAGTTGAAGTGCTCTAGAATTTCATAAGTATTTTCCTTTGAAGCAGTAGTAACTAGTGCAGTTTTATATTCAGCTCTAGATAATTTTAATAGTTCTACAAGCTGAAAATTAACTCGTGTTAACCCAATATATCTCGAATAAGCTTCTTTCTTTCTATTATGCATATCTGAAAGAATGTTCTTGTCATTAGTTGTAATTTGCGGTAAAAAATCGAGATAGTGTCTACCATTACAATATTCACAATAGTACTTGTGATCTATTTGAAATCCATATGTTTCAATCGCCTCTTTGTAAGCCCTATAGTTGACTTCTTTGGTATCAAATAAAGTACCATCCAAATCAACCATTATTAATTTCATCCTATACCTCCAATGCCAATTGAGTCAGTTCGTCTTCGCTTTGGATCAATGTCCTTATCTTCGAATGAGTACAGCCATCTACTATCTTTAATAAATTGATCTTTTTTATTTTAAGTAATGATTCATATTCGTCTGTATTCATCGCGTTCGACGTAAAAAATATAAAACGCATTCCCTTAAGACTAAGATCTTGAAGGGAAGCTATCGTCTTTTCACTTAAGTTCCCGTCTCTTTCTTTGATCTTATCCAAATCCAAGAGACATGTTCCGTATGATTTTTGAATCTTCTGCCATGCCACCTTGGAAGACCAATCCTCAAACTCTGTAACCATATCGGCCACAAAAACTCTCTGTTTATATCCGATCAAGTAGGAGATAACGTGACTTAAATATAACTTTAAAAATGGATAATTTGGGTCATTTAGATGACGATATGCCATCACATAATCATCAGCACTCTTAAACCCATATAGTCCCGTAGAAATAATATCAGAACAAAAATGCTTTTCTACAACGTCTAACACACGATTCTGTTCATTCAATGTTATAAAACTTTTGCTTCTTAAATTCTCAATTGGGCTTTCGTATTTAGTCAAATCCAGACCAGCAATAAAGTTACCTCTGATATCATGATTAATCTTGATATATGCGTGAGAATCTCTGACTGCAAACTCGCCTAATATGGCTGCCTTATCTATGGTTTTATATATTGTTTCAGCTGGTCCAGAAGTCTTATTACTCAGTTTTATATATTCGAATGGATAGCGATTATTGTTAGCACTATTAATTATTGTTTCGGCATCAAAGACTTCATCATCCTCTTTAAGTATTGTAAATACAATACGATCATAGTTCTCAGGAAAAACTCCTTGTATTGTTTTTATGGCTAATAGCTCCCCATTGGGGTGGAAATTCAAATATAATGGTTTTCCTTCTACTCTCCTGCTTCCAGCGCATGGAATAATTAATGTTCTCATACAGCTTTCTCCTCGATAATTGTCATAACAGACTTTACTTTCTCATCAAGAAAAGAAAGTGTCCTTTCGTCAGATGTGTAAGGATAGATTCGAATTAATTTTAACAAGAGAGCGTAATACACTTCTATGTATTCACTACCTACCATCTCTTTTACTTTATCCATAAGGATATCTCTGAAAACAATTAACCTGAGTAAAGTGTTAATATTTTGCTCTTCATTAAACCTATATGACCACATTGTCTGTACATCTTGCATCAAAGTGCTTATATCCATAAGCCAACTATCATAGAAAGAGTCCAAAAAATCTATATAATACAATTGACCATCTTTTACTATTACGTTTTCTAATGTGAGATCTCCATGACAAAATGTTCGTGTGAATCTTGACCAGTTATGATTATTTAGCAATTTCAGTGCTCTACTAACAGTTTTATTCTCATTTCTTTTCAGATTGTCTGTTAAGGATTTGATCTTTTTTTTAAAAATATCCTCCTTTGCTTCCAACTGTCCGTTTCTTGAAGCAACAATACTTCTAACTATCGAATCTACTAATCCTCTTACTCTTCCAATCTGAATGGTGTTCATATATTTAGCGAGCGTTATGCCGGCTATATACTCCATATCAAAGTAAAATAGACCATCTTTATAACCTGTACTAATAATCCTCGGTGCCTTTACGAATTCACTTCGAAACTCACTTTGTTTCTTGGCTTGACTTTCTAAACGCTCATTATATCCAATGCTGCCTGATATTTTTCTTACGAAAACTAAATTGTCTTCTGTCTCGCACAACAATATACTACAGCCAGAGTGGCCTCCTAAATCTGTTATATTCATTTCCCCCCTCCTGTTGAAAGTATTTGTTAGTATTCATTCCTATATCTTATCAAACCAATCTGATTTTTCTGCTTCCTTGTATTCTTCCGGTGTGCCAAACTCAACATGGTAATCCAACAGATAATCTTTTACTTTAAGACCTTTTTTACACATTACATTATAAATACCGCTCATAAAGCACTCATTATACGGACAATCCTTAATATATACTTCTGCCATTTGTTTAAATAGTCCAACATTTGAAAAAATGTAGGCTCCACATATTGCATGATCACTTATTACTTGCTTCTCAAGCGTACCAACAACCGAATTATCCTTATCATATTGTACATAACTGAACTGCGGTTCATTTGATTTAAATGTCAAGAGTGCTCCATCTATATCTGTAAATCCTTCGTTAAACGCAGTTACCATTTCACTACATTTGAACATGTGGTCACAATCATTGAAAATAACCGGAGCGCTGTCATCGATATCTTCAATTCCATGCAATGCTGTAAATACAGGCCCTGGAAGCACCTCAGAAATCACTTTGATCTTTGCATCTTGAAAAAAACTATAAATTACACGATCAATCTGAAATTCCTTTATATGTTGCTCGAGAACTACAAATGTCAAATCTTTCACGTCTATATACTTCATTATAGACATCGTTGACCAATACAAAAACGGTTTTCCATGAATCTCTATCAACGGTTTAGGCTGCATATAACCATTTTTATAGAATCTTGATCCCGCCCCTCCCATTGGCATAACTAAATGCGGTTTTGACATATTATTCTCTCCTTCCTATGAGTTTATTCTTTATCGAACTAAACATCGAAATCACTACTTGATTTTTCACAACGATCTCAAAGCAAAAATAAACAATTGCTGAAATGATAGTACAAAGAATAATCTCCAAAATATTGCTTAAATTAAATTTCATAATAACATAACATATTAAAAAAATAAGAAAACATCCTGAAAGAGTTTTTGATATAGTACTGGCACTATTTTGAATTTTGATTTGTTTGTGAATGTAAATCCAGTAGATCGCAAAAACTAATCCTTCAGCAAAGACAGTGGTAAGTGCAGCGCCATCTTGTTTTAACGTTGGAATCAAAACAAAATTTAATGCAATATTCATTAAAGCACTTAAAATTGTTGCATACATTGTTATTTTCTCATAACGCATAGGCATTAAAATACATTGTCCATATATATATGACAACATACAAAACAACGTTGCTACACTTAGAATAACAACAGAGTTGGTCGCTTCTAAAAAAGATTCATCAGATAAAAATAAAATTATATCCTTATGCAATATGATAACACCTGTTATAAGTGGAAAAACAAACGTCATCATTAAATTGAATATCCGGCTAAGCGTATTATTAAAGTCGTATATTAAGCTATTTCCATAATAAAATGATAATCTTGGAATTGAAACAACCACTAACGCAGAGAGCATAGTTTTAAGTGCATGATATATTTTAGTAGCTAAGCTATATAGACCAACATTATAGTCTGATGTTAAAAAACCTAATATTGTATTATCCGCATTTACATATATCATTACAGCTGCATTAGCTACAAAAATATACAAAACTGGTTTAATATGTTGCTTTATATTCAAATGTAGAGTGATTTTAATTTTGACATATTTCCGCGCTTTGATAAGGTTCCAAATACTTGCGCCAACACTTGATATAACTGTTACAAACGCATACATATTTGTATCATCTTTTGTCTTAACCATTAGAAACAAAAGTGCAATTGAAAGCAAATGGAAAGCAATACTTCTAATAGTAATATATAAATAATCTTCAAATATAGAATAAATCCATTCAACTCCAATCGTCGTAAATATTATCTGTGCGCTCAAAATGATTATTATTTCTTTGTACTCATTAAACTTTCCAACTGTAAAAAGAATAAAGAACATTATTATGTAGGAAATAATTGTTGAAAATATATTAATAGAAAAAACTTCACTAATGAATTTCTCAAGAGTCTTTATATCTTCTCTTAATGCTGCACCATCTCTAATGGCATAATTATTTATTCCAAGTGCCGCTAATAAAATAAAATAGCTAACAAAGGTATAAGAAAAACTATATCTACCAATGTTCTCAATTCCTAAAACCCTAGTAATATACGGAGTTGTTATTATTGGAAATAGAACAGTCAACAAAGATCGAACTGCATTTAATATGCAGTTTATTTTTAAGGATCTTATTTTCATGAAGGCCTCTCATAATTATAGCGGCAATTTCAAATAATTTTCATATTCTTCTTTATACTCAAGCTGATTCTTTACAAGGCATAGCCATGATGAAAAGTTGAAATTAGCATTTCTATTTTTTTCATTAGGCTCTAGAGTTGAATAAACACCATTTCTAATATGTTCACAATATCTTGTATCATATTTAGGCCAATATAATTGAATTGTTGATTTGTCAAATAGTATCAAATTATCTTGTATATATTTCCAATATTCTTTTATCGAGTTTCCGTAATTTTTATCAATGTTGTTAGCTAAAGACTTATGTATGTAAACTTCCGCTATTGCCTTCTTTTCCACTACATCATATCGACTTAGCCCTATCCGATTGAACTTATCTCTATTATCAAGTTCGATATCTAAGAGCAATTTCATGTCTGAGGATTTCCCTAAAAAAAAGAAATCGGAAAAGTAATACGGTTCGAACATACTTCCATATTCTGTGGCTAAAACGGCAAGTCGATTAGTCAATTTATTATTTACAGCCACAGGAAATTCTTTTATCAAGTCCATAATCATCTCAAAACTATATTTCCCATATATTCTTTGATCAGTACGTGTTTTGCACACAAAGTCAACTTTGTAACTGGTAGCAAATCGAATGCCCGATTGCATAGAGACAATTTGATAATTAATATTACCATATCCTCCATTTCTAGGGCTTTCAGATAAAACTACATCAACTCCTATTTTTCGAAATTCTTCTAAATAACTATCATCTTCATTGTTCCAAGTCGACACTATAATAATATAGTTTTTATTTATAGACTTATACCATTTACACGTTTCTAAAGTGAAATTATTTTCTCTTAAAATCGGTCCTTGCATAACAATTGCAAGACTATTCGTTTGAAAATCCGGTAAATCATTTTCATAAATATTAAACTTTGGTCTAATAAAATGAGACACAAATACATTAGATTCTTCTTCTGCCTTTTTTGATAAAGAAATAAAAAGCTTTTCGGTAGCTAAACCTTTTTGATTCTTTTTCTTTAACATTTTCAAAGGTAAAACGGAAAATTTTGCCCAGATATTCAATAATTTATCAATATTTTTCATACTACACCTGCTCTAAATTGGTTCATGATATCAGTGGTAACGCAAAAGGACAGCTGGTACCCCCAAAGTAGAATTTGGTTCTGTATCTTTTACTACAACAGCATTAGCACCAATTATACATCCATCCGCGATATAAACTCCACCGATACACTTCGCACCAGCACATACCCTAACATCATTACCAATAATCGGTGAAAGATCTCCTTCATATCCAATAGTCACTTGCTGATTACAAAAGAATTTTTTGCCAATTTGTTTCGCAGATATAATAGTTGAAAACCCATGCTGTATATATAATCCAGGCCCTATATCCTTTGTGTTTATATATAGAGAGCATTGTCCCTTAAATAATAATTTCGAAATGGTTGATTTCAACCTACTGTCTTGCTTTAACCTCCATGCAACTTGTGAACAAAATTCTGGTTTTCTGAGCATAAGAAGACAGTAACCTATATATGTGGAGCAATCTAATTTATCTAGCTTAATATAACGATCTATATCAGCAAAAATATCATGTTTATTTTTAGCTCTTTGAATCATCAACCAAACCACAAATAGTCTGAATTGGTTCATATAAATATATGGCAAATATTTACCCTTCATATCTATTCTCCATTTTTCTATGTAAACGCTCCATAATGACCTCATGATCTAGAAATTTTATTTTTTAAAATTTTCATTCCACGGCATGAGTCCATCTAAAACCTCATTCGAAATTGTATGGGACTTAAAACCGATGATGGTCCCATTTTTATTTTTTTTCGAAAATAATCTTGTCCATATTCATTGTCATAACAGCAAGCGCCTTTTTCATGTATTCTTCAAAGTTCCCTCCATGTAGTTTGCATGACTGATAGAAGGAATACATCAGCGCAAGATTTTCAGCACACTTGACTGTCTCGTTGCTCAGCATGCTGTTGCGAAGAATATCTAAAGGTCTGAACTTCTGTTCTGTCATGT
>JAEEHF010000142.1 GCA_016280725.1 Bacillota bacterium | reverse complement strand
AATACCGCCATTTTACCAGTTGTTCCTGAACCCATAAATGGGTCAAAAACCAAATCACCCTCATTTGACCAAGATATTATTTGGTCTTCAGCCAACTTATCTGGGAATACTGCTGGGTGTCCTGTTTTCTGTCCTCCCAATGTATATGTGAATATATTTGGGTGATATTTAGTGTCTTTAGTTGCCATATAGGTAATTCCCTCTGGTGCTCTCATTGCTTGATTCTTATCCAACAACGACCTTCTACCACTGCCATAGGATTCTATCTTACCAGCATTCTTGCAAGGTATCTTTATTGGATTAAAAGTCTTTGGTTTGCCTTTTGAGAAACAAAACATATATTCAAATGACTGCTCATACCTATTATGAGTTAAAGGCACATAATTTGCTTTTTGAAATATCATTGTATCGTGCAAATTAAATCCTATATCTTTGAAATATAATGCCTGTCTAAATGACGTACCGCTTTCAGAACCCTTGATAACTGAATCATTAACAACCCATATCACTACTCCGCCATCTGCTGTTATTTCATATAATAAATCAGCACATTGCTTGAATATGTCGAAATCCCAAATAACCTCACCCTCATAACTCCTTGCGTTATCATATGGTGGGGAAGTTATCGTTAAGTCTACCTTAGTTCCTTTATCAATGAGTTTCTTTATTTCTTCTCTACAATCACCCAGTATTAAATCAATCATACTAAAAAAGTTGAAAAATGGGAGTACGTATTACTCCCATTGATTATAATCAAACCTCTTTTTGAACTCGTCAAAATCCATACTGTCGAATTTCTTCTCAGTAGTAGAGGTTTTATCGCCACTATTTGTCAAGTCAATGCCAGTATCAGCCTTATATTCCTCATTAAGTGCTGTCATTGACTTTTCGATACTTGCATCAAATGCTAATGTAGCATCTGCCGCTGTAGCTGCGCATCTATAAGCTGTAAGTCCTGTGCTAATAACATCGTAGTTATTGTAGAACTTCTTCTTTGTGGTGAATCCACGATACTTAATACCAATGTCATCAGCATCCTTTGCATCTGATAGGTCATTTCCAAGATAGATGAAATCCCAATTGTATTTCTCTGTCTGTTCCTTGATTCTATCCTTGATGTCCTTCAATCTGTATTCTGTTGAAGAATTCTCTCCGCCATCAGTGATGATGACAATAAGGTTTTTACTAGGCCTCTCTGCTTCATCCATATTAGAGAGCCACTTACCGATGTCATCTACTGCTGTTCCAATTCCATCATACAAACGAGTCATTCCGCCAACTGTGTAATCCAAGTCTTTTACCTCATCAAGTTTCTTGCCAAGATAAACTTGTTTTACATTGCTTGCAAACTCATACAATGAAACAATACATTCACCATCTTTAACTGCCTTTTGTTCATCAATTGTCTTTTTGAATCCGCCGATTACATCACCCTCACTTCCTGACATTGAACCACTAGAGTCAATGACAAAACATACGTGAATTAACTTATCCTTCATTACCTATTATATTTTATTTACTTATTTTTCTTATCCTTTTTAGCAAGTTTTGCTGCTTCCTTTCTTTGTCTCTCTTCGTCTTCGATTTGCTCAATGACAATGTATGATTCCTCTGCAATATCAACGTAATTAGGATACTTACGCCTCATCCTGAAGATTTCCTTTGCAAAGTCCATTTCCACATTGAGTTTATCCTTTTCTGTGTCATATGATATGTTGCTCAATGCGCCTTCCATTAACAGATTCTTATGTTCATCTGTCAATCTGTCAAATGCCTCTTCATAAACCGTCAAGATAATATCTTTCTTGGTTATAAAGTTGGTTGTTGCGTTTGCTCTCTGTACCTTTAGTATTGTCTTTGCCTTTGCAGTTGAAATCACTTTCAAGTTAATGCCAAGGTCAGACAATGTGGTTTCATCAAACTTGTTTTCAGCTAGTTCAATAATATCGGCTGATGTCTCAAAAAGTTTTGCCATATACCTATCTATTTATTTTAATTAATTTTAACAAATATTTTATATACTTCTATGCAAATATACAAAAAATAAATTAAAAACAAAAGAAAATACGTTAAAAAATGTCAAAAAAACCAAAACGCAATGTTTTCAGCATTATTTTAGTAAGTAATGGCAAACAGATAAAGGACTTGTACAATTGTGCGTCAGAATATACTGTAAACAAGAAGTTCGAAGAGTTAATTGAAGACAATAAAAATGTTAGATTTCCAGTAAGATATATTAATATTGGCAAATTGGTTGATGCCAATTATGAATTATTCATAATAAAAAGGAATGATGAGGATAAAAAATTAACAAAATTAAAAGACGGGGATGGTAAAATAATTAACTTTGAAACTAACGATGATAACTGGATTGTATATGAAAGAGCCAATTATGACAAGGAAGAATCATTTTGGGTATATGGCTATCATCCAGTATATCAAAGGAAAGACTTTAATTGGATATATGAAAATTTAATTGCCAATAACGTGGATAAGTTTAATATTAAACAGATTTTAGTATATAGGAATAAATTATTAATTAGTACCACATATGAACTTAATATGGTATTATGCAAGAATGAATCTGATTGCATAAGATTATATAATGAATTAGAAAAAGAGAAGATTGTCAAGAAATTGAAATATGTTTTCTTTAACGGGGATGCATATCATAGCAAACTGAAAAAAACTTGGTTTAAAAAGATACAAGACTTAACTGGATGGGACGATTTAAAGATTCGCAGAAGGAATTTAAGACCATAAAAAACGGAAGGGGTTATTCCTCTTCCGTTTTTTCTTCCACTGTAAAAATAATATTAAGATTTTCAAATTTAACTACAACGTCATTATCAGATGGAACAAACTCTTCTCCTTTTGGCTTATTCCTATAGTATAAATCTTCATCAATTTTCTTTAGCCATTCCTTGCTAACCTTTATTACAAGGTCATTTTCCTGACTTAATCCATTATCTAATAGGAACTTGGCTATATATTCTCCAAGTTCGAATATTTTATTACTACTTAACGTTAACTCTTTCATTATACTGTAAATGTTATT
>JAEEHF010000141.1 GCA_016280725.1 Bacillota bacterium | reverse complement strand
GCACTAGCACTAATGGGCTTCTTACTATAAAGAATATGTAAGCATGCACGCCATGCAAGTAGACCAATACTCCCAATTCTTAGACTGTTGGTTCTAAATAAAACTCAAAAAAGTCGCACCTTGTAGGGTTAAATATATAATAACATATTTTGGATAATTTTTCAATTAATTTAAAAATAAAACTACTTGTAAAAAAAGGGGACGCTCCTCTTTCTTCGAAAGAGGAACATCCCCATTTTTTCACAAGCAATTAAATAATTCTATTCATTGCATCTTTACCGCCAAAAATACATGGCGATGTACACTTAAAACCAGGGAACGTACATCTTGCACCCTTACTATAAGGAAGCAAATAATTGTAAAGCTCCGGAGCATCTCTCAATTCTTCAAGATATTTTTGCATCGTAGCTTTTGTCTGCTCCATAATCTCAAGCTGTGCAGCACCGCAAAGACGCTCCATGCATTTAAGAACAAAGTTTTCAATAGTTCCACGTTCGCATATCTGAACAAGTCTTCCCTGTGGGAAGTACTTTCCAAGCGAAGAGATATCTTTAAGCCATTCTTCCTCAAGCTCTGTTCCCCTAATGATTGGCGGAACAAAATATTCTTCTTTGGAAGGAATCATCATCTCATAGCTAAGAGTTCTATGTCTTTGTGCCTGCGCAAGTTCAGCAAAGCTAGCAAGATACGTTGTGCAGTAGTTTTCGCCAAACTCTTCCATTCTAGTTCTCTTGGCAAAAAGAGAAAAGCTTCTACCCTTAACTTTTGAATCAAGTCCCTCTACTTCCAAATTCGGAACAGCACCAAGAAAATCTCTAAGTATTTCCTTCACTTTGATTGTAAAGTCGTTATCTTCTTCGTGCTCAATGTATTCTTTTGCCCAATTAATAATGTAATTAAGCTGGCAGAAATTAACTGTATACTCCATAACCGTAGAAGGAGTAAACACAGAAATCAAGTATCTTGCATTTTCCTGAGCAAGCTTAAGCACACGCTTTTCATCAAAATTTGGATATACTTCAAAGATCCTCTTCTTAAAAATTTCTAACCATTTATCGTAAAGAGTTTGTTCTTCGCCAGAAAGTTTCATACGAGTGTACCTAGCAGACTTTTCAGATGTGTTATACATCTTTTCATTGTTTAAAATCATCGCCAAGATCTTAGGAACATCTTCCAAAATCAAGTTGTACGTCGGATGACCAAAAACGCTATGATGGCCAGACTTAATGTTAAATGAAGCTCTCTTAGTTGTCTTTTCGGTAGGTTCCGCAAACAAAGTCTCGACAGTATCAGGCAAATAGCAAATACCCGCAGCTCTTCCAGAAAACAGTATCGCTTCTTCCTTAGGAAGAGTGTAGTTTGGCTTGGTTGAACCAATTACTCTGATTTTCATCTTCTTTTTCTCCTTTCATATTATCTTCAGAGAAGTTATATAAAAATTGCTCAAAAAGATATTATAATCTCAAAAAAGAGATGTCAATATAAAAAGCCATCTATTTAATATAGATGGCTTTATAATAATAAAAATATTACTCTTCTTCGTTATTTTCTTTTGAAGCTGCTGCATTCATAGCAACGATATCTTCCTTAACACGTGTAGCTTTACCTACTCTATCTCTTAAATAGTATAGTTTAGCACGTCTTACTTTACCACGTCTTACAACTTCTACTTTTTCAACTCTTGGTGAATGAACTGGGAAAGTTTTTTCAACTCCTGTTCCATAAGCAACTCTTCTAACTGTGAATGTTTCGTTAGAACCACCACGTTGTTTTTTGATGATTGTTCCTTCAAAAACCTGAGTTCTTTCTTTGTTTCCTTCTTTAATCTTGTTATATACTTTTACAGTATCTCCAACATTAAGAGTTAATTCGTCTTTTCTAAGTTGTTCATTTTCGATTGCTTTAATCTTATCCATTGTTATCTCCTTTCTTTTTGAATGATGATTTAATCAAGCATTCAAAATATCTATAATTAATTATTTTCTTCTTTGTTAATGTACTTTTCGTACAAATCTGGTCGGCGAACTTTTGTAATCTCAATCGATTTTTCTTTTCGCCATTCATTAATCTTAGCATGATTTCCAGAAATTAAAACCTCAGGAACTGTTCTTCCATTAAATATTTCTGGTCTTGTATATTGCGGATACTCCAAAAGGTCATTTGAAAATGTTTCGTCACTAACTGACTCACCATTTATAACACCTTCTAGATTTCTTGCAACGCTATCTACCATAACCATACATGGAAGTTCTCCACCTGTAAGTACATAGTCGCCAATCGAGATTTCTTCATCAACTATTTCTTCAATTAGCCTTTCGTCGATTCCCTCATAATGACCACAAATCACAATAAGGTGTTCTTCTTTTGAAAGGTCTTTGACCATGTCTTGCGTAAGTGTTTTCCCTTTAGGTGACATGTATATCACCTTGGCATTTTCTCTTTCTTTAATACACATATAAGCATCATAAACAGGCTCAGCACTAATGACCATCCCTGCTCCTCCGCCATATGGAGTATCATCAACATGCTTTGATTTATCTTTTGAAAAATCTCTAAAGTTGATTAGATTAATATCCAAAAGATTATTCTTTATGGCTCTTCCTAAAATACTAGTTTGAATTGGAGTAAACATTTCTGGAAATAAAGTTAATATATCTATTTTCATTTTGTTCCCCTCCTAATTATTTTAGTGCTTCAGGAATTTTTACCATGATTTTTTTGTTTTCAATATCGACATCTAAAATAACTTCTTTAAGAGCAGGTAAAAGCAAATCGTCTTTGCCCTTTCTTTTGATTACATATACATCTGCAGCGCCAGCCGTGAAAACATCCTCAAGAGTACCAACAAGGGTATCATCTTCGAATACCTCAAGGCCAATCAAATCTGCGATATAATATGAGCCCTCAGAAAGCTTAGGTGCGTCCTTCCTTTCGATAAAGATACTATGCCCTTTAAGTCTTTCGGCTTGTTCAATAGTATCAACATCTTTAAGTTTTAAAAGAACAACATCTTTTTGATATCTAACATTCTCAATTTGATAATTAGTATACTCACCATTTTGTTCAACCAAAATTGATTTTAATTCTTCAAAACGTTTTTGGTTTGAGGAATAATTACGAACTTTAAGTTCACCTTTTAATGCATGAGTATTGCTGATATATCCAATTTCAAAATAATCTACCATCGCTTCTCCTAGTCTATAATATCAACATTGATTTTTTCGCCAAACTTTGCTCCGTATGCTTTCATAAGTGTACGAATTGATTTGGCAATTTTTCCTTGTTTACCAATTACTTTACCCATGTCGCCTTCAGCAACATTAAGTTCTAAGGTAGTTGTATTACCTTCTTTTCTTTGGTTTATTACTACTTTATCTGGTTCACTAACTAAACCATTTACAAGTAGTCTAAGCATTTCTTCCATGAATGCTCCTCCTTTTAGTTTGCAGTTTTAATTACTTTGATGCTTTGTTGAATAGTGCTCTAACTGTATCAGTTGGTCTAGCTCCATTCTTAACCCATTGTTCATACTTTTCTGTGTCTAATTTGATAACTGCAGGTTCTTTCATTGGATCATATGCACCAATTTCTTCGATGAATCTACCATCTCTTGGATATCTAGCATCTGCTACTACGATTTTGTAGTAAGGAGCTCCTTTTGCACCATCTCTTCTAAGTCTGATTTTTACCATATTGTTTTTCCCCTCCTCTCAATGTACGTTCAGCAACGATTTTGCAATTTCTTGCCGAACTTAAATTTATATAATATGTTATTTTTTACGCTTTAGCTTTGAACAAATTTAAACAGATTTTAGTTGATTTCAAGGCAAACAAGTGAGGTAACCGGAGGCGTGCTCTTGCACGTTGAGGATTACCGACACGCAGTTTAACGCAGAAATCGACAAAATATGTTTAAATTTTAAAGTGCTTTAGTTCCTCAGGATCTATATCCTTTCCAAACTTTCTAGCCATTTTCAAAAGCTGTCCTTTATTTCCCATTATTGCTTTCATTTGCTTTTTCATTTCTGAGTATTGGCCAACAAGCTGATTAACATCTTGAACTGATGTTCCAGAACCTTTTGCAATTCTTTTTCTACGATTTGCATTTAGAATTGTAACATCTTGTCTTTCAGCTTCTGTCATTGAATGAATGATTGCTTTTGTTTTAGTAAGTTGTTTTTCCATCGCTTCTTGTTGCTCTGGTGTGACATTTGAAACACCTATCATTTCAAGAATTGATTTAAATGAACCCATCTTGTTAACTTTTTCAAGTTGAACTAAGTAATCTGAAAGTGAAAATTCAGATTTTCTCATCTTCTTTTCAAGTTCAATTGCTTCTTGCATTTCGATATTTTCTTCAGCTTTTTCAACAAGCGTTAAAATATCTCCCATGCCCAAGATACGTGTTGCCATTCTGTCTGGGTGAAATGCTTCAATATCGCTTAGCTTCTCACCTGTACCTATGTACTTAATTGATTTACCAGTAACAGTTTTAACAGATAGCGCTGCACCACCACGAGTATCACCATCAAGCTTTGTTAAAATTACGCCTGTGATATCGATTTCTTTATTGAATGTGTCAGCAACATCAACTGCAATTTGTCCTGTCATAGCATCAACAACAAGCAAAATCTCACTAGGTTTAACTTCGGCTTTAAGATTTTTAAGCTCTGTCATAAGAACTTCGTCAATCTCAAGACGTCCTGCAGTATCGATTAATACTACATCGTTTAATTTTGAATTAGCTTCTCTTAATGCGTCTTTTGCGATTGAAACTACGTCTTTTGTACCTTCTTTTGAAAATACTGGAATACTAAGTTGCTTTCCTAAAACTTTTAACTGATCAATTGCGGCTGGTCTATATACATCGCATGCAACCATAAGTGGATTCTTGCCATTTTTTCTAAGTAAGTTTGCAAGCTTACCGCACATTGTTGTTTTACCAGAACCTTGAAGTCCGACTAGCATTATAATTGTTGGTGGATTTGGAGATATATTTAATTCTGCATCTTCACTACCTAACAATTTTACTAATTCGTCATGTACAATTTTAACAACTTGCTGACCTGGTGTTATGCTCTTTAGCACTTCATGTCCAACTGCTTTTTCTGCAATTGACGCTGTAAAGTCCTTAACAACTTTGTAGTTAACGTCAGCTTCCAAAAGTGCAAGTTTTATTTCCCTAGTAATTTCTTTAACATCTTCTTCAGTAATTCTAGCCTTACCTCTAAGGTTGCCAATTAGTTTTTGAAGTTTATCGCTTAAACCTTCAAACGCCATTTTATGCTCCCTTCCAAAACAAATGAAACTTTAATTAAAGTAACTTTTGTAGTTCTTCTTTAACTTTTATATCTTTTGTTTCTTTTATTAATTCTTCTATTATGCTATTTCTAGCAAGCTTTTCTTCCAAGAAGTGAAGCTTTTCTTCAAATTCAAGAAGATTCTTCTCACCTTCTAGTAGATTTTTTCTTACGCCCTGCCTTGTTATGCCTTCATTTTCTGCTATCTCACCTAGTGATAGGTTTTGGTTATAGTAGAAATCTACTGCATCATATTGCTTAGGTGTAAGTAACTTGCCATATACCTCAAGAAGCATACTTAGCTTTATATTTTTATCCATAAAATACATCCTTTCAACTTCTTATCTGTAAACCTTGAATAGTTTACACGCCTTTTGCCCTTTTGTCAACACTTTTTTGCAGGTTTTTGACCAGGTTTTTGGGGACACGACGGTTAGACCTGCTCACAAGGTTTTTGGGGACACGACGTCGTGTCCCAAAAGGAGAGAAAATTCTCCTCAATGTCGTGTCCCCAAGGGAGAGACAATTCTCCTCAATGTCGTGTCCCCAAGGGAGAGAATCAAGAGCACAAAAAAATCACCCTTTCGGGTGATTATCATATCTTTATAAGCTTGCCAGCTTAACATTTGAATTAACGTACTGGCTATAGTAATAAACCGGCTTTATTGAGCTTTCAAAATTTAGCTGTGAAGTTATAAACTTATTACTTAATCTTGTAAGAACTGCACTTTGAGCAGCATTTTTAATCTGTGCTAAATCTGTCAAATATGAAGTTGTCTCTCTAGCAGCTATTGAGTTTTCTTGCTTATTTAATAAATCCTCTAATGTATATTCTGGAATAACAATTCCATTGTCACTGCTTTCAGCAACATCTATAATTTCATCTATTTGATCAACACTAACTGTTCTATTTAATAAGTCTACCGTTTCACCAGTATCTGGCCATGTAATCTTACCATTTACAACTAAATCTTCTGGTATTATTCCATCTTTAATTCTCATTACACTTACTGCTGTTCCAGATAAGAAATAATGGTTTAATTTGTTAACCTGGAATCCAGAGATTTTGTTATTGCCATAGCTTCTAATCATATCTCTATTAGCATGTGCTATGTAGCCATCACCTAGATATAGCATTCCATGATTTCCATGAGAAGTATAGTATCCTATAACATCACCTTTTTGAAGTTTTGAGTAATCAATTCTACCTACTGAAACGCTTCTATATACCATGTCAAAATATTTACTGTTTGCACCCTTAGCAGCATCATTATATATATCAATAACATGCCATGGTTCTCCATAACCATTTAGTATTTCAAATCCAAGAGTATTTTTTAACATGAACAATACTGTTGTCCCACAATCCATTGCCCATTTATTTCCAAGTTCAAGATATCTTCCACCAGAAATATAGTAACCATTGTTTTTAATGTATGTCATTCGGCCATTATATCCATCTGATCTTAATTGGATATTTCTGTTAAAGCTTCCTGTTAATGCATATGTTAAAAGAGGAAATCCTTTTTCATCCCTTCTATTATTCCCTTCTTCAATAAACTTCTTCGCAAACTCTGCAACATCGTTTCCTTGCTGTTCAGTTATTGCTGCATAAACATTTGAAAAAATCATTAAAGAAGTTAGTGATAGAATTATAAACAATTTTAAAAATCTTTTCATAGGAACACCTCCTAGATTTGTCTTTTGTAATTATGTAATTGCACTATGTTAACGTTACATAAATAATTATAGCAGGTTTTTCTATATAATCAACCACCAAATTAGGCATTTGCAGGCTTTTGCGCTGTTCCCTAGCAAACAAAATTTTCACTTTTGAATTGCTTATTTAACCTTCTTTTATGCTTTATTCTTCAATAATTATACAATAAAAAGCCTAGGAAATGTTATTTCCCTAGGCTTTTTCCTCTTTATTTTCTTCACTTTGAGCATATAGCTTCTTAAGTCCGTCTGTAAGCCAATTTACCATCTCTTTCTCTATGTAAATTGTGCCATCATCACCATTATCTACTGGAACTTTTATCTCTATATACTTTGATTCAACAACGATGTTTTCTTCATCTTCTTGTTGTTCTAGTCTCAATAATTCCTCTTCTTGAGCTTTGATAATCTCCGCAAGTCTAGTCGTAAGAACGGCTTCCTCGCCATTATCTGGCCAAGTAATTTTTGAATTTGCAACCATATCTACTGGAATTACACCATCTTTAATTCTAACTATACTTACTACTGTAGATGTTTTATAGAATCTATTTAGTGTAACAACCTCAAATCCTAGTATTGGTGGATTCTTTGAATATTTAATGCCATTTCTACTTGCATGGGCTGTTTGCATTCCTTCCCCGACATATATCAAACCATGGTTATCCCTAGGGCCAAAGTAAAGAACAACATCTCCCTTTTGAAGCTTTGACTCATTTATGCTTGCAATTGGAACATTCTTATAAATGAACTCAAAAAACTGACTGTTTGCCCCTTTATTAGCATCAGCATACATATCCTTAATATGCCAAGGATCCTCTTGTGGATGATTCATTAAATCCAAATCAAATAGTTGGTGATATAGATATGCTACATAATCCCCACAATCCATTGTCCACTTATTACCTAGATCTAGGTATTTTCCGTTTAATTTATGGTAGTTGTTATTGTATACGTGATAAAGCTCGCTATTGTAGCCACTTCTACGAATTTCAATGCATTTTTGCCAGCTATTACTTAGTGCGTACACAAGTAATGGATAGCCTCTTTCATCTCTTCTTTCGTTGCCTTGACTAATGAAATTTACTGCAAATTCAGCAATATCATCAGATTGCTCTTTTGTAAGGCTTGCATAGCTTGGTGCAACCATAATCGTGCAGATTACGGCAAGCAAGATGCAAGTAGTTGCAATCTTTGACATATTTACCTCCTAAAAAGTTCAGGTTTTCGAACTTTTTTGCATTATATCATGTTTTGCCAAAATTGCAATAGAAATTGGACCAGGTTTTTGGGGACACGACGGTTAGACCTGGTGACCAGGTTTTTGGGGACACGACAGTCACACCTGCTCATCAGGTTTTCGGGGAAGGTTTTCGGGGACACGACAGTCACACCTGCTCATCAGGTTTTCGGGGACACGACAGTCAGTGTCGAAAAACGAGGAAAAAGGGACAGGTCATTAAAGCGTTTCTTACGTACTTTAATAACCTGTCCCCAAAGGAGAAAAAATTCTCCTGAATGTCGTGTCCCCGAAGGAGAAAAAATTCTCCTGAATGTCGTGTCCCCGAAGGAGAAAAAATTCTCCTCAATGTCGTGTCCCCAAAAGATTATTTGCAATTCTTACAATATGGGCAGTTAGCACAACCATTTTTTCCTTTTTTAAATCTAGAAAACAAAATTGATATTACAGCCAAAGCAATTACTAATATAACTACCAGATTTGCCGGATTAATAGTACCATCCTCAATTCTACTACCTATTTGATAAACAATTGTTGCTAAAATCCATGCACACCCTGTTTGGAATAAAACTGCCTTAAGCATTCTCTTAGTAGATCCAAGTTCTCTTTGCATTGCTCCAATTGCTCCAAAGCATGGTGCACTAAATAGATTGAAAATCATAAATGCATATGCTGCTGCCGCAGTAATTCCCGCAAATGGTGTTCCATCTGCAAAAATTTCACTTCCTTCTTCAACATCTTCTGCAAGACCGGCAATAACTGCCATTGAAGAAACGACTTGCTCTTTTGCAACTAGTCCTTGAATAGCAGAAACTGTTGCTCCCCAGTTGTTTTGTCCAAGTACTGGATAAAACACCCAAGATACAGTTTTACCAATTGATGCGAGCATACTATTTTCTATGTCTACTCCATATTCCATCTTAAATGAGAATGAAAGCAAAAACCAAATTACAATTGAACAAATTAAAATAACACTTCCTGCTCTTTTAATAAATGCTACAACCTTGTCGAACACATCCTTCAAGACATATTTTGCACTTGGAACTTTATACTCTGGAAGTTCACAAATGTATGAACTACTCGTGTGTTTAAATATTGTCCTAGAAAGTATAAATGCAGATATTATGATTACTACGATTGCAAAGAAATATAAAGAAGCTGATGCAACGCCAGAACTCTCGCCAAAGAAATATCCAGCAAACAGTGAAATAATAGGTAGTTTTGCACTGCAAGGGATAAATGGAACTAGTATACTTGTCATCTCCCTTTCATCCTGGTTTTCTATGATCCTTGTTCCCATTATTCCTGGAACACTACATCCTGAACCAACTATGAATGGTATTAAACTCTTTCCACTCATACCTAACCTTCTAAATATTTTATCGAATAGCAGTGAGATTCTTGACATATACCCTGTAGTTTCTAATAAAGATATGCATAAGAATAGTATAATTAATTGTGGAATAAATCCTAATACCGCACCAACGCCAGCAATAATTCCTTTGACAACTAAGCTATTTACCCAATCTGAAGCGCCTGCATTTTCCAGAGTGGTTCCAACCCATTCTCCAAATGCATCCATGTTTTCTCCTACCCAGTCAACTGTTGCAGTACCAACTACACCAACGGATAAATAATATACTAAAAACATTACAACCACAAAAATAGGAAATGCTATCCACTTATTTAAAAATATCTTATCTAGCTTATCCGAAAAAGTTTCGACTATTTGTTTTTCTTTAACACATTCCTTTTTGGTTTTTTCAATAAAAGAATATCTTTCTTCTGCTATTACTTCTTCTAAATCCGTATCATAATTTTTCTCTAGTTCATTTTTAATAGATGAAATATGTTCGTTACTTTCTGTAGAAAATCTTGAGTCATCCTCAAGTAACTTGACAGCTATAAATCTACTATGCTTCTTATTTATTCCTCTTGAAATATTTGAGATGCTCTCCTCTAGTTTATCGTCATAAATCTTGGTTCTTGTTAAGTCGTCTTTATTATCGATTTCTTTAACTAAATCATTTATACCAGTTTCTTTTAATGCAGATATTTTGAATACTTTAGTACCAAGCTTTTTTTCTAACTTTTTGGTATCAATTTCTATACCCTTCTTCTCTAGCAAGTCTGCCATATTAAGTGCAATCAAAACCTTACAATCTAGCTCCATTAATTGTGTTGTAAGATATAGACTTCTTTCAAGAGAAGTTGCATCAACAATATTAATAATAACGTCTGGCTTTTCATCAAAAACAAACTTTCTTGATATTTCTTCTTCTATGCTGTATGGACTTAAAGAATATATTCCAGGTAAATCCGTTATCTCATGCTCCGTCCCTTTTATTTTTCCTGTCTTTTTCTCAATCGTAACACCTGGCCAATTACCAATTTTGGCATTCATGCCAGTTAAGTAATTAAATAATGTTGTTTTACCACTATTTTGATTTCCAACTAAAGCTATTTTCATTATTTAATCACCTCCGCTTCAATTTGACTCAAGTCACTTTTACTAATACATAATTCATAATCACGAAGCTTAATATCTATCGGATCTCCAATAGGTGCTTTTTTTCTTACTTCAATTTCAGTTCCTCTAGTAAGGCCCATGTCTAAAAGATGCCTGCGAATTTCTTTGTTTTCAATATTTAGCTTAACTATCCTCGCTCGCTGGCCGACGTTTAATTCACTCAATAGCATATGCATTCTCCTTTCAAAATTGAAATATATTTCAACTTTCAATTATCATTATACAAATGCGAAAAAATGAAGTCAATAAAACTTGAAACATTTTTCAACTTTGTTTGACTAATCACTACTAGTGCTCTATAATGAAAATATAATAGCTGAAAGGAAAATATTTATGGAGAAAAAAGAATTAAGAAAGCCTGTTCAGAAAAGAGCAATAGAAAAAAGAGATCAAATATTAGAGTGTGGCTTTAGTCTAATGTGTGAAAAAGGCTACCATAATGTTGACTGCATAGACATTGCAAAAGCAAGCAACGTATCTACTGGAACTGTATATCAATACTTTGAAGATAAGCATGACATATTTTTACAGGGGCTAAAAAATTACTCTGACTCCCTATTGTTTCCAATTTTGGAGTATAAAAATAAAGCCATCAAAGCTGATGGCTTATCTACATTTTTTAAGAAAGTTATAAAAAATAATATTAGTATTCATACAATATCACAATCTGCCCATGAAGAAATCATGGCTATGAAACATTCAGATGCAAAAGTAAACAAAATCTTTAATGACTTTGAACTAGAAGCAACCGAGGTATTAGTAGATATTCTAAAAGCAAATCATTTTGAGACAAAAGATATATATGAAAAATCTCATTTAATTATCGGTTGGATTGATAATTTGTGCCATGAATTGGCTTATCACAAGCACGAAGACTTAAATTATAATCATATGATTAATATAGTCGTTGACTCAATCGTCCAAATTTTGAAATAAGGTTTTCGAGAACCAGGTTTTTGGGGACACGACAGTCACACCTGCTCACCAGGTTTTTAGGGACAGGTCATCAAGGCATTTTTTGCTAGATTCAATGACCTGTCCCCAAAGGTTAAAAAATTCTCCTCAATGTCGTGTCCCCAATGGAGAAAAAATACTCCTTACTGTCGTGTCCCCAAAAGTTTATTTCTTTAATGTAAGTGTCACGTCTCCATCTCCAAGAACTTTTTTAAGTTCACTAGCAGACATGCTTGTTACTTTTCCAAGTTTTGTATAGCTCCAAGAATTAGAATTATAGAAAAGTGATATTTGATTTCCTTGATATAAAACTATATCCCCTGCCTCTGTTTTAATCTGTTTATCATCTCTCGTAAGTGAAAATCCAAGAGAGCCAACTTTTTCAAATCCACCATATTCTGAAGCTTTGACTACAACATTTCCTGATTCAAGTCTCTTAACTAGTTCCTTAGTAGCTTGATTATTCTCTAACTCAACTACAAGTTCTTTATTATTTACTTCTATTTTAATTGTGTTCAAATCTGCATTCTCCTTTGATCCATTTGGCAAATCAAGATTCAAGCTTTTTACCCAACTTGTGACATCGCTTTTTGAAGTAGTTAATCTTTTTCCTGCCATCCAATTTATATCTTTATATGTTTTTAATGTACTTTCACTTCCAGATATACCAGAACTTCCAGAAGTGCAGAACGGGATTACAGTCTTGCCGTTTAACTTTCCTGTTTCTATAAATGTTTGAATAATTCTTGGGCAATCTCCCCACCAAATTGGATAGCCTAAAAGTACTGTATCATATTTTGAAACATCAATATCATTTTTGATCTCTGGCCTTGCATTTTTGCTATCTTGTTCTTTGGTTGCCCTCGTGTTTCTATCGTTGTAGTTTAAATCAGCATCAACATATTCTTGCTTTGGAACAATTTCAAATAAGTCAGCATTTAATTCTTCTTTAATATATTCAGCAACGGTTTTTGTATTACCTGTAACTGAAAAATAAACAACTGCAATATTTGATTCTTTTTGAACTTGCTCATCTTTAGCAATAACTACTGTATAGTTTTTACTATCCCAATCAATCTTTAAATTGAATAAATTCGATACTGCCCTAACTGGTAAATATGTTGTTCCGTTATATGATAAAGGATAAACTACCTTTCCATTTACATCAGTAAATGATTGTACTTTTGAATTATAGTAAATCTTAATATCTCTATTTAAAAAAACTTTAACATTTTCATTAGTACCTTGAGATGGATTTGTCACCTTTTTTGAAGATGTTGTATCTAGCTCACCTTCTCCTAGATAAACACTATTTGTATTTCCATCCCATTTAATTTTTGAATTAAATAATGATGAAATTGAACGAATTGGAAGATATGTTGTTCCTTCATAAGATAAAGGATAAACCTTAACTCCATTTACATTTTGAAACTCCTGATATTC
>JAEEHF010000140.1 GCA_016280725.1 Bacillota bacterium | reverse complement strand
ATTTTAATCCTATCTATTGGGATACAGCATATTTAATTGTTAATAGTGGTTCTCTTGAATCTGAAGAATTAGATGATGAGGGCGAAAAGAAAGATGAAAGCTCTAATTATACAAAAATGGCAAAAGCGATTGGAGCAATAAGAAGCGCCGGTATTCGTGTTAGTCTTGCAGATATTAATAAATCAGATTATGGTTTTATGCCAGATACGGATAGTAATGAAATCTTGTTTGGTTTAAAGGGTATGCTAAATGTAGGAAATGAAGTTGTTGATGCAATTATACAAAATCGTCCATATGCATCGCCATTAGATTTTATAAATAAAGTTCATCCCAAGAAGAATACAATGATTTCATTAATTAAGGGTGGCGCATTTGACCATATGATAGATAGAAAAGTTTGTATGGGCTGGTATCTTTGGTCAACTTGTGATAAGAAGAAACAATTAAATCTTCAAAACATGAATACTTTAATTAACTATAAATTACTTCCGATTGAAACAGAAGAACAGATATTTGCGCGTAAAGTATATGAATTTAATAAATATATTAAAAGCATATGTAAAACGCCTGGCGGTTATATTTTAAATGATATATGTGTTTCATTTTTGGAGAAAAATGGATATATTGACTTAGTATCTTATGATACGAATACTGGTCGAGTATTTATGGATGCAAAAGCATGGGATAAAATTTATCAGGTGCATATGAATATATTTCGTGAATGGTTAAAGGTTAATCAAAATGAAATATTAACTAAACTTAATAAATTAATCTTTAAAGATGAATGGGATAAATATGCGAAAAAAAGTTCTTTATCAGCTTGGGAAATGGAAGTATTGTGTTTCTATTATCATGAACATGAGTTAGTAGATGTCGATATGGAACGATATGGGTTGAAAAGATTTTCTGAATTGCCAGTAGAACCAGTAGTGGAAAGAACTTTTTATAAAGGCGATCATGCAATCAACTTGTTTCAAATTTCAAGAATATGCGGGACTTGTATTGCGAAAAATAAAATTAAAAGTTCAGTTACATTATTAACAACAGATGGTGTAGTTGAAGTAAAATTTGCAAAGAATTATTTTGCACTATTTGATAAACGTATTTCGGCAATTGGTGAAGATGGGAAAAACCATGTGGTAGAACATTCTTGGTTTAATCGTGGCAGCATGATTATAGTAACCGGTATTCGTTCAGGAGATACGTTCTTAGCAAAGAAATATGCATCAACTCCAGGACATACCTTATATCATATAGATGAAGTAAATGGAAAAGAAATTTTTATAAGGACAGCAAGAGCATTAGGAGATATGGAAGACGATGATTAAAGTAGTTGCTTTATTTGGAAAAGCTGGAGCCGGTAAGGACTGGCTCCTTAACCAAATTATACAAAATGATAAATATAATCAATTTAAAAAAGTAATAAATTGTACTACTCGACCCATTCGTGAAAATGAACAAGATGGAGTTAATTATTATTATTTAACAGTAGAAGAATTTACTGAGAAAGTAGTTAATGGAGATATGGTTGAAGCAACTGATTTTAATTATTGGTTTTATGGAACAATGTTCTCTACTTTATCAGATAAAAAAATTAATGTTGGTGTATTTAATCCAACAGCAGTAGAACTTTTACAGGCGGATAAGCGTTTACAGGTATTGCCAATTTATGTAGAAGCTCCAGATAAATTGCGGTTATATAGACAATTAAATAGAGAGAATGAACCAGATTGCCATGAAATAGCCCGTCGTTTCTTGGCTGATGAACAAGATTTTAATATTGATAGAATTGTATGCGGCATTGACCCGCCATTTGGTGTCTGGAATGATGAAAAGTTTGATATAAATACACTTTTATCCTGGCTTATTCCACGTATTAAAACCCACTTCACGGGGCTCGCAGCATTGGACAAAAGTAATTAATTAATTTAAAACAAACACCATATATATTGATACAATGAATATATTGAAATACAAGATATTGTGTTTGGAGGATTTTATATGTTTATAATTAAACGCGACGGCACATTAGTGCCATTTGACCATTAGAAAATTATTGATGCAATTAATAAGGCTTTCATTGAAGTAGATGGTATGCTCTATGAAAACGATACTGCTTTTGATATTGCTTTAGATATTGCGCGTACCGTTGAACAAAGTCAGGTGCGCATGACAGTTGAAGAAATTCAAGACCTTGTTGAAACTTATTTAATGCGCTCTGAACGACCAGACGTAGCGAAGGCATACATTAGATATAGATATAAAAAGGAAGTTGCTCGTCAATTTAAAACTGATTTTATTGATGCTATTGGTGAAAAGCTTGCAGCAAAAAATATTGAAAACCAAAATGCAAATGTTGATGAGCATTCATTCGGCGGCCGTATGGGTGAAGCTACTAGCGTTATGACAAAGCAATATGCTCTTAATTATCTCATTTCACCCAAAGCCCGCGATAATCATTTAAATAATCGTATCTATATTCATGACCTTGATGCTTATGCTGTTGGTATGCATAATTGCTTATCAATTCCTTTTGATAAACTTTTAGCAGAAGGTTTTAATACTCGTCAAACCGATGTGCGGCCAGCCGGTTCTGTAAATACCGCATTCTAGCTTGTTGCTGTTATTTTCTAGCTTCAAAGTTTACAGCAATTTGGTGGTGTTAGTGCTACTCATTTAGACTGGACCATGGTTCCATATGTAAGAAAGAGTTTTTATAAACATTTCAAAGACGGAGTAAAATATGTTGGTGGTCTCAGTGATACTATATACGAGCATATTAATAATACTTTACCTATTGATAGTGATGAATACCCAAGATGCGATGTTTATGATTATGCAATAGATATGACAATAAAAGAAATCCATCAAGCAGTTGAAGGAATGTATCATAATTTGAATACGCTTCAATCTCGTAGCGGTAATCAGCTTCCATTTACATCAATTAACTATGGAACTTGTACATTACCAGAGGGCAGAATGATTACCAAAGCTCTTCTGGAAGTATCTATTGAGGGGCTTGGTAACCTTCATAAAACCTCTATTTTCCCTTGTGGTATTTTTCAAATGATGAATGGTGTCAACCGTAAGCCAGGAGACCCAAATTATGATTTATATAGATTAGCTCTTCAATCTACTGCAAAACGTTTATATCCAAACTATGCAAATGTAGATTGGACTAATAATATCGGCTATGATCGCAATGACCCAAAAACTTATTTTAGTACGATGGGATGTAGAACTGCGAATGGTGCGGATATTAATGCTGAACCAGGTACAAATCCGCAAACAAAAGATGGGCGTGGTAATATTTGTCCAGTAACAATTATTCTTCCTACATTAGCTATGGAAGCGAAACATCTTCAGGCTATTCAAAATGTAATTCCAGAAGGAAAGAAACCAGATGCTATTAATATCTTCATGACACTATTACATGATGCTATTTATGATGCAAAAGATATGCTTCTTGAAAGATTTAATTGGATTTGCTCACAACCAGCTGAATCAGCTAAATTCATGTATGAAAACGGGACAATGCTCGGATATAAGCCAGAAGAAGGAATTAGAAGTGCGCTTAAACATGGTACACTTGTAATTGGACAACTTGGTTTAGCAGAATGTTTGCAAATTCTTGTGGGCTGTGACCATACAGAACCAGAAGGTATGAGGCTTGCAAAAGAAATTGAAGAATTATTCCGTCGTCTTTGCGCTCGTTTTAAAACAGATGAGCATCTTAATTTTGGTGTTTATTATACTCCAGCTGAAAATCTCTGTTATACAGCGATGAAAAAATTTAGAGAGAAGTATGGTATAATTGAAAAAGTTTCTGACCGTGACTTCTTTACTAATTCAATTCATGTGCCAGTGTGGAAAGAAATTAGTCCATTTGATAAAATTGATATTGAGAGTTAGCTTACTGGATATTCCAATGCTGGATGTATTACATATGTTGAACTTCCTTCAACAGTAATGCACAATATTGATGCTCTTGAACAAATTGTAAATTATGCAATGG
Organism: Bacillota bacterium; assembly: GCA_016280725.1. Classification (GTDB taxonomy): domain Bacteria; phylum Bacillota; class Clostridia; order TANB77; family UBA1234; genus RGIG6105. Next base: position 50 of record JAEEHF010000140.1, on the reverse strand, counting down.
ATAAAGATATTCCATATTTTGCGGTTAATGTTCCAAATGACACTTGCCTT
>JAEEHF010000139.1 GCA_016280725.1 Bacillota bacterium | reverse complement strand
TCTCATTGACTAAAGCCCAAATTTCACGCATGGTTGCAATCCTTCTAAAGCCTTACAACTTCAAAAATTAGATCAACTTTGATATCATTTTTAACTAATACAACTTGCCCGCCAGATGCTGAAAACTTAGTATTTTGGCGTTTAGCAAATAAGTTACAATTTACAACGTATCCCCTATATGCACCAACTTTTTGCATATATGCAATGATTGCCTGATTCCCAGCCAAACGCTTTTTAATCATATATACTGGCTTTGTGTTATCTGTAATTTGCCATTCTGTTTTTATATCTCTTGATTGAAGTAAGTACTTACCATTTTTATCTAGGCAATATATTCTATATATTCCTTTACCTTCTGAGCTTTCAAAATAATATCTTGTAATAACTTTTGTTTTGATTAGATCTTCTAGCTTTTTATTCAGTTTATCCTGCGATTTAAGCTCTTCATCTCCATTTATCTTAAGTATTTGATAAATCTGTCTTGAAGTAATAAATCCAAATGTATTAATTATTTCAACAATTTTAAAATGAAGTTCTGTAATAATTCCCTTGTCAATTCTTTCTACTACTCTATCAATAGATGAGTAGCCATCTTTTCCATCAAAAACTTTGATTTCATTTTCCCTCATCGCAAATGGCGATTTAGGTGCTTTGATAGCGTTATCTTCTATCATTATTATTCCTCCTTAAATATATAAATAAAACTGATGATAATTATCATCAGTTTTATTATAACACAATTAAACAATTTGCGAACAAATTATTTTTAAAATATACCGAAAAGAACACAGAATCTAATATCCTCTAAATCCCGTCATATCGCCTTCTTCACTAATTTCTCCAAGTACAAGATCATAACTTCCACATATAGAGCAATCTACATGGACAATAAATCTATTATCTTTTCTCTCCAATTTTCCAATTCCATCACAAGTACCGACTTCGATTTTTCTTCCTTCGCATTTGCATTCGTAATTAATTCTGTGCCTTATTTCCGGAATAAAACTTGGTGGTATAGGGAGCCCAAAAGCCAAACCAGCTAGCGTAGTAGAAAAATCTGGACGTTCTACTATAAATCTTTGTGTCCCAACAACTTTATTATAATTATGTCTTTCATATTGATAACGGTAAGTACCACACCCTTCACAAGTATATAAAGTCATGTGCTCATTTGAATCAACATATATATTCTCATGAATTGTCAAAACATCTTCATCAAAAAGCTTGAAATTATGCTCTCCACTCTTAATTTTTTTGCACTTAGTACATACAAAATAATGATAGTAATCATCTTCATCCGAGAAAACAAAATCATGTTTTTCTTTTGTTCTAAGAGATCCATCTATTTTGATATGTTCAGTTTCAGAAAAATCTTCATAATCTACCGAATCTTCAAAATATACTTGTGAGCACTTTGAACAATATTTCTTTCCTTTTATTGTTTTTGGGTTAAAGTCATCATGTCTTTGAACTTCACTTTGCGTTACCATACCACACTTATTACATATCTTTTGATACAAATGATAATCATATGATTTAGATATATATTTCTCTGTGAATTTCACATTTTCATGGTCACATCTAACTCCACATTTGCATAAGCCGGGTTCTTCATTATATTTGTGACCATTTACTCTAACAGATATCTCTTTCTGACATGCATTACAAATAGTTATTTCTATATGTTTAGTATCATCGTCGGTCAATAATTTGTAGTCAACACGTGTGGATTTATGTCTACACTTTGCTTTGCAGACTGAACAAACTGATTCCGAATTATATTCAACATGCGGGCATTGATAATCGCATATACGACAATATCCATCTATATTAAAAGTATGATTTGCTGTTTGTACGTGTGATGGATCTACCTTACAAGTTCTCATGTGTGACGTACTTGTTTTAGACCATGCATCCCATTGATGTTTATGAACATTAATTGTCACATAGGCTATATCATATCCATGCGTACTCGCACTAACTACAACCGAACCTTCATCTCTAACCTTAACATTCGCAATTGTTCTAAGTCCTGATCCAAAAAAGCTAGCTCTGCATGTATTTTGTTTAAACTTCCAACTAACTTTTATATCTGCACCTTTTTCATCCTTTGCTTTTAATGTAACTATATCATCTACTACAACTTCCGAAGGAGACACACTGATTTGAAGTTTTGGTAATGAAGTACATAGTAAACCACAAATACATTTAGTTTCATTGTCATATTTAAAAGAATGTGATTCTTGAACACTCATTCTTTCGAAGCTACAAGCTGTACAAACTTTCCAGTGCATATAGTTATTATAGTTATATAAAGTACCATACGTATGTGTTCCATTTGTTTTAAACTCTTTACCACATAGCTTACAAATTTCAACTTTTTGATGCACTTTAACATCAATACTTTGACAGTCAACTAATTCCTTTTTTGTATGCTTACAAGTCTTCTGATTAATTGTTTCGGAATATCCACATATATTACAAATTCTTTCACAGATTTCGCCTTGAATAGGTGTCCAGCTTCCCCAGTTATGCGTACAGTCCTGTCCACATTTTGAGCATTTTCCAGTCACTGAATTCCAATATGCTTTATGATCTTCAACTCCACTGTGTAGTGCTTTACCACAAAAAGCGCATCTTTCAGTAAAAATATGCTGATTCGGTGATACAGATCTATATGAATCTCTAATTATCTCCGCATGAGTACATATATTAGAATCGTCATCACTTCTGTTAGTATTTATTGGGTCTGTCTTAGGTGTATCTAAACTATATTTTACACCTCCACCTTGTGCACTACATATTGTACATTGATGAGTATATCTGCCAGACACTTTATTATCTAATACCCATTCTGTTCCCCATATATGATTGTCTTTATTAGATACATGTGAAGAATCAGTACATCCTGAAACTTTACATCCGCGCCAATGTTGAGTATCATTGTATTTCCAAGAAGACATATCCGCCTCAAACCTATGTGTTCTTACTACATTACTATCGCTAGTCTTTGGACTAAGTGTTTCTACATTGTATCTTACACCTCCACCTTGTACACTACATATTGTACATTGATGAGTGTATCTACCAGACACTTTATTATCTAATACCCATTCTGTTCCCCATATATGATTGCCTCTATTAGATACATGTGATGAATCAGTACATCCTGAAACAGCACATCCACGCCAATGTTGAGTATCATTGTACTTCCAAGAAGACATATTTGCCTCAAACTTATGCGTTATTTCTATATTTATTGATAAGGTAGTACTTCCAGAAACTGCAGTAACTGCAACTTTTCCTGTTTGAGTCCCTATGACAGTTGTGCTTGTTCCTTGAGTAGAACTTAGTAGTGCTCCACCATTTATAGGATAAATATTCCATCTCCAAGATGAAGAACTTGGTACCACAGCTAATGAAATCGTCTTACCGACTTCCACCTTACTAGAAGAAGGTACAATTTTAGGCTTTACAGTTGTAATTGGCTTTATAGTTGTTGTAACAATTGTACCACCATTCGTTTTTGGTGCCTTTGGCGTAGATACCTTAATTGTATTATTTGTATTAATTGGGCTTTGTGTTACTTTCGGTGTTGCTTTCGGTGTTGTTCTAGTTATTACTTGAACAATTTTACCACCGCTTCCAATAGTTCGCTTTGGCTTTGGAGTTGGTGTTGTTGCACCATAACTAACCATAGACATTCCAAATACTACTATTATTAATCCAATTAGTAGTATTAATCGATTGATTTTTCCTATTTTCATAATCATCCTCCCATAATATTTCCTTAGGTTTATTATATGAAAAATATATAAAAAAAGCTCAATTTTAATTGTTTTGTAATAAAAGATAGTATATTTGTAACAAAAAACTTCACATAAAAAAAGAGAAGCCATAAATGCTTCTCTTTTATCTCTACGCTCATTTATTAAACTAATTGAAGTATAACCTCTTCAGCAGCGTCGCCTTTTCTTTTACCAAGTTTAATGATTCTTGTATAACCACCTTTGTTATTTTTGTACTTAGGTGCTAATTCATCAAACATTTTTGTTGGTAAATCAATGTTTTTACCCTTTGAATCTTTAACTTTGTTAAGATTCTTCATAAGAGTACGTCTTGCAACAAGTCTTGATGGTTTATCTTGTTTAACAGTTTCAGTAACTTCTTCTCTAACTACTTTAGAATATTTGTTACCATTTTTGCTTGTAACTGTTTCAGTAACCTTTTTACCATTTTCATCTACTTTTGCTCTAGAAACTTTTTTGCTAACATTTTCAAAGTTATCTGCTTCTTTGCAAGCAAGAGCCATTAGGCTATCTACTAAGCTTTTAACTTCTTTAGCTTTGCTTTCTGTAGTAGTAATCTGACCATGTAGAATAACGTTTGTTACTTGGTTTTTAAGTAAAGCTTGTCTGTGGTCAGCTGTTCTACCTAACTTTCTATTTGCCACTTTATTTCACCTTCCTATTTATTATTCTTCAGTTGGCAAAAAGTCTAATCCAAGTGAATGAAGCTTGTTAATAACTTCTTCTAAAGACTTTCTACCAAGGTTTCTAACCTTCATCATATCGTCTTCTGTTCTGTTGGTTAAATCTTCAACATTAACGATACCAGCTCTCTTTAGACAGTTATATGATCTAACTGAAAGGTCTAATTCTTCGATAGTCATTTCAAGAACTTTCTCTTTCTTAGACTCTTCTTTCTCAATCATAATTTCTGTATTCTTAGTAGCTTCAGATAAGTCAATGAACAATGCTAAGTGATCATTCATAACTTTGGCAGCTAAGCTAAGAGCTTCATGTGGAAGCAAGCTTCCATCTGTCCATAATTCGATTGTTAGTTTATCATAATCTGTAATATGTCCAACTCTAGTATTTTCAACGAAAAAGTTGACTTTCTTTACAGGAGTATAAATTGAATCAATTGCAATTACTCCCAAAGGTTGATCTGGCGCTTTATTTGAACTTGCAGGAGTATAACCTCTACCACGTGATGCAGTAAGTTCCATATGAAGCTTACCACCACTAGTAATCGTGCAAATATGTTGTGAAGGATTTAGTATTTCTACTGTACCATCTGTAGTAATATCAGCAGCTGTAACTTCTCCCTCATCGTCCACATCAATTCTTAAATTCTTAACTTCGTTGTCTGTAATCTTTAGTCTAACACTCTTTAAATTCAAGATGATTTCAACTACGTCCTCAATTATTCCTGGAATTGTAGTAAACTCATGTTGAACGCCATCAACTTTGATACTTGTAATTGCAGCACCAGGCAATGATGAAAGCAAAATTCTACGAATTGAATTACCAATTGTAATTCCATAGCCTCTTTCTAAAGGCTCACATACAAATTTTGCGTACATGTTGTCATTGTCTAACTTCAAACATTCGATTTTTGGCTTTTCGAATTCAATCATTCTTTGACCCCCTAAATTATATTTTTATTACTTCAAAGTACTTAAAACTCGCACTTTTTTGTCCAAATAAAAATCTTTGTACTGATGATATTAAAATCACCATCCTATTACTATTTAGAATATAACTCAACAATCAAATGCTCTTCTACTGGTATGTCAATTTGCTCTCTTTCTGGAAGGCTAACTATCTTTCCAGATTTTGCATCTCTATCAACTTCTAGCCATGTTGGAACAGCGCGTTTAGCGTTATCTTCTATAATTTGTTTAAAGATTTCCTTGCTAGCGCTTGATTCTTTAATTTTAATAACTTCTCCAGCTTTTGTGATGTAAGAAGGAATATTTACCTTTTTACCATCTACTAGAAAATGTCCTTGACTAACTAGTGCTCTTGCTTGTGCACGTGAATTAGCAAAACCTAATCTATAAACTACATTATCAAGTCTGCTTTCAAGAATTTGAAGAAGAATTGTACCTGTAATTCCTTGTCTTCTAGAAGCCTCTTCAAAATATCCTCTAAATTGTTTTTCTTGTACCCCATATACAAATTTTGTTTTTTGTTTTTCTTTAAGTTGTAGGCCATATTCACTAACTTTTCTATGACTAGCTTTTGGATTCTTTTTACTCTTTTTATCATAGCCAAG
>JAEEHF010000138.1 GCA_016280725.1 Bacillota bacterium | reverse complement strand
ACTTGAAGCACGCATCTTATATCTTGCATAAGGAAAGAAAAAATGAATGAAGAAATATCTGATTTAATAAATAAATTATGTAGTTACAAAAAATATAACCAGGGAAAATATCTCTTGCATAGCACAGTAATAACAATGAGCAAAAAAATCGTAACAGATAGTATTAAAGCAAATGTAGAGCTTCAAGCAAAGACCGGATTACAACCAAAAGTAGTCCGGTCTTCTTCAGGTAAGTGCTGCTCTTGGTGTGATAATCTTGCCGGAGTTTATAAGTATCCTGACATACCTGATAACGTATATAGGCGACATAGGGGTTGTAATTGTGTAGTTACTTATGATCCGGGAGATGGAAGAATACAAAATGTACATAGTAAGAAATGGTATGAAGAAGAATCAGAACGTGTTAAGGCGAGATATGAGAAGAATCAGAAAAGGGTTGCAAAACAGCCCAATGATAGTATAATGTATTCAGGTGCAAGGATACTTGACCCTGATAACGAAAATGGACAGAAACATGCAGAATTATTTTATCAGGAAGTTAAGTCATACAGTACTGATTGTGCTAAAATAGCAAGCAATACAGGTTATAGTATTGAAGATATTAAGAAAATAAAAGAATATCTTTTTAATACACCTGAATTCACACCTGATTGTGCAATAGCTCAAAGCTGGCAAAGGCTGATGATAGGAAAAGATATAAAAAAGCACGATTTAACATTGCTTAAACATGAGTTGTATGAGATGGAGCTAAAAGAAAAGTATAAAGGTATTGGGTATTATGAGGTTCATAAAATGGCAAAGGTCAAATATGATTACGGAAAGGAAGTAAGGGAATATTATGATTCGCTTAAAAAATATAAACAAGACAGATAAAACTATTGAATGTGATGCTTATTTAGAAGATTGTAAAGAAGAAGTAAAATTGGCATACGATATTGCAAATGATAAGTTTAATGATTTTATTTATCCGGAAGGATATGAATATTGTACAAGTCATATAGCAAAAGCAAAATATTTTTTTAAAAAATGTATTGAAGAAAGTATTCCGCTTCCTAAGGAAAAGGATATTATGTGGTATTAACAATGATTTTTTATCACAAGCACTTACAAATATGTAGGTGCTTTTTTTATGCAAAAAAACAGGAGGTAAAAATGAAAGTATTCAACGATTCTTATAACTTAATAGCGGGAGGAATAGTTACAATCCTATCAGCAGTCTTCGGAATATACTGGTATGTTTTCGCTGCATACATGATTCTGAACATAATTGATTGGATAACAGGATGGTGGAAGTCGAGAAAACTCAAACAGGAATCATCCGTTGTGGGACTGAAAGGAATACTTAAGAAGCTTGGCTACTGGATAATTATCGCAGTAGCTTTTTTGATGTCAGATGTGTTCGTTCGTCTGGGAGTAGATATTCTAAAAATTAATCTTGACTTCCTCATGCTCATTGGTTGGTTTACCTTGGCATGTCTTATGGTAAATGAAGTTAGAAGTATACTTGAAAACCTTGTGGAACTCGGTTATGCAGTTCCAAAAGTCTTAATAGAAGGACTTGAGATTACAGAAAAGCTTATCAATAAGAAAGCAGAAGAAAACACACAAGGAGGTTCTGAAAGTGAAAATAATAAAGAAAACTAACAATGTCAATACGTCCTACAGACCAACAGATCCGGAGTGGATTGTAATTCATTACACAGCTTCCACCCAGGCAGAAGCAGGAACCGCTGAATCAATAGCAAATATGTTTGCTGATCCGAAAACTCAGGCAAGTGCTGATTTTATAATTGATAAAAAAACAATAGTTCAGTACAACCCTGATATTTTAGCCCGGTATTGTTGGGCGGTAGGTGGGAGCAAGTATCCGGTTCAGTCTACAAGCAAAGGTGGAACGTGCTATGGCAGATGTACAAATTCCAACTCAATCAGCATTGAGATGTGCAGCCAAAAGAAAGACAGAACTTCTGTATCTGCATCTGATAAAGATTGGAGCATTCCCTACTCCGTAAAAAGAAAAGCTGTAAAACTGACTCGTAAGTTAATGAAAAAATATAATATCCCGGCATCACATGTTATCATGCATCATCATGTGACAGGTAAGCTTTGCCCTCAGCCATGGTGTTATGAAGAAGGCCGGTTAAAGTATTGGAGAAAGTTTAAAAAGAAGATAAAAAGAAAGTTTCCACCTGTGGGATAACTTAAAAGACAATAGCCCGTTATGAGATTTGGTCAATAAACATATGTTCGAGAAAATCGCTTAGACAACACGAAATACAACACGAATTTTTAAAAATCCTTTATTTATGGGATTTAGGGCACTTTTTTCATTGGGTTCGATTCCCGTATCCTGCTTGCAAAAATTGTATTATTTTTATTTTCCGTCAGACCCTTTTAAATGCGTTAAACAGTGGGTTTGACGTTTTTTTTCTTTCCTATTTTAATTTCAACTTTTATCAAAATAATATCAACTTTTAACACCATCCAAAGTTTAATATGGGAAAGTATTTGTTGCATGATACAGTAATTACACAGAGTAAGAAAATTGTAACAGACAGCATAAATGCTAACGCTGAGTTACAAGCTCGCACAGTCTTAAAGCCAAAGATAGAAAGAAGGTCTTCAGCAGGGAGTATGATCATTATGATTATCCTCCCTCGTATTATATAGTCATACCCATTCTTTACCTTCTCTATAGGT
>JAEEHF010000137.1 GCA_016280725.1 Bacillota bacterium | reverse complement strand
GTTGTTTTAAATGTTTTTTGCAACAATACATTAATTTCTTTGCCTTCCTTTGTAACAATAATTAACTCGCGAATATTTACTGTAACATTGTAAAAAGCTGATAGTATGTTTCCTGTTCTCATGGTTGCTATTAATTTATTATCAGCCATTAACTTTCCATTAGAAGCAGTAAATACATATTGTATTTCCTTTCCAAACGGTATATCCTGGTTAAGAACAACAGTATCGTTCCCACGTTGAAATAAATGGTAAACCCAATCTTGTGACAAATCTTGATATGGTATAGATTCTAAAGTAGCTTTAATTCGTACGGACTTAATCTTTTTCAAATCAAAAAGAAGACGTCCTGGATCTCTATGGTTTACTCCATATGAAGTTTCTACGAAATCAGCATACCTGTCATTTTTTATGCATATATCTTTAACAGTTCCCCATTTTGCCTTAAAACGGATATTAATAGCGTGATCTTCATCTAACTCAAAAAAATCATTGCCTTTGAGCATATCTTTTACTTCGTCTATTCTAGTAAGGCTGATTTCTTCTCTTGTTCTTCTATTCTCGTTCTTCGTCTTTTTTCTGTATGATTTGAAAATATATGCTTTCATATCCGGATTATTTGTTTTGTAGTCAAAATAATATTTTCCGGCCTTCATTTCTATATTTTCAGATTCTACTTCAATATCATACTCTGCTTCATCAATAGTAAAACCATTTTTTATCCATTTAATGCGGCCGCCATTGGCATTAAAAACATTGGATACCCAATTCGATGGAGCTTCTGTAAAAATAGCTGCATAAGATACGGTATTGCCTCCATTAGAATAAATTCCGATTTTATAATTTTCCATATCGTACATCATACGATATTCGATTAACGGAATTTCATCGAACCTTCCATCTTCTTGCTGTATGGCTTTATTAATAAATAGTTTTTCATTCTTTTTTCTAAAATGTAAAACTACATCTTTATCCTGATAAACCTTGGTGGCTGATAAGAAAAATCCATTATCTATTGTAGATTGTTCTGTTCCGGATTTATAAATAATATGATAGGAATCATCACTGTTAATCTTAATTAAATAAATGTTAGCAGAGAGTGATATATCTTCTCCGTCGTCTTCTGCAATGACGAAGCCAAATCCTGACGTAGCTAAGGAGACATTAACGCGAAGCAGTAAATCTCCCATATAGCTATAGTCAAACAGAATAATATCTTTTTCTATGAATTTTGCTCCATTAATAACTTCTGTTCTTGCATTGTATTCAAACATTTGCCAATACCTCGAACCGGAATCCATGTATCTTTGCTCTCTGCTGCTGCCGATTCATTATAATCTTAAACTGGAATAGCTGATATCCGTTAAATTCTGGAGCAGCCTCCGTATTTTGCCAAGTAGTCCAAATTAATTCCTGACTGGTAGACTCTTTAGCGGCTCTAATATAGATGGCGCCCCATTCACTATCTTCAGATGCCAATACTTCTTTAAACTTATAAGTTGCTTTGGCGCCAATATCCAATACTTTTGTTACGGCAGATCCTTGCATATTATAAAAAATAGAAAGATTTTCTCCCGAATCTTCTTTATATATTGCAAATAAATCAATTTGGCGCACTATTTTGCCTTCATTTGCTTCTATCCTGAATTTCAAATATGTTTGCATTGGAGAAATCATAAACGATACTACGTTAGTATTTTTTACTTCTGTAATTTGCGAATATGCCCCATCATAACTGGAAGACGCGAATACCTTTATATTAAAGCCCTCAAAATTATCTTGAATTAGGTCATTGATTTTAAAGGCCATTTTATAAATAGATCTTGCATACTTAACTTCTATTGGCTTTGTTTCAATAAATGCATTGTTTGCTTCAGCAATCCATACTTCATTTCGGAACAAAAATCCTTTTGTTAATACTTTTTCCAAGTTCGCATCTTTTAATCGTGTAATGTTCCAATCTACAGTAGTACCTGGCCACAAGTATCCATCTGGTCTTGTTTCTAAATCGAAATATGACATAAAGTCGGAAGAATATTCTAGGTCAACTTCTTTTAATGCATTCTCTTTTTCTTCTGTTATTAAACCAAGGACATCAATTCCTTTTATATGCCATTTTTTAATATCCTGTTGATCTTGTGCATCATGGATCAATATTTCATCTAGAATACCACTGCCTTCTATGATGAGATAATATCTATACTGTTGTGTATCTATTTCAGTATTTATAAGATATGCAATATCATCAAATACTGTAAAGGAACCTATCTTTTCGCAAAATACAGACTTTAAAGCCTGTTCCTCTAAAATACGGATTTCTCTACCCAATGAAAACTTAAGATTACCAAAATACATGCAACTGATTGTAGTATGATTTTTTAATGCCTGTGTGATATCTAATAGTGCATATCCGTTATCTTTTGCTGTAAACGTTGTTGCATATCCATTTTTATATTTTGTTAAAGACCTGTTCATGGCGTAATCGTGCCATGCCGCAAATGATTCGCAAGCTCCAATATGTCCCAATGGTTCTGCATTTGTAATATTCTTCGGGTATTGAAAATCTACCATGCAATGGATATCCATTACGTTTCTGTCCATGCGGGAATTTTCAAGATAATTAACGGCATACTGTTTTAAGAGAAGAATATTATTTATTATTTCACCATTTTCAATATCTACACCGTCGACGCGTTTAGCTTTTTCATCTTTGTAATTAGCAAAATAATAATATTCGCGGCCATCTATATAATAATAGCCATTATGTATAACTGGATTTTGATCGTCTGCAATTTTAGATACAGTGATAATTCCATTAGATTCTTGGGCAATATAGTATGGATTATCTTTGCAAGTTACGGCAATCATATCCGGTTTTGTTTTAAAGTAAGAATAGTCTACTGAAATTGTATCTCCATCTTTTACTTCTTTAATTTCATACGTACGACTATTAACATGCTCCATAGCATCTATTTCATATCCTACCAGATCATAGAGACTATTAATATCTTTATATCTTAAAGCTTCAGCTTGCTTATATGTGTATACAATTTCACTGATAGCTCGTCCTCTTAATGAATCCGGTACATTCCAAATAATGATACCTGGTTCAGATAATAGCCTGTAATTTCCAACCGGTAAAATACTGTTATCAGCCATGACGATTTTTTCAATTCTTACTATATTAGCATATTTAAGCTTATTAAAACCGTCATCTTCTATGCGTAAAGATCCGCCGTCCGGATAAGTACTCTGACAAAACTCTATCGGATCAGAATATTCAATATCTATATTATTAGGCGCAGTTACGTTGTACAAACCTAAATCTAAAATATTGTTTTTATCATCTCGAAGGCCACGCAGACTTATTGTATTGGAAAGATAGAAAGATGGATTAATATTTAACTTATCTGAGTAGATTGCATCTTTCGTAATATTTCCGAAATCAGAAACTTTAACTTGAATTTTTTCTGTGCGGTCTGTTGTCCAGTTTCTTTTTCCTGGCATAAAATACATATCGGCGCCGACATGGTTATTATCGGGCACTATATCGCAAATACGATAGTATAATATTTTATTAACTGGCCGTTCCGGCAAAAATTTTTCCGGAATAGATGTCTCCGTATATTCTGATACTGCATCTTTGGTATCATATGCAATATAGGTTTGAACGTTGTACGGATACATGTAAAACCGGCTAAATTCTCCAGAGATGTCATTCGTTAAAACGTCTTTTCCATTAACGACAAAACAGCTTTGAATAGTATTATATATGCTACTTCGTACAACGATACGGTCACATGAATTTATTTCACTATATTGAATAGGATCTATATATTGCTGTGTATCACAAACAATAAATCCTTCTGCTGAACGAGCTAAGTATAACTTCTCATTCATTAATCCAAGCTGCTCTTTCAGGGTTATTCTTCCAATATGAGAATATCCATCACCGTCTATCGTGATCGTTGATATGGGCTTGTCAGGATCAACTAGGATTGTATAAATGGAATCCCTGTATTTTTTTAATGTCGGCGTGCTGGAATAAATCTCTTTAAAATCAGAAAGATCCAAATATATGGCCGGCTTTGCATTTGGATCCGTACTGCTATACTTGTTGTAAGTAAAGAAATCCGGGTCAACTAATTCATTGTTTTTGTACAGCGCTACCTTACAATTTGTATTTATTTCAATCTTTGGATCTGTTAATCCATTAGTATTAAACGTGGGAGTTGTATATACTTGTCCTTTGGTTTGTGTACCAACATGTACATATTCTATCCACGGACTTACACTGGAATAATTTTTAATCGTGCATTGTAACCAACATTCAGCATCAGAAACTTGCGGTAACGTAGTTTCGTCTTTTATAAGTCGGATATTATCTTGAACGACTTCTTCACTCTCACCGTTTATTTTATATAGTGTCAGATTAATATCGTATGCGCTATAACGAATATTTCGTATTGTAAATCCTTTAGATCCATCAGTACGTTTAATAACGACTTTTACGTTGCTATAGCATTGATCAAAATTAATTTCTACAGTATTGCCAAGATGCAGATATTCTAAACTCGAATATTGCTTACTTAAAACGTTGTTAATATATACGGAAATTTGGGCGCCGCCCTCTTGATCCTGTTGGTCAGTATCAAACATTAAGCAAGAACATCCCGGGAGTGTGATAGTTATAGAATCTGTATAATCTGTGTCCGAATTAGAAGAAACCCAACCGGTTTCGTCAGCGGTTTTGGTATATCCAAAAGCTTCTACGTACTGAGGAACCGATGTAATATATTGAAAACCATCATGGACTGGCATATGAAAATTTCTTGAGACATCTTGTAAAAAATGTTCTAAAGAAACCTGGAAAGAAGCTTCAATTAATGGTTTAGTTAATATTAAACCACCATTGTGACTGGTTTCTATATTAACCGGTTTACTGATTCCATCTATCGTAGTAGCATGTTTCCATACATTTTTTTCTATAAATTTGCCTTTATAAAAGCCAAAAATATGGTTCTGATCTTCTACGAGAAGAACTTTATTTAATGGTGTTGTACCATCATAAAGGATACAGGAATCAATCTCCATACGAGATATGTTGTCATCCTTGCTTCTGAACTCTAATTTATATTGTGTATTTGGCTCTAAATTTTTCTTTGTATTGTCAGCATATATTCTGCTATCATAGTGATCTACAAAATCGTCTATTTTATATTCTTGTAGTCCGACATAATGTTTATAAAGATCAAACCATATTTGTGATGGATCGGTAACATGAATAACATCCTCTGCTTCAATTTTGTATTGAATTTGCAGAGGATTAATCATATCACTATAGTGGACGAGGGTAAGCGGAATATTTTTTGCGATATTGTTAGATTGAACATAATTTTCTATCTTCGTTTTAGATTTTTTATATCCATTTACAGTAAGATCTACTGTACCTTCCACATTCATCTCTTTAGCTGTAGAAACGAATAGGGAATCCATATATCCAACACCGTTTTTATAACTATCTACTTCTGCGTCCCATACATGCGGAAGGTAATATAGTTTTCTAAAATTATTATCCCAATAATCAATATCCCATTGCCGCGTCCTGGCTATGTCGCGATTGAACCTGGATATTTGTTCATAAAGCGTAATGCCATCATCGTTTTTAATAGCTAACGTTTTTTCGTTGGGCTCTAAAAATTTAATTTCGTCTTCCGATAAGCTGCTTAATACAGAAGCTGCATTTCGTATTGTATTCTTTAAACCTTTTTCAGTAGAGTTAGGACGTCTGTTCAGATCATGATTATCTTCATCGTAATGCAATTGATATAAGCAGCGTTGAAGTAAAGAAGCATTCCGTTCTTCTGAAAAACGCTCTAAACCGCACCACCATGCAAATTCATCAATAACGTTCCAAATATGCTGTTCTGTAATTTCTGCAAAGTATGAAGTATATCCATTATATAAATATTCTAATCGATTTTCATCATTAGTTTCCCACATAAGCAGATATCCGTCTTTATAATATGCATATGTATGATCGTTATAAAATATTTCTTTATCGTCAGTAACCAATAATGACGGATTTACTGTGGCAAAGACATCAAGGTCCTCTATATCTCCGACGTGGGCAACATATAAATAATCCATGATTTCTTCTTCGCGGCCAATATAATTGACCAAGAAGAAGTCTTTTTTATATTCTATAATGGCATCTTCTACGGCAGCAATTTCTTCAATAATAGAACGCAATACTTTGCCACCATTAGAATCTATCGGTCTACGTCTTGCATTTGTCCAACGCGGAAATTTCCTTACTGCAGACATAAATTGCGCATATGCATCATAAGCCATTATTGTTCTCCATACCAAATAATTTCATCATACAGCATTTTTGTTTCTAATTCTTGTACAGTAGATAATTCATGTATTGGTTCTTCATTAATTAATATTGACATTACATTAAAATATTCAACGCCATCAACGGCTAATCCGATACGGATTAAGTCCCCAACCTTTAAGAAATCTCGCGGCGCAATAGAATTAATGTGGTCTTTAATTCGTTCTTCAATTGTGGCTTGAACTAAATTTTTATCTACTTCTTCTGTGGATAAAAAACAATTCAATTTTACGGCGCGTATAGATGGCACAATATACTCTATGTATAAAGAAGGAGATACAGTATCCTGAATTCTTTCTTTTGCTTCTTTTAACGACAATTCAATATTTTCATCTTCATACGTCTGCGGAAGAACGTAACAAGTTCCTGTTCCGCATCCATGTGTATTTGGCACATATTCAATGTTAGCCGCATATTCCGGCGTTAACAAAATATTGGATATAGCCTTGGTATTTGACGCTTCAGCTGTATAGACCCAGTCTTTTAAACGATATTTATATGTATCGTCATCTTCGCCAGGCAAGCGTTCCAAGTTTGCCCATTGCCCAAGTTCATCTAAATTTTCTCCAGATGTACGAGTAAATAGATGCGGATTTTTTGCATCTTCAATTTCCTGATACATGTTTTCCATTTCATCAGAAATTGTATAAGAAAAAATATCCAGCATAGATCCTTGCTTGATAGAATCTCTTAAATTAGTTTCTAATTTATTATTTAACGATGTATGTATCTCTTCTCGTTCTTTCATATTGTTGCCTCATATATCGTATCTTGATCCGTATCAATCGTGATTTTTAATCTTTCATGTTTATATCTGCTATTATCATCTTCCCATGATGTGGAAACAGTGTAGCTTTCATCAAACACGACATCTTTAATTGCTTCTTCTGCATACTGCCTAATTTGTTCTCTTGCTGTTTCGTTTTTTATGTCGCTATGCCGCAAAGTAATAAGTTCTGATCCAAGTTCCTGTAAAAATGGAAATTCACCCTTTTCCGTCTTTAAGCATATCGTAACTTCCTGTGCAAGTTCTTCGTTATCTATAACTGGAACCGCAGCAATAGGTTTATACGGCATAATTCTTTTTTGTATATTAAATTGAATCAGCATGCCACTAGAAAATTGTTGATGCTGTTTGATATCAGTATCAAAATCAACACGAAAAGAAGGATATCTTCTGGCTTCTTTTCTTAGGTTATTAATATTGCGTCGATCTCGTGCTGAAATATAGTATTGTATTATAAAATAAGGATACTGATATGCTTGCGCAATATCAATATCCCCATTTTCTGTGAGCTTAAAATCGATCATTAGGCTTTCGCAGCTCCTGTAGTCTTTTTGCTAAACATTGTCTTTACGGAATCCGTTAAGGTTCCAACTAATTTCTTAGTAAATGAAGTAAGTACTTCTGTAATTTTTTTCTTCAAAGCATTTAATGCATTGGCTATTTTCTTGGTGAATTCTTCTTTAAGCTTAATAAAGGTTTTGATCTTTTCTTCTACGATAGATTTTAATTTTAATGCTTCTTCTATTTGTTTTTTAAATTTTGTATTAATCGTAGTGCTAATAGATTCATTAATCTTTTTTAAATTTTTAAGAAGAGCATCATTTAATCCTACAATTGCTTTACTGTTAAGAATGCCGCCAATTGCATTTTTAATAGTTGCATTTACACTGTTTGTAATAGAAGACATCAATTTTGATTTTGCCAGCAACATTTTTTGCCATTTTGGCAGCTTCTTTTGCCAAGATGCTATCTTATCATTAATGCTTTGGTTAATTAATTTGGAGATATTTTTCTCCGTTTTATTACGGAGCTTCGTCATTATAATAGAACCATCAAACAGCTTTTTATAATACGCAACAGCAGTAGCATATGTCTTACCAAGGCCGCTGGTTTTTAATGATAAATTGCCTTTTCTAATTTCATCTCGTATTTTTTTACTAATAGTAGCATCAAACATTTCGTCTACTAGTTTATTTACATAATTAACTTTGTTGCCAAAAATATCTTGGTCAATTCGCTGCATTGGTGCAGAACTTTCTACCGCACTCTGTAAATTTCCAGAAGAAGTAGTTGTCTGTTTTGTTTGTGTCGTATTGCTTGATGATTGATTAATACCTCCGCCAAAACCGCCGCCAACCATGAAGTCTTCAATGTTCACTTTTGGAATTGATTTCTGTACTGTATCAGTTGCTTTTTGGGTGTTTTCTGTAGAAATCGGAGATATAGAAATACTGGTAGCACGCTTGTATTCTTCAGGCGTAACATAATCTATCTCACTGGTATCATATACTATTTTGACTTTTTGCGTATCATAAATTTTAACGGTTTTTGCCTGAATAATCTTTTTATTTGGGTCAATGGTTTCGCTAAACGCTCTTCTTTGACTCTTAACAATTTCCTTTGTACCTTGCGACAGATTTGTTGCCATTTTATCATGCCTCTATTTTAATATATTGTCCGGATTTCATTTCTGCATACTTAGTAGCAACTTCTTCTACGTCTTTATTGTATAAACGAATACATCCATGTGTACTGCCTTCTCCTGGTTCTGGTTCTCTAGTGGCCGGTGCATCTTTTGTTAATATCTTTTTAGCATCTTCTGAAGGATAATCACCATGGATACCAATTCCAAATCCACAACTTAATGCGATCCAATAAGAACCAAATGTACCAGCTGTATCTGGCAATTTACATCCGCTATCTCTCTTATCTCCATTAATCATATCGTTTTTAACGGGAGTACTTAAAGTAAATACACCAAGCAATGTCTTATTGTCACCGCTTACTTTATTAGAAGTAGTTCCCTTATTGGAAGTATTGCAATCATATGTTTTTAATATATCATGCCCTTGCATAACGTAAAATTTATGCGCACCACATTTAACCTTATACCAGATCGCTGTCGTACTTACTGGACGACCATTGGCTTCATCCCATCCGGTTCTATTGTCGGTATTTTCTCTTTGCTTTTGCTCGTCTCCCTTAACAGCTGCTTGTGCCGATACGGTTGACGGGCTGATATTGAAATTCTGTGTAACACTATTAATAGCAGAAGAACCAAATTGTGTAGGATCCTGACCAGTTAACGTTGTCATACTGGTTACTTGTTTCTTAGCATTTTCTTCTATTATTTTTTTATTTGCTTCTGTTGTTGCTTGCTCTTGGTTTAGAATCGCGGCTTTTCTCTTTTCTTCTAATACTGTAGATAATTGAGCATAGGTTGAAATACCTGTTGTATCTAACTTACTCATCATTTCTTGTATCACATTAGTCGCCGGAGTTATTTTTATGCCAGGAGGTACTTCAAATCCACCAATTGAAGGAGAAAACATGGGTATGTTTATAAGTCTACGAGCTAATACATATCGTTTTAGATTTGGCTCCCATACTTTAACAAGAACTGTACCAAGCATTGTAAGGCCGCCAACAATTTTCGGTGTTGTATCGTAACCATCTAAAACTTTTTTGAAATCAGCCAGTTCATATAATTTGTTATTTAATTTATGATTATTAACGATAACATCATGAGTATCGACGCTATATATATTAGTTTTTGTTCCTTCATAAGGAGCAGAATAAGCAGCAATACCTTCTGGTGATAACT
>JAEEHF010000136.1 GCA_016280725.1 Bacillota bacterium | reverse complement strand
TCTCAATGAACAACAAAGTTACTGTTGTCGGTATGGAAGTAAAGACAAAAGTTTCAAGCAACCTTTTGATTGCTCCAGACGAACTTGCATCAACTGCAAAATTAGATGATAGTTTATTTACAACTTCTTTGACACAAGTTGTTAAAGGTATTCTTGAACCTGTTTCAACCGCAGATGCTAAGAATTTCTTCTATACAATCGATGCTAAAGCTGATGGTAGCAAAAACCAGCCAGTATCATCTGAAGCATTTATTCAGTATACTACTTCTGCTTCTACAACTCCTGCAACATTTGGAGATTATTTCTCAGAGGTTTATGGAGTAACTAAGAGCGAAGCAATTGCTGTAACAGGTGAAGATTCAAAAGATAAGGCAGTTCCTTACGTTGATTATGTTTTCCAACTCAAAGCTACTAACGCTTTAGGTGAAGCACAGAGCATCGTTGTTGAACAACTCAATTTGAGATATAACGGTTCTGTTCCGAAATCAAAAGCTCATCGTGTTGCATTCTTCGTTGAAGATATTACATCAGGTACTGCCACTAGTGGTCCCGCTGGTTCTAGCGCGACATATACAGTTGCTTCTTCTTCAAACTATACTGATACTGGTTCTTCTGCTACACCTGGTAAAGTAGTTAATGGAACAGCATCATACGTTGATGCTACTTACGTTACTGGAAAACAAGCAATCGTAGAAGTTGCTGCTAATCAAACTAAATATTACAAAGTAGTAGTTCGTATGTGGCTTGAAGGTCAGGACACAACATGTAACAACGAAACATTCATGGAATTGACAGATAAATGGGAACTCGGAATTAAATTATCTTTGGTTAAAGGTACAGATGCTGCTGTAATTAACATCAATGAAATTGATTCATCTGGTAATCTTATTAATCCATAATTATTAATCGATACAAATGGAGGGCTTTAGAAGCCCTCTTTTTGTTTTTCAATACTAACCAAACATAGATAGTTGTTGTGTTTTATTAATTAATCAGTTTTTGACAAAAGTTCATATTTGTTTCCAAACATTTTGAAACAAATAGTTATGGTACATTATCTCCTAAAATTGTCATTTTATAAAACAAAATCTATCAAGAGTTATTTAATCGGAAAAACAACAGCATGCGCAAGCCATTAAGTTTGCAAGGTGCAAAACATGTCGGAAAAAAGAATATCGTTGACCATTTTGCTTGCACTAATGCCAAATATGAATTAGAAATCTTAAATTATCTTTCATTATAGTGATATACCGATAGAAAACATTTCAAAATAGCTACAATTAGTTACCTAAATCATGTGATTTAAAAGTACTCTCCTTGCTATGAACGCAAGTGAATAATTAATCGATTAAGTGAAACAAACAGTTTTAAAATAGATTATTTAATATAACAAAATCCCATAAGAATTTTTGATTATAGCAAAGATTCTATGGTTTTTATAGCATTGTTCAACAATAGAGAGGAACTAAGGATGAAAGTAGAAATAATTGAACAAAATAAAAACACTGCTATCAGTAATGCATCTGGCAATATCACGAACAATGCAAATGCTACCAATAAACGTAAGGTAGCAGGATATGCTAGAGTTTCAACAGAAAAAGATGAACAATTTAACTCCTATGAAGCTCAAATTGAATATTACACAAGGTTGATTAAAAGTCACGATGATTGGGAGTTTGTAAATATTTATACTGATGAAGGCATAACCGGAACAAATACAAAAAAACGCATTGGTTTCAGAACCATGATAAAAGATGCATTAGAAGGAAAGATAGATCTTATTGTTACAAAATCTGTAAGCAGATTTGCCCGAAATACAGTCGATAGTTTAACTACAATCAGAGAGTTAAAAAATAATAACACAGAAATATTTTTCGAAAAAGAAAACATCTGGACTTTTGATGAAAAAGGAGAACTTTTAATAACAATAATGTCTTCAATTGCTCAGGAAGAATCAAGAAGCATATCCAAAAACGTAACATGGGGTATGAGAGAGAAAATGAGACAAGGACAGGCATGGGTGCCATATAAAGTGTTTTTAGGATATGATAGAGGACCAGATGGAAATATGGTGATAAATCCCAAACAAGCAATTATAGTAAGAAGAATATATGGAATGTTTTTACAAGGATTATCTCCATATGCAATAGGCAAAAAACTGGAGAGCGAAGGTATTGAATTCTCAATAGGAAAGAATAACTGGTATGCAACTACAATCGATAGTATTCTTCGAAATGAAAAATATATAGGTGATGCATTAAGACAAAAAACATATTCAAAAGATTATCTCACAAAAACCAGAGTAAAAAACAATGGTGAGCTTAAGCAGTATTATATCTCAGATCATCACGAAGCAATCATTAGCAGGGAGACATTTGAAAAAGTTCAATTTGAACTGAAGAACAGAGAAAAAAGGACAACATATTACCCAGGAAAAAGACTTTTCTCAAGAAGAATCAAATGTGCAGATTGTGGAGGATGGTTCAGCCCCGTTGTATGGTTTCCTCATTCAGATAAAGAACAGCTATTATGGCGATGTACTCATAAGTATTACAGGACTAAAACTCAGTGCTCTACTCCTTTTGTCAATGAGAATGAAATAAAAAATGTTATAGTTGACGCAATTAACCTATACACTAGTAATAAAGAGAATGCATCATCAATCATCAGCGCCCTAAGAAAAGAATTATTTATAACGGAAGGGTTTGAAATAGAAAAGAAAGAATTAGAACAGGAAATAAAAAAAGTATCTGAGTTAATAAACATTCAAGATCAGGATAATGAGTATGTGGAAGTGTTACAAGAACGTAAATGCCTAGCTGAACAGAGGATAAAGCAAATAGATGATGAAATAACAAGCATTAAAGCTAAAGAAAGTAGTTTAATAAATAGTATCATTGATATTTTTGACCATAGAATCAATATAAGTGAATGTAGTGATGATTATTGGTTCTATTATGTAAGATACGTCACTGTGTATAATCACACAAAGTTTAAAGTTGTTTTCAAAGATGGAAAAACGTGTGATGTGTTTTTTTGTAATTAATTATTGCATATTCAATTAAAACGGATAAAAATCTGAATCACAATATCTACACAATACATGCATTTTTCCATTGTGCAGCAATTAACCA
Organism: Bacillota bacterium; assembly: GCA_016280725.1. GTDB lineage: Bacteria > Bacillota > Clostridia > TANB77 > UBA1234 > RGIG6105. The sequence continues at coordinate 2,920 of JAEEHF010000136.1, read as the reverse complement.
AATAGATTCCATGTCGTAATTATTATACTTTGAAGTATAATACTTTTGGGTATAATAATTGGCAATCCAGAATATTTCAAGATATTTGTTCATATCTGACTGTAAGGACAAGTATAATGTGAAATAATGATGCTATTATTATACTTACAAGTGATTGGACTCTAATAATTGAATAAGGTGATGAGTAATTATTGATTTTTATCAACATTCAGTTTATCATTAGTACAAGATACAAACTTGTACGTATGAGGTGGAATGCGATGGATTCAAATGAAACAACAAGTGAACAAAAACTGCCTTCTAGTGTAGGTTGGAAGCTATTTAGCTTTTTATCCAAAATAGATACTCAAAAAGTGTCTCTTGTCATAATGATTCTTCTTTCCCTACAAGTTCTAATGGGAATCTTTTTAAGAGCAACTTCTTCAACAGATTTAGTTGCTTTGTACTTTGGCAAAACAGTAATAATCCGTTTTCTAGGGTATATCGGAATTGTCAATGCGTTGATCGATTTCTATTGCAAGATATACATCCATCGAGTAAAAGAACTTAAGTGGACATTTTTAAAACGACCTTGGAATGGTTTATTTGCACTATTACTTGTATGGGCATTATTTGTAGGAATTGGAATATCTGAAGATAGAGATTTGGCTTTTTTTGGTGGTGCTTTCCGATATGAAGGATATCTTTCATATTTGGCATATGCAGGAATTTTTGTGAGTGCTGCTCAGATAAGGGACGAAAAATATAGAAAAGTTATTTTGATATTTACTACCATTACATCAACTATGCTCGCAGGATTAACTCTATTAAAGGACTTAGCAGGATGGTCATTTTTGATGTTTAGAAATGGTCGGGTAGGAGAATATAGTGCAACTTTTATAAATTCAAACCACTATGGTTACTATTTGTGCGTTTCCATGATTGTTATAACGGGACTATATATGATGGTTGAAAAACTAGCATGGAAAATCACTTGTGGAGTATGCTTTGCAATCAATTTAATTGTAATGTTATACAACAGATCTTTGGGCCCATATCTAGCAATTATTATTGGATTAGTCCTATTCTTAGTATTCAATTGGATAAGAAAAGGCTTTAAAAAGACTTGGCCTATATTAATTCTGGTTGGTGTTTTTGTATTGTTCAGTTTTATTATAAACAATCACGCAATTATAGATGATTTGAATTTATTCTCAAATGAAACTGGTAATGTTATAGATATTATTGGTTCAGGCGGAGCAAATACTGAAGAAGGTCAACATGCCATCGACACGATAGGAAGTCATAGAGGCGTTTTGTGGAAAAACACTTTTAAAACTATGATAGAGCACCCAATAACAGGCATAGGAACCGATAGTATTCAGCTTTATATAGATAACCAAATACCACATAACGAGTATTTGCAAATCGGTGCCAATTTAGGCATTCCGGGCCTTTTGATGTATCTTGCCGCTCTAATAACATGTTTTGCTTACACAATGAAAAATCTCAAAAAAATAAGCGATGGAACTCTTGTTGTTGGCATGGCGACATTGGTTTATTGCATCTCAGCATTTGTTGGAATCAGCATACCGGTTGCGACATATCAGTTATTCTTGTTCCTGGGATTGCTTGTTGGATGGTTTAAGCATAGAGATGAAGAGAGAATAAATGAAGAAGAATTAAAGATGTTACAAAATGAAGGTGAACATGTTTTGGAAAGTACCGATTCCTCTTCAATCAAAGAGACAACATATTCAAACAATTAACACTCATTCACATTAATATTTGAAATAACCCCCATAGGGTAGACACATAAAAAGTATTCAAGTCTACACTATGGGGATTTTTTAATTAGAGCTATATCTGTATTTCATGCGAGCAATTAAAATTGACAATTACGTTCTTATTTTTCTAAAAAAATAAATGGCGATATTTCACGCCATTTATTATCTACAAATTATGTAATATTTTTTCTAACAATTATGAATTTGCACTAGAATCAATAACAGCTGAAGACATAACAGTTACTGGAATAGGTTGTTCACCGAGCACAAATGCAAGATCCAATTTCCAGTTGCCTTGAGTAAGATCAACATATGTATCATTGTTGCAGGTTGTGTCTTCACCTTCAAGCCATAATCTTACAATGACCTGATAGTATTCAGTTGTAGCAGCGGCAACATCGAAAGTAACTCCTTGTGAGAGTTGTGAAACGGCACCTAAAGCTGAAGAAGAAACAACTGCTTGATTCTCGGTAAAATATGCTGAAGAGTCTTCTTTCAATATGGATTTCAGTGTTCCGGATGATGCAATAGCGACAGATGTGTTAGCATATGCTGAACCATTATATTTTTCCATAAATACAGCAACACGATATGCTTTTTCGTCGATTGTAGCGCTAGAAGGAGTTACTGCTGTATAAGTCAAAACGAGTTCTGACAATTTAAGTTTCTCAACACCTGTTGCATTAGTATTAACCGCTTTGAGTTCAAATACATAATCAACATATGGAACTGCAGGAATTTCAGTTGTTCCATAATTAGTATTAAACGCACTACTATCAGTATATGCTATGTATGATGCGTCGCTTTTGACTGAGCCATTCGCATTGACATCGTTTGTTGCATCCACATAAAAGAAGTTAATGCCATCTACGGTGGAAACAGGTTGCAATAATCCTGTTACAGGTTGTTTAATGGTGCTAAAATAATTAGTTACTGTTTCGTCATGTTGTCCATATGTGGAACTTCTAACAAACAAGTTGTTTGAAACCTTAGTTGTTACTTCCATACCTGTTACAGTAACTCTGTTGTTCATTGAGAACCATGCATAAGATGCTGTTGACATGAGCACTGCAGATACAAGAAGAAGAGCAAGTGCTGGGATTAATTTACGAAATTTTTTCATTTTAAAAAATCTCCTTTTTGAATTTTGTATT
>JAEEHF010000135.1 GCA_016280725.1 Bacillota bacterium | reverse complement strand
GGTTCCATCTATAGAAAAAAGTATTGAAACTTTGCTGAAGCTTGAAAAAATCGTAGGTTCAAAAAGGATAGCCTGGCGCTATGACCCGGTTTTGCTTACTTCAAAATATACGATAGATTATCATTTAAAAACCTTTGAAAGTATGTCAAGCAAGTTGTCTGGGCATATTGACCGCTGTATTTTCAGTTTTGTACAAATCTATAAAAAATTGAAGAAAAATATGCCTGAAGCCAGAGATTTAAGCGACAAAGAAAAAGATTTAATTGCAAAAGGCCTGGGCAGTATTGCTAAAAAATACAATATTCATTTGCAATCCTGTGCTGAAAATGGCGATTTTCAAAAATACGGAATCTTTCCATCTGGTTGCATAACTTTGGAAATTCTCGGTAAAGCAAACAATATAGCCTTTAAAAAGCTGAAACACAACGGAATGAGAAAAAACTGCAACTGCATTGAGTGGCGAGATATAGGCACTTATAATACCTGCCCCAACGGCTGCCGCTACTGCTATGCCAATGCAAGCCCAGAAAAAGCTATCGAAAACTATAAGCATCACGACAAAAATTCGCCCATTTTATTCGGCAAAATCAATGATACAGACGTTATTCTCCCCGCCAACCAAACTTCTTTTATTGATAAATCTCTGAACCTTGGTTTGTTTTGAATGTTAGTTTTTGACTTTCTGTTAGAACGAAAAAATTGCCTTTACTAGAGTTAAATAGTATACTGTTTAACAGGCTTATTGTTGACAACGGTGTTCTGTTCTAAGGCTCGAAAGAGAACTAATTCTATTTGGGAAAATGTCATTCGACTGTGTACCCTCGTCTGTGTTGGTTGATTAACTGCTTTTATTTTGTGTTTTATAGGGAGTTATAAATATGAAGAGGTTAAGAATTTGGGTTTCTGTTATTGTTGTGTTGGCTTTTGCTGTTTTGATTGGTTGTGGCGGTGGCAGCAGCGATGGAATATCAGGTCTTTCAGAACAAACAGAATTTTTTTATTCAACAGAAGTTAATGCTAGTGGTACATTTGTTCTTCCTTCTCTAAAATCAGGTACAATCGTTAAATCAAACGAAGAAGACACTTTGGAGAGTGGAACAAGTGTGGTTCTTATTGAACGATTACCAAAAAGCAACGAAAGCAAAATATTTGGCGGTAAATCAAGTAATGTTTATACTTTGCAAGCTCAGAAAGATTACAATGCTATTACCATGCTTGAAAAGCCAGTGACAATTACTATCCCTAATAATTTTGACAAAAAATATAATAGATTTTTCCTGGGTTCAAAATCAGAAACAGATTCTGACTGGCAGTATACAGAAATCATTGACGATAATTACAATAATCCACCAATAATAAGTTCATCACGCCTAGCTGTAAAGGATTTAAACTCTTTCAAATTTATAACTTATAGACTAGGATTTATATTTATAATATTTGCTATAGAAGAAGAATCTGGTTCTGGAAACGATAATAAGCCTGAAATAGAAAGTGTCAAACAGATGACATTTTTTGCTGAACCATCAACAGTCTTTTATGACAAAAACTCAAAATATATTAATGATATTAAAGTTACTAGTTGCATTGAAGCAAATAAATCTTCTCTTTTCAGTGGTGCAACAGTCCGTTCAGAGCTTGTTTTTTTTAATTCTAATTCTGCTAATGTTAAAGGAATAAAAGTTGACGGGAACAATGTTGATCAATATTCTGCTACAATAAAAAATACCTCTAAGGATAATAAGCATTCTCATACTTTATATATTAAAAACTATAAAGTAGATAATATTTCTATTAACGGAAATGTTGCAATTTATTCATTTGTTCTAAATCTTAATGGGATAGCAGTTAAGGATTTTCCAGACAATTTCAGAGTGAAAACCATTTTAAAAGACATAAATGGCACAGAATTTGTGGCAGAGGGTGCTATTAATCTTATTTCATCTACCGAACCAGAAAATACCAATACAGCTACCTCAACAGATTCAAACATCAACACTGATACTGGTACTGGTACAAATACCAATACCAATAGCGACAGCAACAGCAACAGCAATACTAGCACATCAACCGATACTACTTCTAATACGGAAACTTCTACAGGTTCAGGCACAAATACTACAACAAATACGGAATCCAATACATCTTCAGAAACTTCATCAACTACTGATACAAATACAGAAACAAACAGCAATACAGATACTTCGACTAATACCGACAGTAACACGGGAATGTCTACAGAAATCAATACCAGCATTGAAATCTCTGCTGCTATTGTTCCCACTAATGATGAAATCAATAAAGTCGAAGTTACAACACCAATTAAGATAACCTTTAATGAAAAAATGAATAAGAGTCAGAATCTATTATCGCTAGTTACTCTTATTTGTAACTCTACGTCAACGAACCTTATAACTGCTTCAAATCAGTTGGAATGGTCTACAGAAAATAATAAAGATATTTTAACTATTAAGAACATTAAATTGGCTCCAGAGCAGAGTTACACTATAAAACTGAATCCTGGTTTGATTACAGAAAATGGCTTGCCTTCAACTAATCAAATCACTTCTAACTTTGTTACTAGAGATGCAGTTGTACTGAATGTAACCAATCTTATCACACAAAACACACCTTTAAATACTAGAATAGAAATAACCCCAACTGTTGGAACAATTTCTAATATTGAAAATGCTTCTATAAGATTTAATTCTGAAGGCAAAGCTGGTGCTTTCACACTTGAAAATGGTAAAGTCTATTATAATCTGACTTCTGGAACAACCTGGAAACCCGACACTTATTATGCTGGCACGATAAGTGGAATTCTAGACTCTGATGGCTGCGAAACAAAATCCTGCGATTTCAGCTTCACAACTAGAGATCAGACTATTATAACATTCCAACCACAAAATTCGTATCATGCTCGTTCTAGTTTAACTTTCATTGTTGAAAATGGAACCATAACAGACACATCTACAGCAAGAATAAGTTATTCAAATGGCAATATTGATTGTTTGTTAAGTTTAAATAATGGAAATATTATCTGCACTCTTGCCGAAAACGCTCAATGGGTCTTTAATTCTAATTCTACAATTACCATAAGTAATTTGAAAGATAGTGAAGGAGCTCCTGTTGCTAATAATACAGCAAATTTCAACATTGGAGCACAAACTTATCTAAATTGCAATTCAACAAATATAAAAGCCAATAGCGACCTTGTTTTCACTGTTAACGGAACAAATATTACAAGTTTAACTAATGCAAATGTTTCTTTCACTGGTGCAAATGTTAGTGGTAATTTGCAATTGGATAACGGAAAAATAGTTTATAAACTTGCAAATAATTCATTGTATTCATTTGATTCCAATATTACTATTGATATTAGTGGTTTGAAAGACTCAAATGGTGTAACAGTCGCTAATTTGTCTCAAAGTTTTTCTGTAGATTCTCAAACAGAAATAGAAGATTTTACCAAGAGTGAAAATCTGGGAGATAATATTTTATTTACTCATTCTAGTGGCTTTACTGGCTGGGATATAAGCAATGCAGCCATAGCATTTGACAATGCGAATGTTAGCGGTTCTCTTGCTGTTGAAAATAGGAAACTTATATATAAACTTAACGATGGTTATTATTATCCCCATTCAACTAGAGTTACAGGCAGAATTAGCGGGATCAAAGACGCGGATGACTTGCCAGTGAAAGATTTTGATTTTTCTTTTGATACAATTTATTACACGGGTAACGGCACCGAAGATAATCCATTTTTAATTTCTTCAGCAGAAAAATTAGATAATGTTCGTTATTTTTCAAATTCGAACAATAGATATTATTTTAAACAGACTCAAAATATAGATTTAACTGCTTATGGAACTTCTTTCGATAACGGGCAAGGTTGGAAACCAATTTCAACATTGAATGGATATTATGATGGAAATAATCATAAAATAACAAACCTTTATATAAACAGACCTGACGAAAATGTAGGATTATTTGACACAATAAATGGAAGTATTAATAATCTAGGAATTGAGATTTCTGAAAATGGTATTATTGGAAACAAAGGGGCAGTATTAGCTAATACTTTGAATGGTAGTAGATATAATACAAGTAATTGTTGGATAAGTGGTGCTGGTAAAATTACATGTTCAGATAGCTGTTCAGCATTAGTAAATACAATTAATTCAAATAATATTATTAATTGCTATTCGACAATTGAAGTAGAAGGAACAGGTGATGTTGGTGGTTTATTAGCTTTAGCTTTTTGCAACAATATAAATAATTGTTTTTCCAGAGGTAATGTTAAAAATAATACTCACCGCGATACTGGAGGTTTAATAGCACATTTATATTGTGAAACAATCAAAAATTGTTTTTCAACTTCTAATGTAATTGGAGGAGACGGTTATAATATCGGAGGATTAATAGGAGAAGTCAATTCGGTTAATATTGAGAATTGTTATTCTTTGGGCAATATATCAGGCGGTGCTTGTATTGGTGGACTTGTTGGTGCTTTTTCTGATGGAAAAATAGTTAATTCTTTTTCAACAAGTAATGTAATCAATGGAAGTAGAGCTGGAGGTTTTATTGGAAATATAGGTAAAAATTGTATTATTTTAAATTGTTATTCATTAGGAAATATTACAGGTCAAGATGCTGGTGGTTTTGTTGGTTTATTAGAAGAAAATGATGGAAATAACTCTTTTATAAACTGTTATTCACTTGGCAATGTTGTTTTAAATTCATTAGGTGGTTGTGCTGGTGGCTTTGTTGGAAAGAGTGGAAGTAATAATTCTAATATGTTTATAAATTGTTATGCAGGTTGTTTAAATGTTAGTAATTTCAATGAATATACAAATAGAATAATTGGATATGATAATCCAAATGTTCCAATTGTTATTACTAACTGTTATGCCAATAAAAACATGACTATTAATGTAAATGGTGTGTCATCACAGCCAGGTTTGCAGGAGCCATTACCTGATACAGTTGCTTTAGACGGAGTAGATGGTGCAAACTTGCCAGATAACCCAGATTGGAAGAATGAAATCTTCAAAGATGGTTACGAAGAAGGCACTTCCTTTGACGACATCTGGGAAATAGGTAATTCAGGCTTACCAATTCTGAAGAATATGCCTGGCAACCCAGTGCAGTGATAGAAAAAAGGCTTTGGGTTTACCAAAGCCTTTTTTCGTCGTTTGTTGTTGGTAGTTATTGTTGTTGTTGTTGATTTATAACTGTCATTGCGAGAAAAACGAAGTTTTTCGTGGCAACCCAGCTTTGTCTTAGAAATTACATTTTTAGCAAATCCGAATGTGAGCCAGTTCTAAATAAGGTAAGCAATAATATTGATTCTG
>JAEEHF010000134.1 GCA_016280725.1 Bacillota bacterium | reverse complement strand
TAGAAATAGGTCATTACAAAAACCAGAATATGAATATTCTGGTAGATCAACATTACAGAGTTATTATATTTTATCAATGGACGTAGCTAGAAAGAACACTGGTAAAGATGGATGTGATAGTGTTATTACTGTCTTTAAAGTAACTCCGCAAAATTATGGAGAAGTTTCAGTAAAGTCATTGGTAAATTTATATACTTTAACTAATATGCACTTTGAAGACCAAGCAATTTGAGCCAAGCGTTTATTTTATAAGTATAAAGCAAGACGTATTGTAATTGATGCGAACGGTCTTGGTATTGGCTTGGTTGACTATATGGTTAAAAGACAGACCGATCCTTTAACTGGGGATGAATATCCAGATTTTGGAGTTGAGAATGATGAAGATGCATATTATAAGAGATTCAGAACTGCCGAAACTGAACAGGAGGCTATGTTCTTAATTAAGGCGAATGCGCCAATTAATACAGAAGCACATTCTAATGTTCAGACACAACTTACTTCTGGAAAATTAAAGTTCTTAATTGATGAACGTATTGCTAAAAATAAATTATTAGGAACTCAAAAAGGAAAACAAATGACACCAGAAGAAAGGGCAGAATACTTAAAACCATATACCTTAACTTCTATATTAAAAGAAGAGATGTTGAATCTTCGTGAAGAAAATGAAGGTATTAATATTATTTTAAAACAAGCCAATCGTGGTATCCGAAAGGATAAATTTTCTGCTTTTGAATATGGATTATATTATATTAAACAGGTAGAAGATAGTAAGAAAAAGAAACGTAAAAAATTTAATGCGGCTGAATGAAGATTTAGTTCAAGAATATGATAAGGAGAGGGATATGAGAGCATCAAGAGGAGAAATTAAAATAGAAGAAATTTTAACAGAAGCAGGATTAAATTTCAAAATGGAATTAGCTTTTGAAGGTTTGAATAGTTCTAATGGACGCCCTCTTCGATTTGATTTTGCGGTTTTTGATGATGATGGGAATTTAGATTTCTTAATTGAATATCAAGGTAGACAGCATTATGAACCAAGTAGTAAATTTGGTGGAAAAAAAGGCTTTTATCAGCAGCAATTTAACGATGCGAAAAAACGTAGATTTTGCCAACTACATGATATTAAATTAATAGAAATTCCTTATACTGATGAAAATCTTATTGATTATGATTATATAATAAATAAAGCATACGGGAAATAAGGAGGTGGAGCTTTGGAAGATAATAAAGATAGACAAGAAGCCATTAGAGAAAAAGGCTTCGATATGAACGGCGCCGCTGACTATGGGAAAATAAAAGTAGGTATTAAGACACTTGAAGATGCTATCATTAATTTAGGGTTTTATAGAAAATTTGGAGAAAAATTCTATTTTGATAAAAGAGCAGTAATGCGTGCGATTATTGATAAAGATTATCGTGCAATAAGAATTATCTCTGATTATTTTTATAGAACAAATGGTATATACCAAAGAATTGTAAACTATTACGCAACGATGTATCGTTGGGATTGGTATATTACTCCAACTATTTATGATGAAAAGATACTGGAAAGTGAAAAAGACTGTTTAAAAATAACTAATGAATTTTTTAAAGCATTGGATTATTTGGATAATACCCATATTAAAAAACTGAGCGGAGATATCGCTTTAAAAGTTATTAAATACGGTGTTTGTTATGGCTATATAATTGAAGGTGATAAAGGTATTTTATTCCAAGAGTTACCACCAGAATATTGCCGTTGCAGATATTATATTAATAACTTACCTGCCATTGAATTTAATATGGCATATTTTGATGAAAAGTTTAAAGACATAAATTATCGTATGCGTGTCTTAAAAATGTTCCCGAAAGATTTTCAAAAAGGTTATTTACTTTATAAAGAAAGAAAACTTCAGCCTGATTTCCAAGGAGATATTGGTACATGGTATTTATTAGATCCTGGATATGCGGTTAAATTTAGTTTAGCTGGTGCGGGTGATTTACCTTTATTTATAAACGTAATTCCTTACTTATTAGATTTAGATGCCGCACAAGATCTGGACCGTCGCAAACAAATGCAGGATTTATTAAAGATTATCGTTCAAAAACTTCCAATAGATAAAAATGGTGATTTAATCTTTGATGTTGATGAAGCAAGAGATATTCATAATAATGCGGTTGCGATGTTGCAACACTCTATTGGAACAGATATTATTACTACATTTGCGGATATTGATTCTATTGATTTATCTGATGCAAGAAATGTAGATAATGATGATTTGGAAAGAGTTGAACGTACTGTATATAATGCGGCTGGTGTTCCAAAGAATTTATTTAATTCAGATGGAAATATTGCATTAACGAGTTCAATCTTACAAGATGAAGGCGTTATGCGTGATTTAAAGTTGCAATTTGAAATTTTATTTGATACAATAGTACAGAGAAGAGTCAAGAATAAAAAGAAATTTAATTTTAGATTTTATATTTTAGATACTACACAATATAATTATAAAGAATTATCAAAAATGTATAAAGAAGAAATGCAAATTGGTTATGGTAAGATGTTTGCGCAGATTGCTTTGGGCCATTCGCAGAATTCTATTATGAGTACTGCTTACTTTGAAAATTCTATTTTAGGATTGAGTGAAATTATGGTACCGCCAATGATGTCATCTACTATTGGTAGTGAAGATATTCAAAATTTGGGCAAAAAGAATAAATCTGATAATGGTAATCAGCAAACTAATACAGGAGGGGAAAGTGGTCGTCCTGAAAAGGAGACAACTGAACTTTCGGATAAAACAATTGCAAATAGAGAAAGTATGAAGTAGGAGGAGTTAAAATGCATGATAGTATAACAATGAATTCTCCTATCGAGATTATTGATGTTAAGCCGACTTTAAATCCTCTTATTTCTAAGTGTCAGATTAAGGTTTGTTATGTTGGAGATACACCAAATCGTAATGGTAGTGTTATTACAAAAGCTGTAGCAACAGACATGGCAAACACTTTACCTGGCTGTCCTATTGTAGGTTTCTACAATGACAATACGGGGGATTTTGAGGCTCATAATCAAAGCATTGATATTCGCAATGGAGAGTGAAATTTTAAAGATACTACTCAACCTTATGGATTTGTTGATTTAAATGCAAAGGTATGGTTTCAGAAATTTTTAGATGATGGGGTTGAACATGAATACCTTATGACAGAAGGATATTTGTGGACAGAACAATTCCCAGAAGCAAAAAGAGTTATTACAAAGGGTAATAATCAATCTATGGAATTACATGAGCCTACTTTAAAGGGATTTTGGTCAGAAAGTGATAATGGAGAACCAAGTTTCTTTATTATCAATGAAGCAATAATCTCTAAATTATGTATTCTTGGTGAAGATGTTGAACCTTGCTTCGAGGGTGCACAAATCACTAAGGTACAGTTCTCATTTGAACCTTCTTTCCAGCAGAAAATTTTAAATATGATGGAACAGGTTAAAGAGATGCAAGAAGAAGAAGGAGGGACAGATTCTGTGGAAGAAGTAAAAGAACCAGAAAATGAATAAGAAGTTTTATATAACGAAGAAGAGAAACCAGAAGAAGAAGCTCCTGCAGAACCTGAAGTTGAAGAGACTCCAGAAGAAGAAGCAGAGGAAGCTCCTGCGGAAGCCGAAGAAGAGGCCCAGGATGACGAGCAACCTGAGGAAGAATCTGAGGACGAAAGCGTTAAATATAATCTTGATGAGATTCAAGAATATATAGAACTAAAATCTGAATTTGAAGAATTACAGACTAAGTTCGATAATATGAAAGCTGAATATGATAAACTTGTAGAATTCAAGAATGTTGCTGACCGCAAGGAAAAGCAGTCTATGATTGATAGTTTCTACATGCTATCAAACGAGGATAAAAAAGATGTTATTGAAAACATTGACAAATATTCTGTTGATGAAATCGAAGCAAAGCTTTCTGTAATTTGTGTTCGTAACAAGGTTAGTTTTGATCTTGAAGAAGATAAAGAAGAAACGTCTACAGTTTTCAATTTAGAAAATAACTGGATTGAAGATGACAAGACGCCAGGCTGGATCAAAGCTGCTATGGCTACGAAAAGAGAGATGAAATAATAGGAGGAAGACAGTAAATGGCTAGAACAAGATTAAGTGAAAAAGCCACATATGTCACTCGTGGCTATGGTCAGGTTGAACCAAACCACCTTTCAGCTCAGAAAACTGCTCAGATCTATGCTCAGTTACCAGCAGCTGCTGATATTGACATTTTAGAAAATGGTCAGTTCGCAACATATAACTATGCTGCAGATGATGGTGGACAGGTTGACTTTGAAGGAGCAGGCGAGTGGATGATGGTCTTTAACGAGATCAAACTTTATCGTGACTTTGAACAAGATTGCGATTTCGCAATGAAGAAAGAAAACTATATTGCTCGTGTTTACAGCCCAATCGATGGAACACAGCCTCTAACAGAATGGCAGGCTCGTTTCTACGGCGAAAAAGACAGCGAAGGCAATGACAATGCTGAACGTGTTGCTTATGCTTCTCCTTATGAAGTAGATTCTACAGACGACCCATTCCATGTTGTTGAGAACTACAAAAAGCATAAGCTCATGCCAGAAGGAACACGTATGGTTCCACGTCTTTTCAAGATTAATATTGGTGATATTTGGACAACAAATACAATTGCCGCTGAACCAGGCAGCCTAAAAGTTGGCGATATGCTTACACCAGGTGCTGATGGTTATCTTGCACCAGGTGAAGGTGCTGATGCTCTTCACCCAACAATGCAGGTTGTTAAGGTTTATACAATGCCTGATATGCAGCCTGGCGTAAAGGTTATGCGCGTTAAATAATAAGAAAGGAGTAAGGAAATGTTAGATAAGAAAAATTTTATTGCATTGGCTAAGACAGTAGCTAAGGCTGATCCTAAAGCTCCTACAGCGTATAGCTATAATGGTCAGGATTTCAGCTATGCAGAACTTAACGAAACACTTCGTAATGAGTTCAAAGAGATTGCTGGTACATACCAGTTATATCGTGAAAATAAAAACTTAGTATTCTCTATTATTGAAGAAACATTAAATGATGTTCTTCCTCAGAGAGTCGTACAGAACTATGGTCAGTTCGCTGAAGTTAAGACATTTGCTCAAGGCGACAAGCCAATGTTCCGTAGAAAGATTGATGGCACAAATCGTGCTAAGCAGTTCATTACAAGAGTAGGACTTGCAGGTAACTATGAAGTCTTCAAGCTTGGAAAAGCTTCTGAAAGCTTTGAAGTACCAACAAGTGCTATTGGCGGAGCCGCTCAGATCGGATTTGAAGAATTCCTTGATGGTCGTGCTGACTTTGCTGAACTTACAAATATCGTTATGGAAGGTATGGATGACCTTGTATATGAAGAAATTGGTAAGGCTCTTGAAGGTGCTATTAACCAGCTCCCAGCAATGAACAGAGTTGTTACAAACGGATTCGACCAGGCTGCATTTGATGAATTAGTTCGTCTTGCTGAAAGCTATGGTAACGTAACAATTTA
>JAEEHF010000133.1 GCA_016280725.1 Bacillota bacterium | reverse complement strand
TCTGGTTTTAGATATACATATCTCATATTATCCTCTCCTTTCGTATATCAATATAAAAGAATCAAGATGCATAACCTTGATTCTATTTTAATACTAATAAATATTTTTATATCTCTGCGGTTTTAAATCGCATATATTTTTTACTCATTTTTCATCGCATAATTTCATGTTTTTTTATAAAAAAAGATCAAAATAGATAATATTTTGACCTTTATAAATTATTTATATAATTTTTATTAAATTTTTTGCTTTTCAGATTGCTCTAAAGCCCTTTATTTTTCTTGCTTTTCAGCAGCTTTTTGGCGTAAATGAGCTTGTGCAGCAGCAAGTCTAGCAATAGGAACTCTATATGGACTACATGATACATAATCAAGTCCTACTTTATGACAGAATTCAATTGAAGAAGGTTCTCCACCATGTTCTCCACATATGCCCAAATGAAGATCTGGTCTAGTTTTTCTTCCTAATTCTGCAGCCATTTTAACAAGTTTACCAACACCATTTTGGTCAAGTCTCGCAAATGGATCAGACTCATAGATCTTATTTTGATAATAAGCATCTAGGAATTTACCAGCATCATCACGAGAAAAGCCAAATGTCATTTGTGTTAAATCGTTAGTTCCAAATGAGAAGAATTCTGCTTCGCTAGCAATTTCATCAGCAAGAAGTGCTGCTCTAGGAATTTCAATCATAGTACCAATATGATAATTAATATCAGAGTTCTTTTCTTTCTTAACTTGTTCAGCTACCTCTATAACAATATCTTTAACAAATTTTAATTCTTTTCTTTCGCCAACTAATGGAATCATTATTTCTGGAGTAATATCAATTTTTTCTTCTTCACTTACTTCAATAGCAGCTTCCATTAATGCTCTTGTTTGCATTCTAGCTATTTCTGGATAAGTAACTGCCAAACGGCATCCACGATGTCCCATCATTGGATTAAATTCATGTAACTCATCAATTTTAGCTTTTAAGTGTTCTACACTTACCTTCATATCTTTAGCAAGTGCTTTGATATCTTCCTCTTCACTAGGTAAAAATTCATGTAGTGGTGGATCAAGATATCTAACAGTCATAGGAAGACCATTCAACTCTTTATACATTGCCTTAAAGTCACCTTTTTGGAAAGGTATTAATTCATTTAATGCTTCTTCTCTTGCTTCTGGAGTTTCTGATAAAATCATCTTTCTTATTTTTGGAATTCTATCTGCTTCAAAGAACATATGCTCTGTACGACAAAGTCCAATACCTTCAGCACCAAGTTCAACAGCTTTTTTAGTATCTCTTGGATTATCAGCATTAGTTCTAATACCAAGAGTTCTAAATTCATCAGCCCATTCCATTATTCTACCAAAGTTACCTGATACCGTAGCATCAACTGTCTTTATATCACCTAAATATATTTTTCCAGTAGAACCATCTAAAGAAATATAATCTCCTTCTTTAATTGTATGGCCACCTAAACTAAATTTCTTTTCTTCTTCATTAATTGTTATATCACCACATCCAGATACACAACAAGTTCCCATACCACGAGCAACAACTGCAGCGTGTGAAGTCATACCACCACGAACAGTTAATACTCCTTGGCTAGCTACCATACCTTCGATATCTTCTGGAGTAGTCTCTAATCTAACTAGGATAACTCTTTCACCCTTACCACCTTTACCGTGTTTCTTAGCTTCTTCAGCTGTAAAATATACACGTCCAGCTGCCGCACCAGGGCTTGCAGGTAATGCTTCACCAATAACTTCTCCTTCTTTTAATGCTTTGTCATCAAACATTGGGTGAAGTAATTGATCCAAACTTTTAGCATCTATTCTTGTAACAGCTTCTTCTGGAGTGATCATTCCTTCATCAACTAAATCACAAGCAATATTGATAGCTGCTCTTGCAGTTCTCTTACCATTTCTTGTTTGTAAGAAATATAATTTACCTTCTTGAATAGTAAATTCCATATCTTGCATATCTTTATAGTGCTCTTCAAGTTTATTAGCAATTTCCATAAATTCTTTATAGCATTCAGGTAAATCTTCAGCAAGCTTTGTTATAGGTTGAGGAGTTCTAACACCAGCTACAACATCTTCACCTTGAGCATTGATTAAGTATTCACCATAAATACCTTTTTCACCTGTACTTGGATTACGAGTGAAAGCAACACCAGTTCCTGATGTATTACCCATATTACCAAATACCATTGCTTGAACATTTACAGCTGTACCCCAGTCCCCTGGAATATCGTTCATTCTACGATATACAATAGCTCTTGGATTATCCCATGAACGGAATACTGCTTTTACTGCTCCCATAAGTTGTACTTTTGCATCTTGTGGGAACTCTTCACCATTCATGTGTTCCTTATAAACTTCCTTGAATCTTCTAACTAATTCTTTTAAATCGTCAACTGTAAGTTCAGTATCATATTTAATTCCCTTATTCTCTTTGATTTCGTCAATAATCTTTTCAAAGAAAGACTTATTAACTTCCATAACGACGTCTGAATACATTTGAATAAATCGACGATAGCTATCATAAGCAAAACGAGGATTATTAGTTTTTTTAGCAAAGCCTTCAACTGCTTCATCGTTTAATCCTAAATTAAGAATAGTAT
>JAEEHF010000132.1 GCA_016280725.1 Bacillota bacterium | reverse complement strand
TTACTGAGAATTAAATCTGCAATTTTTTCAGCAGCAGGATTTCGCTTAATATCTTTTTTTGCCATATTCATATAACTCCAATTAAGTTTTTAATATTAACAGACTTAACAGGAATACACGAATTTTATGTCACACCCTAAATCCTGAAAGTAATACTTTAATAATTTGTATCAAGTTCTTCTTTTTTAGCTTATAACAAATCTGTAATTCTAGTAAATAATGAACTGATAAATTCTTATTTTCCATTACAAGAAATCACTACTAACGGATTCCCTTACTGTTTTTAAATTTTGAAACATTGTTAGCGTATAGTATGACGTATACGCTAACATTTCACCATAGCATTTCAGGCAGAAACAATCGTTATCATTCATCTCGCAGACAATATTACTCTATATCTCAGCTTGTAATGTATTTTAAAGGGAATAATCAGCTCTCATCTCATCTGGTGCAATCTCTAATTTAAGGTGACTTACAGTGAATTTTGTTGCTCCAGACATTCTTTTTTTAGAGACATGAATTCATCTGCATATTTATCTACAATCGTAGGATATGATGAATGATCTAAGCCTTCCTTATTGTAACTTGCTGCTCTTGTCCAGTTATATGTGCCGTGCAAAACCTTTTTTAAATCAATAATACAAAACTTAAGATGCATGATATTCTTATATTTTGAGCTTACCTTCATTCGGTAAACATCAAAATGAGTTTCCAGGTCAAATTCTGTTGTCTCGTTTGTATCATTTTTATCTAGGATAATTTGAATATTTAAACCTTGTTTTTTCTTAATAAGTAGCTCATTGTATATTTCCTTATCCGTAAACCAAGCCATAGCGACCCATATCAAATACTTAGCTGCTCGTATCTCGTTAATGAGATATTGTTTAATAGCATCAAATATAACATCTTGCTCCCCATTATTTATTGACCCAGACAATAGACAAGGTCTAAATTTAACATTTAATAATTCATAAGGGTATGAATCGCAATCCGGATAAATCTTGTTAATAAGGCTTATTATATACTCTTTGTTCTTCTCAATAATCTTAAAAAATGAAGGAGAAGTCAAAACGATGATGTCTTCCCAGAAATGATTTAACTTGCTTGAATGCTGTGTTGTCCTATCCAATTGAATCTCTGTATACATTAATGCTTCTAATAACTGGTCTTTATCTTTTTTAGAATCATCACTCTTAACCATCTCAATAAGTGTGGTAATCAACTCTTGTTCGGTCATCTAAACTTCTCCGCAAGACTTTTTATTATTAAGCTCTTATTTCTCATATTTAAAATACTGTTTCACCTTTTTATATGTAGTTTGATCATTCAAAGAATATGCAACCAATGGTAATATAGTAAGACCTTTTTCTTTATATCCGTCTTCTGGCTTCTCTACCGTGCATTTCCAATCTATCTGTATAAAAAGTTCAAGATTTTCATCTAACTTAGATTTAAACGAAGGGGATAACCATTCAATTTGAGAAACAGGAATTTTATTACCCGCGTCCTCCACATAAAAATTTTTCATTGGAACAGCTGAAGATAAACACTGACCAATTCCAACAAAACCAAAACCAGCTATGTGGCAGTAAATTATATCGCCTTCTTGTATGTTTTTTAGGCTCTTGCCAGAGCCGCAGATATTAGCAGAAAGAAAACCATACTTTCGTGCATCTGCCCAACTTCTATCACTATACTCAACAGTAAATTCTTTTGCTTTTTCTTTTTTTAAAAGAATCTTTTCTTCATCGTCTGACCAACCGCCAGCCAATTCTTTGATGATATCATAATCCCATATATCATTGGCTAATCGTAAATATATTTCTGTTCGTTCAGCTATACTAGCTTTAGTGAATTTCGAAATAGGATTAAATCCATAATACCGAGCAATTTCTAAAAATTTGGGATTGTTATGATATGCCACATCATTCAACGCTTGTGCTAAGACATTGTCTCCCACATACTTTTTTACTTTTTCCTCATATAGCATATCTTGATAACTTCGATTTTTATCCTGAGTCAGAATGATTAGATTTCCTAGCAATTGCCGGCTCGAATTAAAATCATCTACATCATTAAAAGCATCTTGGTAGCTATCGAAGTCATCGGGTAGGATATGTTCTATATCGTATGTATTACCTTTTCTTTTTCTGTTTACATAGATATCGAAACTAGAAGGATTCCCCATTAATTCATTAACATATGAAGTAAAACGAGCTAAAAAATGCAACATGTATCTTTTTGAATATTGATTAAGTCTAAAATTAGCAAGCCCCTCTATACTCGTATCCATTCGACGCAGATTTTTTACTAAGGACAAACCAATAAATTTACAGTCTTGATTACGTATTTCACGCATAATTCTAAATAACATGTACTTATTGGAGTTCCAATTTGCTTTCTTAAAATTAAAAATCCTGAGGGATGCAAAAATATCAATAAATTTCGCAATCATTTGAATCTTTCTTTTGATCTTATCGTCGTCGTCATCATTTTTTATGGCAGAGATAATAAGTAATACTTGATAATTCAAATCTCTATTAGCATTGTAAAAAACATCCTCATAATCTTTTGTTAATGTCTGACTGTATTTCCTTAAATTTAAATACAGCTTAGTTACCTTTGTCATTTCAGCGGTAACGAAATTCACAAAATCTACAGAGTTAGTTAGATCCATCTTTGTCTTGGCATTATTACGCACCCATTCATGAAACTTCTCACCGAGTTGCTCAAAATCCTCCTCTTTTGCTCCCTTTTTACCCTCCCTCAAACTACAGGCATATTTAGCACGAAGCCATGTAGAGATATACTCAACATCTTCGGTATTAACAATTCCACCTTCCTCGTAACATAAAATTCCTTTTATTTGATTAATGTTTTCTTGCCAAATACGATTTACCCTATACCTGTCATCTTCAGTAATTTGTTGAATAACATACGCTTTCATCATTTCGGCGCTATTTAGACTTAACCCTCTATCGTTCATAGTTAGAAAAATCGTGTGAGCCTCATCTTCTGATGGGGTATCGATTTCTAACAGTAAGACATGGTCTTTAAGCCAATATATGAAATAAGCTAAAGCCTCACCTTTAAGTTCATCAGGGAATAATTCTTCAATATCTTTATATCTATCCATCATATTCTGTGAACTTTCATTTGTAGGCCTGTATGTTGTATCATTAGCGAGCAAAGCTTTTAAGCATAGATACCTTTCTTCAACATTTATATTAAAGTGCTCAACGCCATAATGATCTGCATAAATCATATCGTCAAAATTGATTTGCTTCGGTTGAGTTTTTTGCAGATTATTTAAATAGATAAGCAAAAGAGTTAATGATGTGAGACGTTGTTGTCCATCTATTATTTTGCTTGGTGTGCCTTCTGTGCATATAATACAGCCCATGTAATAGTAGCCATAATTTATAACGTCTGCGGTTGTGTTATGGTCCTTCGGATCGTAAAACTCTTCAAAAGTATTTTGAAAGTCTGATAACATTTGTTCAATCTGTTTTCTTCCCCATCTATACTCTCGTTGGAATACGTCGATGGAAAAACTCCGCTTTGCCAAAATTTTTTCTAATGTATCTGTTTTATTGATTTTGTCCATAAATTTATTCCATTATCTAAAAGCTATATTGCATCCAGACTACACAGTCACGTTATCAGTCCACAATTCACATTGGCTTATAACTGTGTCAATTGCAAAATCATAATCTTCTGGCGGATATTTGTATTTCTTAAGCAGGCGCTTCACCAATTTACGCATGTAAGCTCTGGCAGTCTCTTTCTGCTGCCAATCAATTGTTCGGTTCTTACGAAGCATTTCAGTGAGCTCTTTAGTTAAAGCTATTAGCTCTTTATTTTCATAGAAATCCTTAATATGCTCAGGTTTGGTTAAAGCGTCATAGAACGCTAATTCCTCTTCAGAAAGTCCAAGCTTTTGTCCCTGCTCGTACATGTGGGCAATTTCTTCAGCTGTTTTTAAAAGTTCTTTGATTACTTCTTCGTTTGTGATTAGGCCGTTGTAATAGGAATTCATCAATTTAGTTAACTTTTCTGAAAACTTCTGAGACTGAACAACATTTGTTCTTTTGTAGACGGATACCTGTTCTGCCATTAATTTCTTTAGTATTTCAACAGCTATGTTTTTTTCCTTCATTTTAGAAATCTCTTCTAAAACTGAAGGATCGAACAGATTAAAGCTCTCCCCGCTATCTTTGGTTTCGAATAAATTAATTACTCCATCACTTTGAACTGCTGATTTAAGAAGCTCATTAATTTGTTCATTAATGTCTTTTAGAGATAGATGCTTTCCTCCTGTTCCGCCATAAGTGATCTTTGCAACTGTAGAGCGAACCACTTCCATGTATGCTGCTTCATGCCGTTCCATTTCCGTCGTCATACTGGCGCATAACGAATTTGCCTGCCTCAACAATAAAGCTTCCTTCAGAAACAGATTCTTTCTCTTTGGAGCTTTTGCATCCAAAATAAAGTTGGCGCCCCCGGTAATAATCTTGGCTTTGGTGAGAGGGGAACCTTCAATGAATCCGCTAAAATCAAAACCGTGCATGAGATCTTTGCAAACCTGTAATTTTTCTTGGAATTTCGGATAGGCAACCTTGGCTATATCCATGTTTCCATACTTTGCCTGGTCTCTCTTTGTGTATTCCTTCATAGCAGCTTTTAGAGCTGAGGCAATACCAACGTAATCGATAATAAGACCGCCTTCTTTGTCTTTAAATACACGATTAACTCTGGCTATAGCCTGCATAAGATTGTAGCCAAACATTGGTTTGTAAACGTACATGGTAGCCAATGACGGCACGTCAAAGCCGGTAAGCCACATATCAACCACAATGGCAATTTTCATTGGATCGTCGTTGTCTTTGAACTTTCTTGCTAATTCTTCCTTATGGGCTTTCGTTCCTATAATATTTTTCCAGTCTTCCGGATCATTATTCCCTCCGGTCATAACCACACCAATTTTTTCTGACCAACTCGGACATAATTCGAGAAGCTTACGATAAATCTTCATAGCTATTGGTCTGGAATAGGCAACAATCATCGCTTTTCCCGTAAGCAGATTGGCTCTATATTTTTCGTAGTGATCTACAATATCCTCGCAAAGAGACTGTATGGTAGAATCTGAACCAAGAATGCTTTCCATCTGGCCCATCATGCTTTTGCTTTTCTTAATGGTTTCCTGATCTGATACCTGTTCTAAACATTCATACTTCTTATCAAGAGCCTCCAGGGTCTTCGAATCCAATTTCAGCTTAACAACTCGGCTTTCGTAATACACTGGTCTTGTGGCTCCGTCTTCAACAGCTTGAGTCATGTCATAAATAAAATCTATATAGCCACCGAATACCTCTGTAGTGCTCTTATCCTTGGTGGATATTGGGGTTCCCGTAAAGCCGATAAAGGTTGCATTTGGTAAAGCATCGCGGATAATTCTGGCATGGCCTATAACTGTATGAGCTTCTTCTTGACCATCTTCGTTTGTTTTCTTTACAACTTTTTCTACTAACCCATATTGACTACGGTGCGCTTCGTCAGCCATTACAACAATATTGCGTCTTTCCGATAACGGTCTATCTCCTTGTTCAAATTTAAACATTGTGGAGAAAATAATCCCATTAGCGTCTCTGCCATCGAGAAGTTCTACCAAATGCTCCTTGTCTTCAGCTTGAACTGGGGTTTGCCGCAAAAAATCAGCGCATTGTGCAAATTGTGAAAAAAGCTGGTCATCAAGATCTATACGGTCTGTTAAAACCACAATAGTTGGACTTTCCAAAGCCTCTTGAAGCATATGAGCATAAAAGACCATAGACAGTGATTTACCAGATCCCTGAGTATGCCAAAAAACACCACCTTTGCCTTTGTCTTCCGTTTTAACCATTGGACTAGTTGCTTCTTTAGCTCTTTCAATCGCCTGCCTAACGGCAAAGAACTGATGGTATCCAGCCAAAACTTTAAAACGTCCTGTAGTTGGCCCAGAGAACAAAATGAAGTTTTTAAGGAGATCAATTAAATGCTCTTTTTTGAACATTCCTTCATAAAAGGTCTCGAACTGAACATAGGCCGTATTCTCATATTCTCCATCCTTGCTCTTCCATTCCATAAAACGGTCAAGACCTGAAGTTATTGTACCTGCTTTATTGGTTGTAAGATCACTGATCACGCATATGGCATTGTAATAGAACAATGAAGTGATATCATGGATGTAATTACGGATTTGGTTGTACGCGTTTTCCGCATTAACTTCATCTCTTGATGGGCTTTTAAGTTCCATTAAAACCAATGGAAGGCCATTTATAAAAAGAATGACATCCGGGCGATGGTTAATGCCGTTTTCAATAAAGGTAAATTGGTTGACTACGTAAAAGGTGTTTTTCTTGATGTCCTTATAGTCAATCAGTTTGACAACTAAAGATCTTTCTTCGTTATTCTCATAGGATTTTACTGTAATCCCGTTTTGCAGATAATCTGTGAATCTCGCATTCTTTTGAAGCAAGCTTCCAGCTTCCAAATCCCTTAAGCAAATCAAAGCCTCATCCAATGCATCCTTTGGCAATCCATTATTGAGGCGAACAAGACTATCAGCTAAAACAGAATCTAAAAAAGGACTTGTATAATCTCGTTCAAAATCCGGGGCATAAATATGCTCATACCCCATATTCTCAAACAATTCAACAATAGCCTCTTCATAGGTTTGCTCTGTAAATGAAATAGGCATAATTGATTCTCCTTTTTTGTATTTCTGCGCATTGTGATTAATTTTAGTCACACTTTAAGAGAATAACCTCACAACGTCTAATTTTTCTTTTAAGTAACTCACATCATAGGTAAAAATTACTCGCATATAAATGATAATTTAGTGGCTTAAAAATTGATGTTAGAAACATCTATCTCTCCAGACATCAATTTAGGTAGCAGTGAGTCTCTCAGTTGGGCCAATGCTTTGTTTTCTGCTGTCAAGGATGCAATTTGTTTAATAATTGGTTTAGCAATGGAATTATAATTTTTTAATTGTTCTGGCGTCGGTATAACTATTGGTAATTTTCTTAGTTCACCTAAGCTTATATACTTTTGTGTACTACCGGCAAGGCAACTATCAATTTTAACGCTTGTTTTATAACTTTTAAGGTATTCGAAAATATATGGTACTAAATCTGGATGTTCTGATGTCTTAAAAAGACCTACATTTTTGATTGCAAAGTCGACATTTTCTTCAATAACTAAAGATACTAATCCAACGGTTCCAATCATGCTAAAGAGAATATCGTACGTATTTACTTTACTACGCTCATTAATTTTATCGTAGTCAGATTGTGAAATGAAATTAGCAGACAAAGTATCAACCCCAAATGGAAGCAGATGCTTTGATGTTATGAGAGGATAGCCAAACGTTTGGCTTTTTGGGGAATCATGAGTTCCATCGCGTATATCAATAATTTCTGACAGAGGTTGTTCATTATTACCAGATACCGAGTCAGATAATTGTAAATATAGCATCTGCGACAACTTAGATAAATTATCATTTATCTGTTTATTTACCTGAATTTTCTGGTCTAAAACCTCTAAAATCTCTGCAATTTTATCTTGATTCTTATATGCAACGTCGCGAATTTCATATTTCATGAGCGAAGATTTGTCCCCTCGGGGCATTTTTGTTCCTTTAGACGTAGCCATGGAATAATCGAAAAACGAATCATTCGCAAGAACATAATATAAGAATCTATCGTTTACACCTTCTTTGGCTCGAAAAACAAGAACATCATTAGAGCAACCGCCATCAAACTGTGCGTACCAAATTTTCCTAAAATACGGCCTAATGTTAGATACTAATACATCTCCGCTCTTAAAAATCTGAGTTTGTCCAAGTGAAGGAAGGGTTGTTGCTTGTACAATTCCCTCCTTGTTAGGCAGCATATTCTCTGTAGAAACATAGTTAGCAGAATTTAGTGCTTCGACATTAACTTTGCCCTTGACGTACTCACACAATTCTGAAAGCTTATAATTCATACCCGATTGCCCCCAGCTTCTTTCTAATCTCTGATTCCAGTTCGTGGGACTTCGCAAATAAATCAGATAACTCGACGGTCAGTCTTGTCATTTTTTCATCAAAAGGCTCGCCATCATCTACCTGCTCTTCAATTCCTACATAGCGTCCAGGGGTAAGAATGTAATCCTGTTTTGCAATTTCTGAAGTGTCTACGGCAGCGCAATAGCCTTTTACATCTTCCAAAGAACCATCCGTGAACGCGGTATAGGTATCAGCAAGTTTCTTGATATCCTCATCCTTTAGTTCGCGCAGTTTTCTGGTCACCATCGTTCCCAATTTACGGGCATCGATAAATAGGGTTTTACCTTTTTGCTTCTTTTGTTTACTTAAAAACCACAATGATGCGGGAATCTGGGTTGTATAGAACAGCTGTGTTGGTAGCGCGATGATACAGTCAACCAAATCAGCGTTCACTATGTTCTTCCTGATTTCTCCTTCGCCACCAGTCTGAGAAGACAGAGCCCCGTTAGCTAAAACTAAGCCTATACGTCCCGCAGGGGCTAAGTGATAAATCATGTGCTGAATCCATGCAAAGTTTGCATTACCTGTTGGTGGAGTGCCATATTGCCAACGGGCATCACCATCAAGCTTTTCATTCCACCAAGGCGATAAGTTGAACGGTGGATTAGCCATAATAAAATCTGCCCGAAGAGTAGGATGTAAGTCTCCGGCAAATGAATCATCAGCGTATTCACCAAGATTTGGCTCTATCCCGCGGATAGCTAAGTTCATTTGAGCCATCTTCCAAGTTGTCGGATTAGAATCCTGACCGTAAATTGAAATGTTATTTATGTTTCCACTATGGCTTTCGATGAATTTTGCTGATTGAACAAACATACCACCACTACCGCAGCACGGATCATACACACGACCTTTGAAAGGCTTTAAAATTTCCACCAAGGTTCGTACTACACATGACGGTGTAAAAAACTCTCCACCACGTTTGCCTTCCTGTTCGGCAAATTTAGATAAACAATACTCATAAGTTCTACCAAGAATATCTTTCTCATTTCCGTGATCAATCATCTTGATATTGGTAAAAAGATCAACCACATCTCCTAGACGCTTCTTGTCGAGTTCTTTTCTTGCAAAGTTCTTCGGAAGAATGTCTTTTAAACGTTTATTGGCCTTTTCAATGGCACGCATTGCCTCATCTATGACTGTTCCTATGTTTTCTTCATGGGCATGCTTAGAAATATCTGACCATCTTGCTCCTGATGGCACAAAAAAGATACCTTCAGAAGTGTACTCGTCCACGTCTTCCTCGAAACCATCACCTTCTTCAACGAGTGCTTTATACCTCTCTTCAAATTTATCTGAAATGTACTTAAGGAAAATCAATCCTAAAATTACACTCTTGTATTCTGAAGCATCAAGGTTTCCACGAAGAACGCAGGCAGCTTCCCATATTGTGCCTTCAAAACCTATATCAGCCGTATTTTTATCTGCCATTTTTTATTAGTACCTTTTTGTTGTTAGACCACGGGAACAATCAATTAAATCGTCATCATAAATCTTTACTCGCTCAGATCAATAAGGTAAAGACAATTTGTATCAGACATTATGGAATACCCAATTGTCACACATCTTATCATAACCAAACTACGGGTTTTCTAGCAATATTCCACAAATTCATTAAAATCAAGGATACTTAGCATAATTTCTAACCAGGTTTAGGGAAATATCAAATAACAAAGCTGGTTTATGTCTTCACTATGTGAATATATTTCTGAGCATCTCTAAAGTACAAATGTAATTCCTCAGATTAAAGCTCCGAAGAAGTTCCTTGTATTAATCAAACAAATCATCCGAATCCTCTTCGTCCTGAATCCTTCTCCGCAGCTTTTCATAATAGGCTTTTACGTTGTTGTATTCCTGCATCATGAAGAAGTCATCCGACTCTACCATACGTCTTACATTCGGGAATTTTTCCGGATGCTAGCGAACGGCCCTGCCAGGAAGCTCAACTCCCATGTAGACATCTGTCCCGGTAGGGGCTCTCGGAACGCAAAGCCTAACGTCAAGAATTTTGGTTTAACTATTGGTGACTATTGCTAAGTAGCGATTTGTCAAAATAAAAATTCTTTTTTTAACCGCCCACAATACCGTTCTAAGTAAATAAAAATTCTCATCGATAAACTTTTACTAGGAGTGCATAAGTACTTAAACGTATTTGTGTATTGATTCAAATGTTCAAAAATATATTTTGTCGGTATTACTATCGGATATGGATGTATGTCTCTGAATAAACCCTCGTATTCTAGTTCTTGGTATTTGCCAGAGTACAATTCTCTTTCAATTAAATCCAATTCTGATTCAGATATAGGAACTTTTGTTAAACGATCGTAAAAGTTGACCACCTAAACGAATTAAAGTTGACACCTAGAGATTATACCTATTTATCGTTTTCTTCCAGTAATTTTTCTTTTCTTGCGGACATAAGTCTATAACTGTCAAAT
>JAEEHF010000131.1 GCA_016280725.1 Bacillota bacterium | reverse complement strand
ATTGATATGGCAACTTCACCCAAGGCGAAGAGCAGTTATCAGCGCTCACAGGAGGACAAGCAGGCCGGGCGCATTGAGAAATTTTCTTCTTCGGAAGAAATGTCCAAGTCGTTAGGCATCTGAGCGTATGTACGAAGTGAACACGGTTCTCCGTTCACACGGCGATATTATAAATCTGAGAATTACAAAATAACAACGTCATGAAAAAGGTACTTATTCTTTTATTATCAGTTTCATTATTTTCTTGTTCTAACAAACAGGAAAAGGTAGCTGAGAAAGAAACCACAAAAGTCGAGACCTTTGCGGATAAAGCAAAAGGTTATTTGTATACGGCTATTGACAGAAAATTCCCACATGATTATCAGAATCAGCCCCAAATTAGCGAAAGAGAAGTTTTAATTGCAAACGACTCTGTATTTGTTGAACAATTCAAGATGCGATATCAAAATGAATATGGTGGAATAACAAATGGTGAAATGACGTATGTGTTTGTTAAGTCTGGTTTGGGTTTACAATATGCTCTTGAGGATTACTCTGAAAATCACAATAAAAAATTTATAATGAGTATGGCTGAAGTGTATAATCGTTCCCCAAAGGGTAAATATAAGCAAAATTGGGATGTAGGTGACCCAGATTTATCTTATTCAACAGCATGCCTATACACGGAAGCATGGGGAGAAAGCGTAAAGTAAACAGTAATCTGTGAACGGATGAACACGAGATGAACAGATGAACACTGGACGGTTCTCCGTTCACATAAATAGACAGATTCTAAAAAGTTATTATTTGATAAGAATGTGAAATAGGGGAGATATGAAATATACTTTTAATATACTGATTTGTAGTGTTGTATTGGTATTATTCTCATGTGGCCAAACCAATGAAGATAAAATATTTACCGCTTTCAAAGATTATGCAGAGAAGAACCTGGATAATCCATCTGCTATCTCTGAAATAGTTGGAATTGATACTGTTGATACTTTCTCAACAATAAAAATCAAGGCAAATATAACTAAAGTTTATCAGCTTTATGATTCAGCTCGTATTATGGCAGAGAATGCTAGTAATGCTTTTTTGGAGTTTTCAAAAGATCCCAATAAGACCTCAAAGATAAATAAAGTAGAGCTAAATAGAGACCCGCAATTCAAATCTATAATGTTTAACTTTCTGTCATCTCAAGAGAAAAAATGGAAATTTGCGGAAGAGTCTGCGAAATCTGCAAAAAGGGGGGATTCACTCAATGTCTTCCTTATTAAGAAAGAGTTTGATGGAATAATGAATAAGAAAGACACGGTATTTTGCGGAATGAAATTGTCTTATAGAACTAAAAATGGAGATGATGTAAAATTACACAAAATAGACGTTATTTGCGATACTCTCTATAGTTCATTCCATTTCGCAAGTGGAATACCAAAAGAATATAATTCACTTGTGGAAGATTTCCATTATTTTACAGATAAGTATAAAAGGGATTATGATATTGACTTAGAAATTAGGAATTCATTAATATCTCTTGATAAAATTCTAAGAGAAAAGTACAATGTTGGATTGGATTTTGAGGAATAATCCCATTTAACTATGGACAGAAAAGATATATCTAAACAGGGAACGGTTCTCCGTTCACATTAATTCACCTTAACTAAATTCGGAATATGAAGTGTTTATTATCACTATTTCTAATATTAACTGTTGTCTCTTGCAATTCAAATAAGAAGCAAACTCTTCAGAATCAAAGTATTGATACTTGGCAAATAGAAAACTATACTAACGAGTGGGGAGAAAAAACAAATTTGAGTTTTGTTTTAAGACATTGTAAAGGCAAATTTAGTAATTCATTTGCTACCGACGCCCCTTTAGATGCAGAATTAATAATCAATAAAAAGGATATATCCATAAAATTATACGAATACGGAGATATGTTGCTGAAAGAAGAGGGGAAGGCATTTATAACTGTAAGGGATAAAGACAAGAAAGAGCATAGAGAAGATTTTGATAACAGTTTGAACAATGGCGAATTGGGGTTATGGGGTAAATCTCAAGCAATGGTTAGGAGTGCTCTTTTAAAAGGTGGACGTGTTATGTTTAGAATACAAATTAAGAATGACGGGGTTTGGGTCGGCACATATATTTTTGAAGTTCCAAATGCAGACGGCTTAAAAGAGGCACTTTCTAAAACTAGGTATTACAAATAAATCATCATTATCCAAACTCACAGGGGGAAGACCCCCTGTGAGTCAGCTTTCTATAGATGGACTATTCTCTCGTATTACTGTATTTATTAATAGTAAAACTAACTGCAAATGATTTACGCACAAAAATCATTCGAAGAAATACTTGATATTAAGAACTTCGAAATAAAGTGTCTCAACAACAAACTAGAGTTGAAGGAACAGAAAATTCGAGAACTAACCATTAGATATGACAATTACCTTAGCTACTACGAAAGTCGATGGGGAAAATACATTAATGAATTCAATTATGTAGAACATGAACTATATCGTTCCAAGAGCGATTATTATAAACTTCTAGAACAATTATATGAAGACTCCGAGAGAAATGACAGTAAAATTGCTGAAGAATTAGCAAAAACAAAGAAAGAGTTAAACGAATTAAAAGAATCATTAAGCAAATCAATACCACTTGAAGATATACGAAAAATTGTTCGAAACCTGCCTATCACCCAACAAAAAGAATCTGTATTACAGCTTCAATGGTTGTTGAGTGGAACAAACTTTGACAAGATAAGTAATAAGTTGATTGAAGAGGTTCGAAATGCCTTGGCACAATACGAACAGGAAATAAGAAAGAATCTAAATGGAGATAACTATAATGACTCCCCGATATTCTCTTTCATCATTGATCAGGCAAACGCAAATAACATCCTAACTTTATTGAATAGGAAAATCTCATCTGCTAATAACAATGATTCTCAAGCGTTCCCAATACGAGCAGCAATCAATGCTGGTGTAATTGAGCGTATACCTTATAATGCTTTTAAGGAAGCATTTCCATATACTAAAATATCCCAAACCAGATATAACGCTATCATTAATTTAGATAAAGAAGACAAGGCTGTGACTTTAAATAAAAAAATCATTGAACAACTAGAATTATTGTTTAAAAAGAAGATTGAATAATAGTTGAAATAATGGGTTATTATGGGTCACCCGAAATTACCCATAAATATACCTCTTTTTCGTTTTTTTTTATTATACTTTTGTACCCACATTAGGAAGCAATTCCTTTTGTGGGTCTTTTATTGTTTTGCGTTTTAGATTCTTTAACAAGGAATTCAAAATGTGAGCGCAACCAAAAGACTATTACATATCGTTACGAGGTAAACCTCGACAAATGTTTCACCCGAGTTGAGTGAGAAATCTCATGAGTTAAAGCTGCGCAGCGTTTCAACTCTTCTCACAAAAACTCAACGAAATGAAACAATTAGTTATTAACGTGGCAGACGATAGAGTGCCACTGTACAGAGAACTGGTATCGCAACTTGGAGACAAGGTTGCAAGTGAGAAACAAGTGGAAGGCGAGCACGTGGACGTGTTCGAGCGGGCGCGGCTTGCGCTCCGCATCGTCATGGACGAAGGCCTTATCAGGTTTAAGGGCGACTACGCGTACATCAATAAACTTATTGACGAGAACAAAGTGAAGGGCATGCACATGTTTGAGTCTTCAAAAACCTTCCGTCTGTTCCTTGAGCAGATGGGGGTGGAGAAGTTACCTGGCT
>JAEEHF010000130.1 GCA_016280725.1 Bacillota bacterium | reverse complement strand
CGAATGTAACTTGAACGGCTAATGAACCTGGACCTTCGTTATATTCAACTGAAGCATCGGCGTAATCATTACCTGTGTCGTCAGCAAGTTCACGAACCATTGTCTTGATTTCGTCTGATTCATCTTCCAATGGGTCATCTTCAGTTTCAGGTTCATCTTCAATTTCTTCAGTATCATCACCTTCAGCTTCTTTGATTATCTTATAACCAAAAGCCTTGACGATTTTGAGAGCTTCTTCTAATTCGTCAGCTCTGCCAATCTTTGTCAAATAAGCAGACTTAACAGCCTTAAATGCAGCTCTTTCTTGGGCTAAATCATCAAATTTACCCAACTGCTTTGAAACATAGAACCAACAACCTTGTGTATCACCTTTTGGGTTGTTTTCAATGTATTCATCAACCATCCAATCTATATCGGATAACAAACTTTCGTTAATCATATAAACTCCTATAAACTAATTTGTTTATAGTATTTATGAAAAATCTTTTTCTATCTCTTTTAGCTTCTCTTTTTCTTTAATTTGTTTCCAAATTAACCCAATTCTTCTATCCGCTTCCTGCATACTTTCTATGTATTTTTGTACAATTTTGGGGCTAATTTTCTTAAATTTGACTGGTTTTATGCCAATTCTGTACTCTTTTCGTGTATCTTCAACGATTTTCTTTAGTTTTTTCTGCCATCTATCTCTATTAACAAAGAAATAAATCCCGCTATCGGAGTCTATATTATACACCCAATAGAAACCTTTGGGTTTATCATCTTTTGTACCTCTTATTATAGCAACATCAAAAAATGTTACCCTGATGTGAGTAAATTCTTTTGACTTGAATTTTCTCATTCCATCAGGGCACATTATTTCGGTTGTACTATCAAAAAAATCGTCAATCGCTTTTAGTACATCTTTACGCATAGTTAGGATTTCTTTTTCCATTCTTTATAGAATGAAATTAGTTCAGTAATACTTTCAAATGTCTTTTCTACTTCGCTTAATTGATTTAATGATTTATTGTAATTAGCATCCAAATCTTTATTAGCATTTTGCTGGGCTACCAATTCATTCTTGAGCTTGGTATTTTCTTCTAGCAAAGAATTTACCTGAGCCTGCAAATTGTTGTTTAGGTCTGTGCTATTATTGATTCGGTTTACCATAGCATTAAAGTCAGTTTGAGTAGCAACCAAACGAGCATTGGTTTCATTCAATGTTTTCTTTGTTTCATTCAACTGATTTTCCAATTCTTGATTCTTCCATGCTAACTTGTCTACTTCGGCTTTATTCTGTACTGCTTCAGTAGTAGCATCCGAAACTGCTTTGGAATTTTCTTGAATTGTTTTAGCCAAAACATCCTTAGTGTCGGCTAATTCTTTAGCCAACTTTTCGGATAAATTTTTAGCATCAGTATACCATTTAACCAATTCGTCAAATGCTGCATCAGCAGATTTTGTTTCGTATGCTTCAAAATCTACTACAGTATTTTCGGGCCAAATTGTTCTTTTTGCTGGGATTCTATTTAACTTTTCGTATTTCATATCACATTCTCCAATAATAGGATTATATTTATGTAAAATCCTTTTTGGCATTTAATACAAGTTCAATAGATTTTTCTATTTTAGACTTCCTAGTTTCTATGTCTTTTTTGTAATTATTTAGGTCATTATCACAATCTTTTAGTGCTTTGAATAGCCCTTTAGTGTCATTACTTGTCCTAAATTCTAAATGAACATCCAATCTCTTTTCAATTTCACACAGATACTTGTCTAATTCGTCAATAGTGCTTATATAAACATCATCATCATTAAAATCAACTTCATAAGAATCTTCAAATTTTGTTGGCATGAATACACGATTTACGAAACCATTTTCAATTTCAATAACTGATTGATTATCTTCAATTCCAAGGGCTTTATATTTCTTTCGCCATGCTTTACAATTTTCCCAATCAATATAAGTGTCTGTTGAGTATTCTTCACAAAAGGTTTTCATATCATGTCCATACTGCTTATTCAATTTTTCAAACATTTTACGATATGAAAAATTGATACCGTATTTGGCGAAGATTTTATCTACTTCGTCAATAACATCAAAATTGAAAGAAATCATACTTATAGAATATGTTTTCATTGGAAATCCTCCATAGATAGTTTATCCGAAATCTTCTTTTATTTTATCTAATTCAAGTTGATTTTCTACCATTTTAACTGAGTATAATAATTTAGAAACCATATCTCGTAAATCTTCTTCAGTTAAAACTTCAAGCCATTCTTTTCCATCTTTATTTACAGTACAATTATCAAATGTATCACCCCAACAATTCAAATAGTACATTCCAAGTTCTTCGGACAATACATTGAATATCATAATAAAATTTCTTCGTTCCCACATTTTGTTACTGTGTTCTTGGTACACAAGAAAATTACCGCGTTCGGATTCTACCTGCTTTGAAAAATCTTCACCGAATAATTTGGATTCAATAAAATATAAATGTTGGTCTGCATTTTCAAAACCAACATGACGCAATCCAAATTCTTCAGTCAAAATTTTATGTATCTGTTCAAATTTAAGCAAAATCTTTTTTAACCCTTCTCAGTTCATATTTGGCTAATTTTTCTTTGTATAGTTTAATAGATTTAACTATAACTTTTTCAAGTTCTTCTACTGTTAATGGTGTTTCTTTTAGTTTAGCACCAATTATTCTCTTTGCGTATGGATTCCAACTAAAAGATTCGGCATACATTACTATACCATTTTGAACTTCATATTCAATAAAAAAGAATTCTCCATTACATTCACCTGGGAAATCATACCAATAATAAAGACTTTTATTTAAATGTGCTTTAGAATGGATTTTTAATCCGTATTTTTCACCGAGTTCTATAAATTTTTCTTCAGTTAAAATCATTTTCAATCTTTTTTAATGCGTATTTTTCTTTTAGATTCTTTAATTTAATTTCCATACTATGAGTTGCTGCTACTAAATCAACTTCATTTCCAAAAATTAATGTCATTGAAATTAAACCTTCATTAGTAATATCTGTGGCAAAAGCCCAAACAAACCATTCTTTTTTATCTTTATTCCACCTAATATCAAACATTTCAATAGAATGTTTACCCAAATTACCTGGTAAATCGGCGCCAATAAACGATTTTAACAATACTCTGATAGAATAATCGTATCGTTCAATCGTCAATCCCAAATCTTTACAGATATTTTTGATGTAATCTTCGGTCATTAAAAATCTCTTTTAACTTCTTCAATGTTATGTTCTAATAATTTGTCTTTAAGTAAAAGAACTCGGTCATTAATAAAACCAACTAAAGCACCAAGTTCCGATTCATTGAAAATTGGTCGGTCATACGATTCATATTCATCGTCAATTTTAAAATCGTATCTCCACTGCTTAACGGGTTTTACATAAACAAATATAAAACTGTTTTTATCATCTCCATATATAATGCCGTCAAAAGGTTCTTTATATGGCTTACAACCAGTTTGTTCACATAACCAATCAATAAATTCTAATGGGTCGCCAACATCACCCAATTTCATATCATTAGTGAAAGTCATCTCTAATAGCCTCTAACAACAATCGTTCTCTAATTTGTTTATATCTTTGATTCATCTTAAAAATTATATTTCGTAATTCATTTAAATCTTCAGTAGTTTTACAACTATAATCTTTGAGTGATGCAGTTTTAATTTCGTGTGAAATAATTAAAAATTCTGTTGTCATTAAAATTGTGTTAGACCTTGCCGATTTTATTACCCAATCATATTCTAATCCTGGGAATGTCCATCTGTAAAATTCTTCAAAGCCACGCTTGGCATCTTCTTCATTTAAACAAATCAATCCACAGTTTCTAAAAAATTCAATGTCAATCATTGAAATCCTTCTCTATATCTTTGAGTAATTTATTTTCTTTGTAATGGATTAAATCTTCACGCAACTTCCTAACTGTTGCTAGAAAATTTCCTACTGTCATGTCAAGAGTGTATTCTATACATTCTTGATAATCACCTGTGCCAAACAATTTTCCGTAAACATGACCGTGTTCATTCCAAACTTTAGCCGATGTATTCTTAAAATCAAAAATCAATCGTTCATATCTATCTGCGTCTTCAGGATAATACTTATACCCTTCTATTTGTTCAGCAACATATTGAAACAATTTTCCTAATTTTACATCACGAATAAAGTAATTATCTTTTAGTACAGTATTCATACGAAATCCTTTTGCATTGCTTTTAAGTTTTCCATAACTGTTAAATTCTTATAAATTAGAAAAACATCCAATGTATCATATACACCTTGCATTAATGAATATACAAAATTAAATGCTTCCTGTAAAGACATCCTTGGAAATTTTGTATAATCCAAACTGTTTAAATAATGTGTTTCTTGATGATATTCCCCAGTAGCTGCTAAATAAACATTGTTCAATGAAAATTCATCTCTCTTATTTGAATAAGAGAAGTTTATCCTGAACAAATCATGATTGGGTGCGTAAAATTTAAATGACAAAACATACTGATTTATTTTACCAAAATTCAAACTGTGGTGTAATACAACATTGGCATCAATCTTTCCTAAATTAAACTGATATTTGTAATTATTAAATTCGTCAATTAAACTCATTTGAAATCCTCTTCTATACTTTTCAGTTTTATATATTCAAGATATTCTTTTCTTGCTCTGGTTAATGAAAGAATAGCCTTTCTAAAATCGTGTTCTGTAATTGTATAATCCAAAGAATCAGGGGTCTTTTCTTTTACAAGAATGTTAGAAGTAAATTCTATTGTTTTACCAGTGAATTCATAAATCATAAAATTGTGGTCTGATACACAACAGATATTGTCATAACAAATCCTGAATAAGAAATGCCCTTTATCGTCAATATGGGTCATTATCTTACAACCGAGTTCTTGTGCTATTTTGTTCATTTCAGCAAAAGTCATTTGAAATCCTTATCAATTAATTCTAATTCATAATCGTTTTTTGCTTTCTTATAGTCAATACATGCTTTACGAAACTGCTTTACAAAAGATTTTTCATCTTTGAAAACTTCAGTTCTTACTCCCTTGACCCTATCCCATTCTTCGTCATATTTAAATTCTGTACAACAAGCAAAGAATTTAATGTTATTATCATAGTCTTCAGCACAATATGCCATCCAATGCCCTTTATCATCAGGCATTAACAGATACCAACAATTCTCATCATAGTAAGGTGGGCAACCAAATTTTTCGCCCAATTCAATAAATTCACTACCAGTCATTTTTATCATTAGAAATCTCCCTTAATTTCTTGTAGTAATTTCATTTCTTTATGATGTTTAACTTGCTTTTCGCAGTATTGATAATTCTTAAAGTATTTGTTAATCTTTTCTCTTAAAAAAGATTCTTCAATATGAATTTTAACTTCACACGATTTCTTACAAACTATAAGAAAATCTTTTGCTAACACTGGGGTATAAAAATCAACTTCGCTATAATATGAAATGAATACTGCGAGTTTATTATAATAAAATATATTGTTGTTTCGTTCCAATGATGGATATGTTTTTACAACAAATTCTATTACTTCATCATTGTTTCTTAATTTCATTAAAAATCCTTCTTCATTTCGTGAATTTCTAACTGGTTCAAACAGAGTTTTCGCCAGGCTTCACCTTCAAGTTGGTGTTCCAAATCAATACCTTCGGATTCTGCTAATTTCTTAAAATGTCTTTTACCATAAACAGTCAAACGGAGTTTCCATGTACCTGGTATTCGTTCAATAAAACTATAATGTTTCAAACTTGACCACACCTGAGACTGGCTACTACAATAACCAATCTTATCAATGATTTCATTCTTTGTCATATCTCCGAAACGATAGAGAGCTTCGCATACCAAACTCCAATATGTTCGGACACCGGTATAACTGCGCCTAAACATTTTTTCGCATTTGATGTATTCCATTATTCAAACTCCTTTTCTATTTGTTCTAACATTAGTTTCTGTTGATATTCTTTCATTATCTTATTGTAATCTGGTTCTTCAAATTCTTTTGAATGTTTAAGAATGTACTCTTTAACTTCTTTCGGTTGATAATCACATTCAAATTTTTCACCATTTATTACAACATAACCTGCATAATCTACCGACCATTGTATAATGCTTGTAAACAGATTTTTCATTTTCATGGCTTCAGCTTGTACATCTTCTACATCACCGGCAAGAATAATTGTTCGCATAAATGTGGGTGAACAAAATTTTGTTCTTAATGGTTCAATAACATAAGTGTAAATATAAACCGAATCTTCCATTGGTTTATTAACAATTATATCTTTGATATACTGCTTTGCGATTACATTGTTCGGATTTTCTACCATATAATCGTACAACTTAATGGCTGAATAAATTTTCTGTTTTTCTTTATGGGTTACTTTAAAATGACCGATATGGGATAATTTAGAAACTCTATCTACAAATGCGTCATAACTTTTATTCAACATTTGCCAGCGTAAATCAATATCTTCTTCTGTAATATCAATCTCGCCATCTATTTCATCCCAATTCCATTTTATATAACCAATAGTAGTACTGGCACTAATCGCATCTGGATTATAAGTTCTAATTACTTCACAATGAAATTCCCATACTGGATTGTTGTCTATTTTTCTATAATATCTAGCAAAACTACAACTATCCTTAGCAATATATTTTCTATCAAAATTAAATTCGCAACTACCATCCTCCTTAAATGTGTGAGGATGATTTTTCAATCCATACTTGGTTTCTAACAAATGTACTAATTCATCGTGTTTCATTAAATCATTCAAAATCCTTGTCAATAGATTTCTGCATTTCATCTTCCATAACAGCTCGCTTAATCCAAGAATCCAACTGGAAATCAAATTCAGTTTCCATTTGTTTAGGATAATCAGTTCTGTTAGTAAATGGAAAAATCATATTCAAAAATTTCTTTTCGTCAAACAGAATATAACTTATTGGAATTTCTCTAAAAAATACAAATTCTTTCCATTTGACCTTCCACCAAAATTCATATCGGATATTCAATGTTCCCTTATCTGTATCATACCAACATTGATATTCAACCTGGTTAAAATGCCCACCATCCCATTCGTGGTTTTCTTCCCAATAATAACGGAACACATAACTTTCATATTGTTTACAATCTTTACTTACCCTATGATACGCATTCTCGCCTGCCAACACCTTGTTTAGTGCCGTCATAAATCGTTTAAATTGTTTCTTATAAACTTTTGCCATATTAGAACTTTCCACTCATCTTAACCGGCATGCTCTTATACCACTTAATCAATTCGTAAACTTCATCCAAATCTTTACACTTGTAATATGCGTAACCCAAACCACAAATGCGGACCTTCCAAATGTCCTTCACCTTTTCAATGTCGCAACCACATACGCTGTAATTGTTAATCTTCTTATCGTCAATCCATACTTTACCAAATTCGCTAATCTTACCAATGAAATCACTGTTATCAATCTGGTTCAATTCATTGTCAATCTTCCGCTGCTTAATCTTCAACTCAACCTGACCAACTCGCTTTACAAGATATTCACGAATAACCGTTCCAACATTTTCATCCATAATGTTTAACTTCTTGCTCAACGAGAAATTAAATTCATTTCCACAATTACACAAACCTTTCTTCATTTTATCGTGGAATTTAAAATAGGAATGACTACCTCTCGGCTGATAACAGAAATCAAAACCAATATATCTACCATTTTGGTCCTTAATATCTGTTACAATATCAATACTCATCATAGTATCTTTGAAATCAATATCACCATTACTCCAAACAAAATATGATACCAACCAACCTTCTTTCTTACATACCTTATTGATATGTTTCTTAACTTCAGCAATCGTGTTGGTGTATTCTGTTTCGTGATATGTTCTTGATGCCATAATAGTTACCTCTCTTATTTTTATATCATTAATATAGTAATTTTTACCCATATTGTCAAGAAAGAACTGTAAATTATATGTAATTATTTGTTTACATTTGTGTTGTTTACAACTGACATTTTTCCCATAGAATATACAGAATTTTTTCAGCGCAGTTTTTTTTCTAACACCCATATATGTAACCGATAGTTTACATAGGAAAACTTCGCAATTTTGGTACTGAAAATTTTTTTATTGACCTTGCCCATGAGAAACAGGTCAACTGTGTTTGATAGGACTTTGGTAGCAACCACCCATACCCATATACCCATATATGCCTCTTAATACAAATTTTGAGAACATTGAATTTGGTCGCGGGCCCAAAAAGGGGGTATTTTGGGTCATTTTTGGGCTATTTTGGGTGTCCCCGTTTTGACATATTTCTAGCCATAATATATGTTGTATTTTATGACATACGGATTTTTGGGTCAGTTACTGGACTGACCAGTTAGGATAAATGAAATAGAGGGTTCCCAGACAGATGACCAGGAGCCCTCACGGTAGTGTCAGTAAGATAGTCGGTTAGAAGTCTTTCTTTACCAGTTCAAGTTGTTCATTGACCAGTGATTGTTTAATATGTTGTTCTTTAAGTCTTAAATCGGAAAGAAGGTCTTGAATTGATTGAACGATAGAAGTATAATCTATATTATCAAGATTGATTATATTGTTCCCACAGTATAGGATAACAGGATTATTATTATCCATAGCATAGGAAATGGATTCGGCAATATGGATTATATTAGATTCTTCATCTAGGAATAATAAAGAACCTGTATGAGAATAAGATGATATAGGATTATAACAGAAATTAAACTTATCATCTTGTTCTAATTTGAAAGTATTAATTAATTGAGATAATTTAGGATGCATAGTTTATTAGAAATCCTTTTTAATTTCATCAAGTTCTTTTTGATTATCAAGTTCTTTAAGTTCTTTTTCTCTTTGATTAATAGGATTGATTAAGAAGGTCATAATATGATTATGAATATCTAAATCATCATTAATAGGTAATTGATTACAGAAATAGACATTAGTATCTTCAATATCGGGAAAGCCAGCAAGAAAAAGATTATCTTTAGTATATTTAATAATATAGCCGGAGAAATGTAATCTATTAGACTTCGGAATAGCATAACCTTCTATTGCAGTTTCGGACATGATTTTTAAATCATATCGTTCACATAGAGAATGGAATAGTTCTATATTCGTCATAAACATATCTTCCTGGTCATATTGAGTTGAGATAGTAATTGGTATTAGTTAGTACAGTAATGACCTTGTACGTCATTGTACGTGGCATTACTGACCAATTACATCTAATATATCATTGAGAGATAACTCATCCGTATAAAGGATAGCCTTTTCACCAACCATCTTATAATTGGCTACCTTCTCGGGCTTATCATCAATAAGAATAGAGTCCTTTACGGCAAACTTATGTTTCATATTGCCATTACGAACAATGATGATATTCTTCTTGGGGATATTGGGGAGATACTTCTGTAACCATTCCCTCTTACCCTGCTTACCACAATCAAGATGTACTGCAGAAAAGATACCAACATCATAACCAAGTTTAGCCACTTGATTAATAAGGTCTAATCCATGTTGAATAGGATTCATATCGGCCCAAAAAGAATGTCCAATTTCTTCCATTTTCTTCCAATTACACTTGTGAATGTCGGGCTTCCAACAATCAAGTTCATCACAACGATGTTCAAAATCACAAAGAACACCATCCATATCAAAATAAATCGTCATATTATAACTCCTGATTAATAATAGAAACTACACCTTGTAAATCATCTGCGTAGAAATAATCGCCTGATTGGTCATGTTGAATGTCAATAGTCCAATGAGAACCTTCTTTATATACTGTAGCCTCCGACCACATCTTATTAACAGATAGTTCTTTGCGACCATCATACTTATTAATTTCTACATCTTCATAGTCATTTGCTTTCAAATATTCGGCTACTTCTTCTAATGATTTAAAATCTGGCATAATAATCCTCGTTTTTGGTTAAATATAGTTAATGTTTAACCTTCTGTCAATAGTTGCTAATTAAATGTTCTTCAACGCAGTTTCCATTCGCTTCTTCAAATCATTCATAGCAATCTTATAGTTTTCCATAATCGGCTGCATGCGTTCAATGTATTCAAGAATTTCATAGCGGTCCTGGTCATCTTCGGGCGGAATAGTGAGATAAGCACGAAGGCCATCCATACCTGCTTCCGCAAGATGATTCACATTCGGGTTGTGGCTCTTGCTAAACATTTCATTATTGAGCAAGATAACGGGAGTCACCCAGTTTTCACGATGAACTCTATCAAATTCTGTTTCCCACATTTCGGAAACATGATAGTCGGTATCATTAATCTTATCATTATTCTTATTATATTCTGCTTCAAGCATCTTATAAAGAATGGGGCAAGTCTTTTCAATACAAAGGTCACGGCATTCTTTAACATCTTTATCCCATTCAGCATGGAGGGTTTCATAGTTGGCGAGATTGTAGAGAGCAGTGTTCTTAATCATAGTGTTACCTCTTTGATTGTTTTACATATACAAATATAGTTTAAACTGCGCTATTTGTCAATAGTAAACTGCATATTTTATGTAAAATTAAATAAACAAAAATGCCACCGTTGATGTAATCTCAGGTGGCGGTATAGGAGGTAACAACAATCAAAATTTTTGTTGGTTTATTGTGGATTTCCAACATTCCACACCGGGCTACCGGCTATGCGATTCAATAGCGCTGGGATTATCATATTAGTGCGTCCACTGCTATGTAATCCCATTGAATGTTTGCGTTTTAGTCTTGTTGGGCTTTACTCCCAATATCGCCGCTAGACGCGGAGTCCTATACTTGAACGATCAGACACGCAATCATTCTCAAGTTCTGTGGTTTATCCTAATCCATGTTAAGATAGACCAAAGAACTCCAGTGGCGCCTTTGCTAAGGGCGCCGTGCCAAACTCGTGTAT
>JAEEHF010000129.1 GCA_016280725.1 Bacillota bacterium | reverse complement strand
TGTAATTGTTCCCATTTCTATTCCGACAGGACTAGAAAGTTTAACTGAAGACTTTGATGTCGAACCATAAAAAAGTCCAATCCTTATATCTTCAGGAACTTCTATACCTTTTGCAAAGCAAATAGAAGTACAAGTACATAATATTGATATTATTATCGTTAGTATTTTTTTCATTTTTATCCTTTCAAAACTACCATTTAATAACAATTATTGTAATACCTGAGTTCATCTGTCCAAGGTCCTTGTCTTTTCTGAAGTTGTCATCCATATCTAAAACTTTGCGAGTCGTCTCGTCAAAAGCAGACCAGTTCTCGCCAGGAACATAATCGGCAATAATCTTAGCATGCTTTAGTTGATCTAAATAGTTTCTGATACCCGTTCTTAAAGCTCCGCCTTTGCCAGTTGAACCATATCCGTGTATTATCTTGAATGCTTTTTCGCCTTTAGCTCGATACATCTCTAGGTTATTCTTAACAAGTATTTCAGCCTGATAAACTGTAGGCATATATTTTTCAATATTAGCAACTTCCATTTTCGACCTAATTCCTTTACAAACAATTGATTTACATAAATCGGCATAACCCTGCTAATTTACCGTATACATTTTACCATACAATTGCTTTTTGTACAATTTTATGCTATATTTTTTGAAGAAAAATTAATATATTTACATACTATTTGTAACAATTTTTTAGCTCTTATAATAAGCTATTTATTACTACTTTGAAGTTTAGTTTTTGTTATGTAAACATCTAGTATGTGTCATATAAAGAAAGGAATGTATGATTAAATGGAAATAGGAATTGTTGGACTTCCAAACGTTGGAAAAAGTACTTTATTTAACGCTATAACTAAAGCGGGGGCTGAATGTGCAAATTATCCATTTTGTACAATTGAACCAAATATAGGAATAGTACCTGTACCAGATGAAAGGCTTGATAAACTTGCAGAAATCTATCATCCTGAAAAAGTAACTCATGCAATTGTTAAATTCGTTGATATAGCAGGACTAGTTAAAGGAGCTTCAAAAGGTGAAGGGCTTGGAAATAAATTTTTATCTCACATTCGTGAAGTTGATGCAATAGTACAAGTTGTTCGTTGTTTTGAAAATTCAAACATAGTTCATGTTGATGGTTCAATAGATCCTGTTAGAGATGTTGAGACAATTAATCTTGAGTTAATATTTGCAGATATAGAAGCTGTTGATAAAAGAAGAGAAAAAGCAATTAAACTTGCAAGAACTAACAAAAAGGATCAAGTTCAGGTTGATGCTTTAGACAAACTAAGAGAAGCTTTAATGCAAGGAAAACTTGCTTCTTCAGTCTCACTTACTGATGAAGAAAAAGAAAGCATTAATGATTTGTTCCTCCTTACAAGTAAGCCAATGATGTTTGTAGCTAATGTTTCTGAAGAACAATTAAAAGACGTTCAAAATGATGAAAATGTTAAGAAACTTGAAGAATATGCAAAATCATTAAATAGTAAAGTTATTCCTCTTTGCGTAAAAGTTGAAGAAGAACTTGCAAGTCTTAGTGACGAAGAAGAAAAAGAAATGCTTGAGCTTTATGGAATTGATAAATCTGGTCTGGATAAATTAATTACAGAAAGCTATGATTTACTTGGACTAATTTCATATCTTACTGCTGGAGAACCAGAAGTAAGAGCTTGGACAATAACAAAAGGAACTAAGGCTCCTGGTGCAGCTGGTAAAATCCATACCGACTTTGAACGTGGATTTATTAAAGCCGAAGTAATTGGTTATAATGAACTAATTGAATGTGGAAGCCTTGTTAAAGCAAAGGAAAAAGGATTAGTTAGAATCGAAGGAAAAGACTATGTTATGCAAGACGGAGACGTAGTACTATTTAGATTTAACGTTTAAGAAGAATTGGGACACTCCTTTTTAAAAAAGGGTGTCCCTCAAAAAAGCACCCCTTTAAAATGGGGTGCTTTTAATTATTTAGCAAAGAAATCATTCATTCTTACAAAGATTGTAGCAGCTTCTGCTCTTGTTGCATTATCATTTGGTCCAACAGTATTATCTGGTCTACCAATAATGATCTTGTTCATATTGCACCAAAGAACTGCTTCACTAGCTAATGGAGAAATTTTGTTTTTATCTTCAAACTTAACTTCATTATCTTGTTTTTGTCTAGTTGTTAGCTTTTTATGTCCTTCTACATTTCTAGCATAAGAAT
Organism: Bacillota bacterium; assembly: GCA_016280725.1. GTDB lineage: Bacteria > Bacillota > Clostridia > TANB77 > UBA1234 > RGIG6105. The sequence goes on along the minus strand of JAEEHF010000129.1, from coordinate 53,961 downwards.
AAACATATCTAGCAACTTCTTCTCTAGTAAGTGTATCTTCAGCTTGATCAGCTTCTCTCATAACACTCTTCTTAACAGCCCACTCTAAAGTATTTACTTCTTTAGTAGCTTTGCTTTCTTTCTTTGTTTCAACTTTCTCATCTCTTTGAGAAATCTTATATAATGCATCAGCTACTTCTTGTTTAGTAACTGTTTCTTCTGGATTAAACTTATCTTCTTCTTGAACTTCCATAAGTTCTTCATCAACAGCATCTAAAACATAATCAAAATACCATGCTTTTTCTGCAACATCTTTAATTACTTTCTTAGTATTTTTCTTATCGTCAGATTTTTTTTCTTCTTTTTTTTCTTCTTTTTTATCTTCTTTTACTTCTTCTTTTTTGTCGTCAACCTTAGCTTCTTCTTTCTTGTCATCAGCTTTAGCTTCCTCTTTCTTGTCGTCAACTTTAGCTTCTTCTTTTTCTCCGCTTACTTTTGCAACTTCCTTTTCGTCAGTTGCTTTTTCTTCTTTAACTGCTTCCTTTTCGCCACTTACTGTTGTTTCCTCTTTTGCTGTTTTAGCTTCCTCACCACTTACTTCTTTATTAGCTTTTTCTGAAGTAGCAGCTTTCATCTCTTCTGTGGTTTTCTTTTCGCCACTTTGAGCCTCTTCTACCTTAGAAACAATAGTATTTTTTGCTTTGCTAAACTTGCTAACAGCCATTGCATTATTATTTAAAGAAAGTGCAACAACCATTGCTAGAGCAACGCCACATAAAAATTTTCTTAAGTTCATTCTTAACTTCCTCCCTTAATATTTATAATTTAAGCACTCTTCTACTCATTACCTAATAGAATCTGTGCATAAATCCAAAAAAATATACCCCTACACAAAAGATAGGGGTACTGCTAATCTATAAAATTATCTTACCAACTTACTTACAAACTTGCATCTATAAAAACCACTTCATTTGGCATAACTAACCCTAATTTTTCTCTTGCAACTTCTTCTATATACTTCTCTGAAGAAATTTGACTACGAGTATTAACTAATTGCTCGTGAAGCATATCTTCCTCCGCAATCATGTTGTTGTAATTGTTAAGCTCGCTATCATATTTCTTGAAGTCAACTTCTTGGTCAACCATCACAAAAAAAGAATACATTAAAACAAAAATAACTGCAATAGTTTTAACCAATCTCTTTAAAATTTTCCCCATTAACATTTCCATTCCTTTTTATAACATTTTATCTTCAGTAAATTATGTAAAATATATGGTCGCTATTTAGATGGATTTAGAAATTCGTAAACTAACATATATTTTAAAATATGTATAAAATATGTTGTCTACTATTTATATTTCACTGAAAAATAGCCTTTTCAAAAATGCGAACAAAATTTCGTAAAGTTACCATAAGTCTTACAATAATAATTTACACTATAAATATGCCATTTCAAAGTAATTTTTCAAAATGTAATGAAAAAGTAATAATAAAAGTATTATAAGATAATTAACAATCCACCCAGTATTACTACAAGTGTTCCAAATACCTTTATCCCATAAACTACAGCTCTTTCCTCTTGTATACCTACAAAGAATTTATCTGCCAATGCTCTTTCATTATAAATGCAGAAAACACCTATGAGAATCGCAAAAGCGCCTAAAACTTTTAACATTATATTACTCCAATCTAATCTACGTTAATTGTTCTTTCAACAATATATTCTGGTCTTGCCTTTATATTATCAAATATTCTACTAATATATTCGCCTACGATATAAAGTGAAGATAGAATAACTCCACTTAAGAATGTCATTGTTACCATTATAGATGCCCATCCTGGCGCCATATTATCTAATTTCATGCAAAATGAAATAATTGCAAATACTAAAATGAAGAATGATGCCAAAAATGAGATAATAGCAAGAGTTCCAATAAATTTAAGTGGTTTTGCACTAAAGTTTATTATTCCATCAGATGCTAATTTTAACATCTTCTTTAATGGATATTTTGTTTCTCCCGCAAATCTTTCTTTTCTTTCATATTCGTAAGCATATTGGTTGAAACCAACCCAGCTAAATAGACCTCTTAAAAACTTATTACGTTCTGGAAGACTATTAATTACATCAACAACTTGTTTATCTACTAATCTAAAGTCTCCTGTATCTTTAGGTATTTCAACGTCAGAAAGGCCATTTAAAACAGAATAAAATGTTTTTGCTGTAAATAACTTAAAGAAACTTTCGCCTTCCCTTGTTTTTCTCTTACCATATATTACGTCATTACCTTCTTCCCAATACTTAAGCATATCTGGAATTAATTCTGGTGGATCTTGTAAGTCAGCATCCATAATAACGATAGCATCTCCCGTTGCATATTTTAATCCACATGTAACAGCAGCCTGATGACCAAAGTTTCTTGAAAACGAAACAACTTTAACATTCTTATCATTTTTTGCAATCCCTTCTAATATGCTAAGTGTTTTGTCTTTTGAGCCATCATTTACAAATACTATTTCATAATCATAGTTTTCTTTAATTGTTCCTAAAACACCAATTAATCTTTTGTAGCACTCTTCCGCAACTTCCTCTTCATAATACATTGGAATTACTAAAGATACTTTCTTCATAAAACACTACTCCTTCTCGTTTATAAAAACAATTCTCTATTTAACTGTGATAGTTCAATATTGCTCTGCTCTCCCGTTATCATATTTTTTATAGTAATCGTGTTTGCTTTTTCTTCATCTTCACCAATAATAATTGCATATGGTATATTTTGCTTATTAGCATAATTCAATTTCTTCTTGAATGCTTTTCCCTCAAAATATATTTCTGTATTAATGTTCATATCACGAAGCATCGTAGCTACTTTTATTGAATATGACAAATCTTCGCTCATTGGCAAAATAATTGCTTTTGAAATTGATGAATTTATTTGTTCACCCAATAATTTATATTCTTTTAATACATAGTATAACCTTGTAAGGCCAATTGAAATACCAACTCCAGGAAGCTTTTTATCTGTATAATATTCAGCTAAATTATCATATCTTCCGCCAGAACATACACTTCCAAGATTTGGATAAGCATCAATTATAGTTTCAAACACAGTACCAGTATAATAGTCAAGACCTCTAGCTATACTTAAATCGATTCTAAAGTAATCTTTAGGTACTCCAAATGCTACCATATATTTTGATACTTCTTTTATTTCGGATAAGCCATTCATAAAAGTTTCATTTTGAATATTCAATTTATCCAAATATTCAATTGGATTCTCTTTACTTGCGACAAAATCAAGGATTCTATCTATTTTTTCTTTTTCTATTTTTTCGTCAGCAAGCAATTCCTCAACGTTTTCTTTTCCAATCTTGTCAAGTTTATCTACAATTCTAAGAACAGGTTCAATTTTATCTTCTAGTCCAAGGCTTTCAAAAAAACCACCTAAAAGCTTTCTATTATTAATTCTGATGGTAAACTTTCCAAAATTAAGTTTAGAAAAGATTTGATAAATAATGCTTGGCATTTCAGCATCATTTGAAATAGCCAATTCACCATCACCAATTACATCAATATCACATTGATAGAATTCTCTATACCTTCCTTTTTGTGGACGTTCTGCTCTATAAACTTTACCAATTTGATATCTTCTAAATGGGAATGACAAAACACCATAATTCTTTGCAACATACTTTGCAAGAGGAACAGTAAGGTCGAATCTCAAAGATAAGTCATTATCACCTTTTGCAAATCTATATATTTGCTTTTCAGTTTCTCCTCCTGCTTTTGCCAAAAGGACATTTGAGTCTTCAATAATTGGAGTATCAATTGGCAAAAAACCAAACTTTTTGTAAGAGTTTTCTATTAGGTTTCTTATATTATCAAGTTCAATTTGATCCTGAGGTAAAAGTTCCATAAACCCAGGTAACGTTCTAGGTTCAACTAAATCCTTTTTCAAGATTATTACCCTCTTTTCTTTTTATTATTTTGAAGTTACATTATTTGTCTTTGTTTTACTCTTGTCTATTATCTTGTTCTTTGAAGATTCGGCTTTATTATTTGAAGCACTATTTTGTTCATCAACTATTAAGCTATTCTTGTGAAGCATTTCATACACTAAAATTCCCAAGAATATCATAAAGTATGGTGAAGTATAAAATGCTGAGTTTCCAAATAACGAAGAAATCATATATGAAACAAACACAACAGTACCAACATGCTCAAATTCATTCCATTCTGAAACTCTAAGTTTAACCTTTTTAGTAAATGAAATTAAAAAGATTAAGATTTCGACAGCAATAATACCTGCCCAAATAAATAACAATTTATCAGTAAAGTGACCTATAATTAACGCTGTAGCAATAGCTGCAACTACCATTACTACAAAGATAACTAATAATTGGTTCCTACTATACTTTCTAAATTTAGCATCAAATATATTCTTCATAAAAATACTAATTGTAGCAATCAAATATGCAGCTACACCTGGAATACCAACAGTTCCGGCAAGTTGTAGCACAAGATTATGTGTTCTTCCTTCAGAAATACCATATTGACCGTAAAATTCATTTAGTAAGTTTTCCAATCCCCATCCAAACCATGGTCGTTGATTAACTAAATCAAGTACTTTTATCCAAGTCTCTCCTCTACCTGAACCAATTGATGATACTTCTTCAGTAAGTCCAGATTTGCTGTTTTCAACTTTTGTCTCGCCAACAACATATGTATTTAATACTTCAGAATACTCTTCTTGGATCTTATTTTGTCTTTCATTGAATTCTTCTAATGTTTCACCGCTAACCTTTGGATACTTTGCACTTATTTCAGAAAGTTTTGCATTAAATTCTTCCTGGGTTATTGTGATTTTGCCATCACCGCTAACCTTCTTTGTCTCCTCAACAAATCCAGAAAGAACTTTAATATCATTTATTAGTCCACCAAAGTTTCTACTCCAGTAAGATTTTTGCTTTGCATTAAGTTTTTCAATTTTATTACCCCACTTAACCTTAACACCGTTAACCGTAGTATCGTCTATACCAAGTGCTTTGGCTTCTATATCTGATATAGAGTTACATGATAATGCATATGTAGAATCTCCAAAATTGAAATTCAAGATTGAGTATGAGAAATAATTATTTCCTCTTGTATAGTTATTTGATACTGAACTTGCGATTGTAAAACTACTTGAGAAAAATACTATTGCGCATATTAGATATTGAATTAATTCTTTAACTTTCTTCTTATCTTTAAAAACTCGTATACATGTTGTTATGAATAAGAATACCATCGCACATAATACACCAAGAAAAGCACCAAATGTATTATTTATCATTAAAAGAGGAGCATATATTATAAAGTTCAAAAGATTTAATCCCTTAAAATATAAACTCTTTTCTCTTATCCACATTACAGCAGACATTGCCATTACTACTGACATATAATAGCCAAAGTGATTTGAGTTGTTGAAAATTGCTCGCTTAAAATAGCAAACGTTTTTAAATACTATTGGTCGATAGAAAGAAATAAGTGTGCATATTCCCAAGAATAATGACGATATTAGTAATACTCGTAAAACCCATGTCTTATGTTTCTTGCTCTCGTTTCCAAGCATCAAAATATTAAGAACAATAGTAGCATAAAACATAAACGAGAAATATCCGTCTTTAAGGTTTTCACATCCATGCCATGCTCTATCTTTAGCATTTTGATAAATACTAGTAGTATTTGCCATTCTGTCGTTTGGTGACCAATTTGCTATATCTATAAGTCTCTGCGGAACATCTTCAATATTTTTGGCTCTTTTGATATATAATTCCGCATCCATTTCCATGCCTGCTTGTATACATCCAACCGATGTCCATGCCATAAAAAACGCAAGCAATAAGCATGGCCAATTTTTGATAAGTCTTTCTTTGGTAGTTATTTTCTTATTGTCACACAAGATTTTTTTTGTAGCAAAATATATGATTTGCAAAATAATTGAGATGACACATAGAACAGAATTAATTTTGTAAATAGCCATTGGCATCTCAAACAATACGAAATTCTTAACGGCTTCCGAATCAGCTCCAAGTGTAGCTCCAAGTATTAAATAATTGTCATATGATATCTTTCTCAATAAAAACACTATTGGTATCGTTAATACTGTAATAATTAAAAGAACAAATGATGTTATTCTAAACACCTTATTAAACATTATTTCTGTTTCTTTATTCATGACTAAACTTTAATTCTCCTTTATGCTTTTTTTCTATTTGATTTTATTTTAGGATTTTTTCTAAGTTCTTCAAATTCTTGAGATATTCCAGCTTCTGTTATTTCTGAATCCTTTTTACCTAGAACAACTTGTATTGATTCCCAAATAATCATTAAGTCATACTTTGGGCCAAAATGATTGACATATTCTAAATCATATTCAACTTTACGCATAACACTTATGCCATTTCTTCCTCTTACTTGTGCAAGACCAGTTATTCCCGGTCTAACATTAATTCTCCTTTTTTGAATTGGTGTTAACCATTCATAATATTCAAGAATCCAAGGACGTGGACCTACAAAAGACATTTCTCCCTTTAAAACGTTAAATATTTGAGGCAATTCATCAAGACTAGTCTTTCTAATGAACTTACCAATATTAGTTACCATTTGATCATGTGTAAGTTTCCCATCTAAAGCAGTTCTTTCTTCTAACATTGACCTAAACTTATACATTTTGAAAGGTTTTAAGTCTTTTCCCATTCTATCTTGAACAAAAAATGGTGATCCCTTATCTTCCTTCCAAATCAAGAAGGCAATAATGACCATAGGTATAAAAAGAACAATTATTAAAATAATCGAAAGAAGAATGTCAAACATTCTTTTTATGTATTTATACATAAAAGCCCCCAATTTTAGAATTCACAATTTCCTGGTGTTCTTGGGTATGGAATAACATCTCTTATATTTTCCACCCCAGTTAAGTACATAATTAATCTTTCAAATCCCATTCCAAATCCACTATGGATTGTTGTTCCGTATCTTCTAAGATTTAAATACCAGTCTAGTTCTTCTGTACGCATTCCTAATTCTTTCATTCTAGAAATTAGTTTGTCATAATTTTCTTCTCTTTGGCTTCCTCCCATAAGCTCGCCTGCACCTGGAACTTCCAAGTCAACTGCAGCTACTGTTTTACCGTCGCTATTTTGTTTCATATAAAATGCTTTAATATCTTTTGGCCAATTTGTTATAAACACAGGACCATTGAAATGCTCAGTAATGTATTTTTCATGTTCTTTAGCAATATCTTCTCCATACTCTGGTTTAAATTCCCAATCAACTTTTGCTTCTTTAAGAATTGTAATAACATCTTCGTGCGATATTCTTGTAAATTTACTATTTAACAATTTCTCTAGTTTTTCAATTAAGCCATTGCTAACAAACTTATCTAAAAACTCCATTTCTTCTCTGCACTTTTCAAGGACAGTTTTTACGATATATTTAAGCATGTCCTCTTCAACATCCATAACTCCTTCTAAATCACAAAATGCAATTTCAGGCTCTATCATCCAAAATTCAGAAACGTGAGTTTTAGTATTTGAATTCTCTGCTCTAAAAGAAGGTCCAAATGTGTATATTTTTCCAAAAGCATGTGCAAAAGTTTCACCTTCTAGCTGACCTGTAACTGTAAGTCCAACCTTTTTACCAAAGAAATCATTTTCGTATTGTACTTTGCCAAGTGAAGCAACCTTATCTAAATCAAGCGTGGTTACTTGGAACATTTCCCCTGCACCTTCACCATCATTTGATGTAATAAGTGGAGTATGTACATATACATAACCCCTATCTTGGAAGTACTCATGAATTGCCATGGCAGCAACACTTCTTACTCTAAATACAGCATTAAACAAATTCGTTCTTGGGCGAAGATATGCTTGCTCTCTTAAAAATTCTACTGAATGTCCCTTTTTTTGAAGTGGATAATCTGACTCTGATTTTCCAAATATTGAAATGCTTGTTGCCTTAATTTCAAAAGGCTGTTTTGCTTCTGGCGTAAGAATAAATTTTCCTTTAACCTCAATACTTGAATAAATTGTTACTTTAGTAATTTCCTCAAAGTTAGACAATGTATCATCGTAAACTATTTGGATGTTCCTAAAAAATGATCCATCATTAAATTCAATAAATCCAAATGTTTTAGAATCTCTTGCTGTTTTTACCCAACCTTTTAGTTCAACTTCTGCATTTGCATATTTGTCAGAATTTTTATATAAGTTTTTGACATCTACTAACATTTTAATTCTCCTTTGTTAAAGCATTTTTCATCCCTAAAATTATACTAGAAAATGCTCAAATATACAATACAAAAAGCGCACAAAAAAGGCTTTCCGAAGATATTCGGAAAGCCTTATATTTATATAGTTTTAAGCTCTTGGATGAGATTTCATATACATAGTCTTAATTCTATCTTGTTCCATTTGTGCATATACTTGAGTAGAAGATATATCTGAATGGCCAAGCATTTCTTGAATATCTCTAAGTTCAGCTCCATTTTCAAGTAAGTGCATTGCAAATGAATGACGAAGTGTATGTGGAGTAATATCTACGTCAATATCAGCTTGATTTTTGTATTGTTTAATAATCTTCCAAAATCCTTGTCTTGTAAGTCTCTTGCCATTGACATTTACAAACAAAGCTTGGTCTTGTTCATCTTTAAGCATTGATTTTCTTGCCTTTGTGATATATTCAGAAAGAGCATTATTTGCAAGAGAACCAATTGGAATAATTCTTTCTTTTCCGTGTGTTGCGCATTTAATAGAACTTGCTTCTAAATCTAAATCATCTACATCAAGTGAGATAAGCTCTGTTACCCTAATTCCTGTTGCATAAACAAGCTCAAGCATAGCCTTATCTCTATATCCTTTTAGGTCTACACACTTTGGTTGATTAAGAAGAAGTTCAACTTGTTCTGTAGATAAAATCTTAGGTGGTTTTCTTGTAATCTTTGGAGATTCAATATGTGTTGTTGGATCTTCAGAAACAATTTTGTTTTTATATAGATATTGATAAAACGATCTTAAAGAAGCAAGGTTTCTAGAGATTGTACTATCAGCCTTACCTTCGTTTTTAAGTTCTCCAAAATACTCTTTAATGGAATCTTCTGTTCCATCAATCGCATTCATATTATGAGCGTCAAGATAATTACCATATAACTTAATGTCCCTATTATATGATTGCAAAGTGTTATCTGAAAGTTTCTTATCATTCTCTAGAAAATTTAAAAAATTATCAACAAGATTATTATTCATAATACTATATGCTCCTTTTAATAAAATGGGATTTCTTTCGCAAACCATTATTACAGTTTGCAATAATAATTATCTTAGGTTAATTTATTGTAAAGCTAACTGCTTAATTTCCATAAACGCAAGCATATTTTATACAATATAGTAGAAATTTGCAATACTTTTATGTAAATTTTATAATTTCTTGTATGCCTCGACTGCCATCTTATCACACAGGTTGTTATATTCATTTGTACTATGTCCTTTTACCTTAATCCACTCTATTTCATGAACCTTAGTAAAACCATAGATTTTCTCCCATAAATCACGGTTTTTGACGTCAGATTTGTTGGCCGTTTTCCAGCCATTTTTCTGCCAATTATATATCCAGCCGTTTGTAAACGCATTCACTAGATAAGCACTATCACTATATAATTTAACTTTGCACGGCCTTTTTAATAGTTCTAAAGCTTTGATTGGTGCCATAAGCTCCATCTGATTATTAGTTGTATTCTCGCTCGCACCACTAATAGTTTTAGTTATACCATTATATATCAAAACTGCTCCCCAGCCGCCTTTCCCAGGGTTTCCAGAGCAAGCACCATCAGTATAAATAGTCACTTCATCCATATACAGGTCTCCTCGAATGTATCCACAACTTGAATTAAATTTATACGTATGATAGCATATCTTCAAAGAAAAATCTACACTAATTTAAGGAGAATTTATATGAAAATTTGTGCTATTATCGCAGAATTTAATCCATTTCATTTAGGTCATGAATATCTGCTAAAAAAGGCTAAAGAGGTAACTTCTTCAGACTATATAATATGCATTATGAGCGGAAATTTTGTTGAACGCGGCGATGCTGCAATGCTTGATAAATGGGAAAGAACGAAAATGGCACTATCTTCATACTGCGATTTAGTTATTGAACTTCCAACACTTTATTCTGTAGCAAGTGCTGAATACTTTGCTCAAGGTTCGATTAATATATTAAATGCTTTAAACTGTGTAGATTACTTATGCTTTGGGGCTGAATCTGATAATATAAACATGCTTAAAGAAATAGCTAAAATACTAGCAGATGAACCAGATGCATTTAAGAATGAACTAAAAGAAAGTCTATCAGATGGTGTATCATATCCCAAGGCAAGATGTGAAAGCATCGTTAAACTACTTAAAAATAAATACCCTAAGAATGAAATAGAGCAAATATTGGAAATGCCAAATAATATTTTAGCAATTGAATATCTAAAGTCATTAATCAAAACCAATAGTTCAATTTCTCCAGTTGCCATAAAAAGAATAGGTGACTCTTACCATTCTTTGGATATTAATTCAGAGTATCCAAGCGCATCTGCAATTCGAAATACTCTTTTAAATGAAGAACTAAGCAAAGTTAAAAGTGCTTTACCTGAAAGTTCATTTAAGATATTGTCTGAGAGTTACAACATGGGAACTTATCCAATTTCTATAGACAACTTTGAAAAAGAAATCTTCTATAAAATCGCTACAATGACAAACAAGGAAATATCGAATATCTTAGACGTTGAAGAAGGCTTAGAAAATGTTATATCAAATTCAATAAGAGGAACTTATACACTAGAAGAATTGATTAATAAAATCAAATCAAAGCGATACACACAAAGTAGAATTCAACGAATTCTTATTCACATATTGTTAAACATCCGTAAGGATTTAATGACAGAATATAAAGAAAAAGCTATGTATGCTAGAGTTCTTGGTATAGGTTCAAAAGGGAAGAAGCTTCTATCTTACATATCAAGTACATCCTCTATTCCAGTAATTACTTCACTTAGCACATTTATGAAAAATGCTACTGAAGAACAAAAAAGGCTTGCTGAATTAGATGTGTTAGCAACTAATATTTATAACCTTGAAAAAACAAATCCAAAATATCGAACAATAAACGAAGACTATCTAAAACCGTTCCTAAAAATGTAAATAACGTATATAGAACGAGTGCGTTACTATTATATAAAAGAAAAAGTGTAAGATGTTGATGGAGCTCATGAGGAAATATTGATTGAAAATCAATATTTCCAACTACGAATCGGGCGACCACTTTTTCGTTATATAATAGTAATGCACTCTTGTTATGTATTATTTTGATTCTTTATCGTTTTCTTCTTTTTCTTTAGTTTCTTCTTCATTTTTGTTAGAATTGTTATCTTCATCTTTTTTTAGCTGCTCTTCAATTTCTTTTTGTGCTTTATTAATTGCATCTTTAATTCTTTCCTCAGGGGTTTTTCCTATACCTGCCATTAATAGTTGATCTATTCTAATTGCTCTAAGGCCATAGAACACATAAATAAAGCAGATTAAGCCCTCAATAAAACTAGCAAGTTGTGGAACTTCACCAATCGCAACAAGTGAAATTGTATCCAAAACAACTGGAACTGTCGAAGCATAGATGGCAACCTTTAAGTAACCAGAAAATTTAAGCTTATTACCAAACAACGCATTAATCATGTAAACCGTTATTAGATAAATCATTAATGTCCAGCCACGTAGTATAATTAGTCCTATAAATGTTGTCAAAACAGTTGTAATTAATAATATAAGTCTAATCGAATACGACTCATTAAACTCATGCCACATAGAAACTAAGCCATCTTTCGTTTCTATATCATAATCGTCATAATTGAACTTAAGAACTTGAGTATAACCATCTGGGAATATATATGCAAAATAAAGCCTATCATTTAGAAGCATCGCAATCCCTCTAGATGTCTTTGGGAACTCATGAATTATAGTTTTAACATCTCCAGATTCTTTTTGTCCATCCACTAAAAAATATATATCTTCAATCAATTCTCCTGATGAAGGATTACTAGAAGTCAACATTCCATTTTCTACAGTAAAATCAGATGCCAACCTTTTAAATTCTTTTTCCATTTCCGAAGATTGATTATTAATATTTATAAGTAATGCTGTACCAATTATCGCCGAACTAAGAAATGTTAGTTTAAATATATATGAGATTGCGACAATTAATTGTTCTTTTTGTGAAAAAGGATATATTCGAAAATCCCCTATTGCAAGAAAAAATCTTGTCAAAAAACCAATTCTTCTTTGTTTCATCCTGCCTCCAATTTATTTTAGTATTCTTGGAACTTTTTGATTAGTAAGTACAATATTAATATCGACTTTAACTTCGTCATTAATTTTAGCATCAACATTTGTTAAATCCAAAATGAAGTTTCGCATTCCGACTCTACCTAAAATCTTGCACTTCTTTCCATTAACGTACACGTATTTATTTTTATCTCTAAAGATATCATTAAAACTATGAATAACACTTCGTATTTTATGAATAATTCTTGATGAATCTTTAGGACCAGAAACAAATAGTCCATCACCATACCCTGCTTCAACAATTGCAACCTTTGTATCTTTTTTTAATTTACATGTACCTGAATATCCTAATTTTGATCCTTTTTGAAGTGTTTTTATTTCACAAATTCTTGTACTAAAATATCCAACCCTTTTTAGCCCTAGTTTGCTTGCTTCCAACATTCTTCCTGTGAAAGCAGAACCGATTCGAACAGCATTTAGATGCATGCTTGGATACTTAATGAATGCATAACTATTGCATGCATGAAATAATATATTTTCATATCCTTTGCTTTTAAATAGGCTCACTACTCTTTTAAATATATCAAATTGTTCATATGTTCTTTTTGGGTTCTTATCATACGATTGCTGAAAATGTGTATATACTCCCTCAACCTTTATGCATGAATTTTCTTTGAGAATAATAAACAATTTATTTTGAATTTCATCATGAGAAATAAGGTCTTTAGCACTAAATCCAAACCTTGAAAAACCAGTATCAATTTTAATGTGAACTCTCACGTCTTTTGATAATTCGTGCGATGCTTCAATGTATTTTTCCAATGTTTCAAAACTTCCAATACTTGCAATAAACCCATTCTCAACTATCCTTTTTACATCTTCATATATAGAAGTTGAATTTAAGATAATAATATTATTAGAAACGCCTTGTTCTTTTAGTTCCATTGCTTCTGGCAAATCGCAAACAGCAAATGTATCAATTCCGTTTTCTAAAAAAACCTTAGGAGCAATGTTAACTCCCATTCCATACGCATTTCCTTTTACTACCGCAATTATTTTTGCACCCTGTGCCTTATTCTTTACCACTTGTATATTATTTATTAGTTTTTCTTTTTCTATAACAACTGTATTAATATAAGACACCTCCTAGATTAGTTTTCTTTATTCTTTTCCTCGAAAAGTTTATCCTCTTTTTTCTTATTTCTATTAATCATAAAAGCTCTAATCTTTTTTCCAATCTTGTTATAAACAAAGTTCATAAACGGATTCATAACAATGCTTAATTCGCCAACAAATTCAACAAAATCACCATTAAACCCTTTTTTGAATTTGTATATACCATATTGTGGATGCGTTTCATCAACATGGCCAGAAACACCTCTAAAATCATATATATCAGCATGATTATTTAGTGCCAATTTTATTTGTTCCCATTGAAGTAAATAATTAGGCATTACGTTTCTATGTTCGTTTGAACTTGCACCATATAGATACCAAACTTTATTACCATATATAATCGGTATAACTGCAGCAATTGCCTCACCATTATACATTGCAAGTAGTACCTTCATGTGATTAGGCGCTAATGCATCATACATTTTTTCAAAATACTCTAATGGCCTTATAAGGAAATTATCCCTAACACCGGTAGTAAGCATTAAATTGTGAAATGTCTTTAAGTCTTCTTTACCACCTTCAACAACCGTAACACCTTTTCTAGAAGCAAGTCTAATGTTATATCTCCATTTTTCATGGAAAGAAGCCATAAGTTCTTCTTCTGTTTTGTCTTTAACATTTAATCTAAAAACATACCTTGGCTGTATCATTTGTGCAAAGTCTTTTGCATCTTCTTTTATCTTAAAGCCAATCTCTTTAGCAATTTTTTTAAATTCCTCATCTTCACTAGGAACATCTGGATCAACCACAAACACAAATGCATGATTTGCTTTTCCTACTTTTTTGGCTTCTTCAACAAGTTCTTTAAATGTATCTTTATCGTGAATATCACATACTGGCCCTCTTGGGCTATACATCATGGAAGTTACTCCAAATATTTTTCTAATTAAAAGACTCATTGAGCCCTTTATTTTTCCATTTTCATCATACACTACAACAATCTCGTTCTTCCAATCAGATTTTACTTTTGCCCATTCTGGCGATTGTAAAAAATGTCCCTTTGGATGCGATTGTAAAAACTCTTTATATTCTTCTATTTTGTCACTAGTTAAAATTGGCATTACATTCTCTCCTAACACTTAATAATTGTTATATTTTTACTTGTATGGTTCAAGGAAACTACTTTTCCGTTTTCCATAACAACAGTATCTTCTATTCTAATTCCAAATTTTCCTTTTATATATATACCTGGTTCTATTGTAAAAACAACGTTGTTTTTTATCTTCTCTTTGGTATTCTTTGGAGACACGATTGGTGCTTCATGAACTTCTTTTCCAACTCCATGACCTAATGCATGCTTAAAGTCATATCCAAAAGACTTAATATACTCTCTTGCAGTCAAGTCAACATCGGATGCTTTCATATTAGGCTTAGTCATTTTTGCACACATGCTATGTGCTTTTAATACTATATCATATATTTTCTTATATTCTGGAAGTACTCTATTAATAAATAATACTCTTGATGTATCTGAGCAATACCCATCAACAATGCAACCAAAATCAAGCTGAATGATATCACCATCTGCTATTTTTCTGGTTCCTGGTTTTGAATGAATTTGAGATGACTTTGGGCCACTGCCAACAATTGTATCAAAAGCTAATGACGTCGCACCATGAGTTAACATGTATGTATCCATCTTTTTAGCAATTTGCTTTTCAGTCATTCCTATTTCTATATTCTTACATATATACTTAAAGCAATCATCAGCAAGCTTTGATGATTTTATAAGTTTATTAATTTCGTCTTTAGTTTTTGTATACATTAATTCAACCTCGAAATAGTTTAATTAAAAATTATAAATTAAAAATCTATAAATTTGATTATATGTGTACCATGCTGGAAGTATCATAGTTATATATGTTGCAATAACTATAAATGGTCCAAAAGGAATATAATCATCACCTTTTTTTCTTCTAGCTATTAGCATGATTATGCTAATAATTGAACCGATAAAAAACGAAAGTACAAATACTTGAATTACATTTTGAAGTCCTAAGAATAGTCCAACTACTCCCATTAACTTAATGTCACCGCCACCCATTCCTTCTTTTTTGAATACAGCAAGTGAAAATAAGTAAATAAAAAAGAAAATCAAAAAGCCTACTATTCCACCAGCCAAAAGTGAAAATCCAGACTTAATATCAACCAAAGTAGTAATAAATGCATATATAATTCCTACTATGAATCCGAACAAAGTTGGTTTCATTTGGTATTATGCATGCCTTAAAATCAGTTATAGCAGAAATCAAAAGAATGTGACTTAAAAAAGAATAAACCAAAAATGGAATTGAAATTCCGTGAAATGCATAAAGTACACACTCAACAACTACCGAAACGACAATAGTTAAAGCATTATACTTCGGCTTAAATTTTATTTTTTCTTTTTTTCCTTCTTCTAGAAGTTTATCTTCCTCAACATATTTTAAAGAAAGTCCATAAACCACAGATGAAAGTGGAGCAAAAATCATAATAATTATAAAATATGGTATTACATTTAATAAAATGTCCATGTTTTAAACAACCCCTATTATTATATAAAAAATCCTAAAATAAAAAAACTATTTTAGGATAGCTACAATTATTTAATACCCATAGTGCTTTAGGATTAAGGCCTCAATAGGTCTCTTCCAAGCAGTATACCAATATTCTTTTTTATTTATTGGTTTAACATATATTGAAAACATTCCAACTCGATTAGCACCGATAACATCTGTTAGAATTTGATCTCCTATCATAGCTATATTTTTGCAATCCATATTAAGAATACTTGCAGCTTTCAAAAAACCTTTTTTAGCAGGCTTTTTGGCAAAATTAACATACTTAATATCAAATTTTTCTGCAATAGGAGCAACTTTGTCCATCTTATTGGTATTTGTCAGAATCATAATTTCAAAATTTGCTCTTTTGGCGTCTTCAATCCACTTAGATATTTCTTGTGGCATTTTTTTCTGCATATCAATAAGTGTATTATCTATATCAAGCAAAATACCCGTGATGTTGTGCTTTTTTAGGAAATTAAAATCAACATATGAGATTCCTTCGAAAAAAGCATCTGGTTTTAAATTACTCATATTGTACCCTCTTTAGCTATTGTTGAAAATCCATTAATTATCTTCGTTAAATTATTATCGTCTAACTTAGAGTTCGAAACTAAAGAATAGAAAAAGCCTTCTTTTTGCCAATAATAATAAACAAAATCGCCTTCGTCCTGCACACTTGTAACGTCAATGTCAGAAATTAGCCTAGTAACTGCACCCTCATCTGTAACAAGCTTTTCTGTCTTTGAAACAGCAAGCGTGGCTTTACCACCATTTTTAAAAACTAGATCAAGCTGTGCGGTGTCACTGCCTTTTAAAAACACTGTTTCATAATCAATGTTAGAAATATCAGCTGATTTTTCTATAACAAATCCTGCTTCTTTTGAGAAGTCAGTTTTTTTATCTTTAATTTCTTTAACTTCAGTAACATTTTTAACTTCCACGGTTTGTTTATTATCAACTTTTGTAGGTCCATTATCTATTTTCTCATCATTACAAGCAAATAGAAGAAATGATACCAAACATACAACCATCAATAAAAGAAGTTTTTTCATATGTACCCCCACTATTATTTTCTTTCGATAATCTTATTTACAATATAAGGTTTTTTCATTTTGTTTGTAGGTCTATTTAATCTCTTATTTAGTTCTTTTTCTAATTGTTCACCAGAAAGTGATTTATAAATATTTCCATTTTCACAAATAGATATATTTCCTGTTTCTTCAGACACAACTACAACAACGCAATCAGACACTTCAGAAATACCAATTGCAGCTCTATGTCTTGTTCCAAATACTCTATCTAGTGATTCTTTGTCCGTCAGTGGTAAAATGCAAGCAGCTGCTTGAATTTTATTATTCTTTATAACAACTGCACCATCATGAAGTGGAGTATCCTTTACAAAAATGTTAATTAATAATTCTGCTGATACGTCAGAATTTAGTGAAACACCACTATGAGCAATTTCTCCCAAACTAGACTCTTTCTCAAATACAACAAGCATTCCAACCTTTTCTTTTGACATTGCTACAGCAGCTTTAGTAACTTCTCCTATACACGTAACCTCTTTTGGGTCTTCAAACTCAAACCATTTTCTGAAGCTTGTGTTTCCAACCTGCTCAAGAGCTCTTCTAAGTTCTGGTTGGAAAACAACTATTACAAGTAAAATACCATAATTAGTAATAAGTCCTAAAAGCGAATGCAAAATGTTTAAAGAAAAAACCGAACTAAGCCAGTTAGCAATTACAAGAACAACAATTCCTTTAATTAATTGAATTGCTCTTGTATTTTTTAGCACTCTATAAACATTTAGCAATATGAAAAGAACTATAATAATATCAATAACGGCAAGAACTATTTTTAGTGGATTTGCTAGCAAAGTATTAAAGTAGTTGGAAATTTCACTGCCTTGAAACATATCAATAATGTTCTTGAATATTTCTTCCACCAAAATTCCTCCTTAATTATTATCTAAATAAACTAATACAAGCTGGTATAACCATCATAAGTGCAAGAACTATACATACTATTCTTGCTATTCTTTTTTGTTTTGCAGTCATTTCTTGTCCCTCCTATAAGTAAAATCAAATCACCTATATTACAACACTTTTCGGCCTTTATGTCAATTAAAATAGCATTAAAATAGTGTTAAAAAGCCTTATTTATTCACAAATACTAGTGATTAGCTGAAATCTTTATAATTTGGTTCATATCATCATCTTTTGCACTAACATTTCGTCTTATTGCACCACATTTTTGGCATTTATAGATAATTACATATCCTTTTTTTGTCGTATCTATTCCAATAGGTTCAAGTAGTCCATGGCATTCTTCCATTCTATCACCAGGATTTTTATCTACATGTTTTGAATAAAGACACTTTGGGCAATGATTTCTACACGAATAGCCAAGTTTTGGTACTTTGTATCCACATTTTTCACAAATAAACTCTTCATCAATCTCATTAAAGGTTTTCATGCATATCACCTACCTATAGAATACTCCACCGCCCAAAAACTCACGAAGAATAGACGTGTTTGGTATTTGAGCAACATCTATAGGCATAAAATAACTTAATAGCTCATATAATCTTTTTGCCTCAGAAAACTCCGGTGAATTGTAATCAACTGTAGCAAGTAATGCTTCGGCATATGGTTTTAATGCAGAGATTTCATAAACCATAGATGAATTAAACATTGCATCGGCTTCTTCTTGGAATGGGAAGATATACTTTTCCTCACCTTTTCTAACAGATTCCCACATCTTAAATGTACTTTGTGGATTATGTCCCCTAAATAAATAATCTCTAACTATTCTTCTTAAAATTCTAGTATCTGTCGTAGTAATTCTGTTACAGTCATCTATATTCAATGTTGTTAGTGCACTAATATAAATTTTGTACTTTTTCTCTCTAGGAATAGACGCTGTTAATTTTTCATTTAGTCCATGAATTCCTTCTACAACAAGCACTTCGTCTGCTCCCAATTTTGCTTTATTTCCAAGATACTTTCTCTTTCCATCCGTAAAATCGTATGTTGGAAGTTCAACCTCTTTGCCTTCAAGAAGTTCAGTAAGTTGCTCATTAAATAGCTTTAAGTCAAGTGCTTCTAAGCATTCAAAATTATAGTTGCCATTTTCATCCTTAGGAGTATCAACCCTATTTACAAAATAATTATCCATAGAAAGTGTAACAACTCTAATACCATTAACTTGAAGCTGAATTCCAAGCCTTTGAGCAAATGTAGTCTTTCCTGAGCTCGAAGGCCCTGCAATTAAAATAAGTTTTCTTCTTCTATCACTAGCAATTTCGTCAGCAATCTTGGCAATCTTTTTTTCATGTAGCGCTTCACAAATACGAATTATATTGCCACCATTTCCTTCACGAATTTGCTTATTAAGTCCTACTAGATTTTCAATTCCTAATATTCTGTGGATGTTTTCATACTCCGCAAAAGTTTCATAAAGTTTTTTTGAATCTTTAAATTTATCAATCTTTTGAGGCGTAAATCTTCTTGGATACTCAAGTAATAATCCTTCTCTATATTTTACTACATTGAAGTATTTAACATATCCAGTTGATATTGGCATAGCGCCATAAAAATAGTTAAAAGTCTTTCCACAGTAGTACATAGAAACGTGCGTCTTCATTCTATTATCTAGTAGGCCAATCTTATCTTCTTTTCCATGCTTTTGGTATAAATGGCTAGCCTCTACTAATGTTAATACCTTTTTTTCGAAAGGCATATTTTTTTCAACTATTGCTGTCATTCTTTCTTTTATTTCTTCAACATCTTTAGCCTTTATTTTCATATCTGGCGACTCACAATAAATAGCATGCCCAATCGCATAATTAACCAAAAAACGTTTTCCTGGGAAAAGCTCTTCAAAAGCCTTTGTTAAAACAAACGTTATTCCTCTAACATATATTCTGTTTCCATCAGATGTTGTAGTATCAAGAAGCTCAAGCTCAAGATCTCTATCTATCTCAAAATTTAAAGTCTTAACTTCATTAAATGCTTTACAAGCTATTACACTTTTATCCTTAATCTTTAACTCGTTTTTTATAAAATCATATGCCGTCATTTTTTCGGCAATTTTATACTTTTTTCCATTACATAGAACGTTTATCAAAAAAATTCCTCCTTTTTGTCCTTTCCACTACAATTATATACTATTTTATTAGATTTTTACAACTATTTGTGGGTAGTATAATAAACGCCTAAAAACTTCAAAATATTGACAACTTGAGGAAAATGTTGTATCATACCAAATGTAACTTGTTATGGCGCCATGGCCAAGTGGTAAGGCAGAGCTCTGCAAAAGCTTTATCCCCAGTTCAAATCTGGGTGGCGCCTCCAAAAGCTTGTTTTGAATCATCAAAACAAGTTTTTTTAATATTTGTACTCAATGTGGAACTTTATTGACCTGTCCCCAAAGGAGAAAAAATTCTCCCAAATGTCGTGTCCCCAAAGGAGAAAAATATGATAATAAAAAATCCTAAATTTGAAATATCAGCTATGAATAAATCTCAATATCCTAAAGGCAAAACAAAAGAAATTGTTCTTGTAGGGAAATCAAATGTTGGAAAGTCATCTTTTATTAATTGCATGGTAAATAGAAAGAGTTTAGCTAGAACATCTTCAGCACCTGGAAAAACCAGACAATTAAACTTTTACAACATGGACGATAGATTCTATTTTGTTGACCTTCCTGGATATGGATATTCTGAAATGTCAAAAAAAGAGCAAGAAAAAGTTGCTCTTTCTGTTAATACATATCTTAAAAGTAGAGAAAATATAAATCTAATAATTTTGCTTATTGATATAAGGCATGCTCCTACTAATAACGATATTACAATGCTTAACTACATTAAAGAAACAAACAGAAGATTTATTGTCTTGGCATCAAAAGCAGACAAAATAGCGAAAACAAGAGTTCAATCATACGTTGATGAGCTGGCAAAAACATTAGATGTTCCCTCAGATTTTATTTTTCCATTTTCTTCAGAAACGAAAGAATTTGTCAAAAGTACATGGGATGTCATAGAAGAAAGTCTAGAAAGTTAGAAAAAAGCTACCATATAACATGGTAGCTTTTTTATTTATTCTACAAAGCTTACTGTCGTTGCTCCGTCCGCATTTTTAAGCATCAAATATACTGTCTTTTCACCATCACCTGCAGATAATTGCCACTCTTTTTCAAGTACTCCCCCTGTATAACTTTCCCAAACAATTGGAGTAGTTCTAGCATTTTCATTAGCAAGTGCCATTTCAACAACTCCACTTTCATTATCTACTGCCATTATTTGTAAAGTTACATTACGATTATTCACAGCTTCTTTGCCATTTAATAGTGTCCTAACATTTTTGATTGTAATTATACCCAAAGGTGGGGTTGTGTCTGAAGATGACATAGCGTATATTGAACATGCCCCCCATGGAGCGCTACGATCTTCTTCTCTAGCAGATGTATAAACTTTATCATTATATTCAGTAGTAACTAAGTACCAACCTGTTTCACTATCGGCTGTTGATTGTGAATGAATGTTGAATGTATTACTATTAAGACTTACCAACGAATCGGGAACTGTATCAGTAACAGCTATATGTTCTGACACATAAACTGGCGTATACGATTTATTATCTGTTGGAACGCCTCCAGAATGAGCTAAATTACTTCCTGCACAAGTTTGGACATAATATGTCGTCCAGCCTGAATTAATCAGTGTATCAACATTCGTAGAAACAATTCTGATTTTTTCAAAACTACTTCTTCTATTAAACTGTGATGAATATCCAAACGAATTTAATTCCCTTTGTGTGTCTCTCGTAAAACATCCTCCAATATGTGCTATAGTACCCTTTCTAGAGGAACTAGAGGTTACATCAATTGTATTATTGTTTATTGTAAAATCCATATATCCCAATGCACTAAATTCTTCAGAACCCGAATCAAAAGCGGTAACAGTATCAAGTAAATATAATCTAACAGTATTAGCAGGAATACTATCTTCAATATTTAAAATCTTCGAACCAAACGGACCATTAACATTATTATAGTTTCCTGGCCCTCTAAGCTTAATTAATACATCCTTATTTTGTGAGTTTACGTTTTTGACAGGAAAATAATGCTTTGCTATTATCCAGTAAGTAGCTACATCACTTGCAACATTTGGTAATCCATATTTCGGTCCACCATTATCAAAATCTACTAATTTTCCTAAGCATTCACCTATTTCACCTGCAGCAAAGGAAAAAGATAAGATTAAAAATGTTGAAATTATTATAATAAACAAAATTATCTTTTTCATTAGAATTCTTTTCCACCCCTTCTAATTTTAGAAGTCTCCATAAATATTATAACCTAAAGAGAAACTAAATAGCGCCTTGTAATCTAAATTTAATGTTTGCAAGAAGGTTTTTGGGGACACGACGGTTACACCTGCTAAGCAGGTGTGACCGTCGTGTCCCCAAAAACCTTCTAAAATAAAAAAACCCCGGATGTACAAAATCCGGGTAAGTGCCGTGGGCTTTTCCGTGGCGCATGTTTCCTTCTCCTTTGATTGTGCCCCACATGCTTAGTGCCTTTCGGTACCAAGCCACTCTCAAAGCAGAAAGATTCACACTTGGCATAATGTTGTTCCTCGGACCGAAGCCTAAGGCATTATGCCTGATTCCCTACAAGTTTTAAACCACCATGTGGCGCGTCACTTCCACATGCTTGTAGGTGAGTCCCATCTCATACCGGTCGGGCACTTCTTTTTCCATAGTTACACCGGCTGACTCGCCAGCAACGCGCTTTCGCCCGTTTTCATCTGATGCTATTTGTTAGATTTTGCACCATCTAACACATCAAACGCGCTCCTATGGAGAACTCGAGCCATCAGCCCCTGCAAGCACAAAAAACCTACAGGGATTGACGGTCCCTGCAAACTAAATGTAACTCGCAGGACCTAATTTCCTTGTTCGCAAGAAATGTTAACATAATCTTGAGATGATGTCAATCATTTAAGATAAAAAAAAGACTTGGGATTCCCCAAGTCTTCTCTAGCCAAACTACTTTAGATTTACTAATGCAGAAAGCTTTGCAACTATCTCTGCTTGTGACTTTGTTCCTGTCAAATCTTCAGCGCCAGAAATTGTTAATAATTGATTAAACTCATCTTCAGGTATTTTATTATCACCTTTATAATAAGCTGTTGGCTCTTCTAAGAATTCATCATTCTCATCTGGTGTTCTATCATTTTTGTCATCATCAAAATGTACTTCTGAAAGTGTATATTTAGTACCTAAAACAGTTCCATTTAATTCATAGAATGAATAATTTCTAATCATTCCTGCAAACTCATTACTACGATTAAATACAATATTTTTCTTTGGAATAAATTCATATCCCGCATTTCCACCTACTCCAAATGGCCATCTCTCATCCTCACCAAGTGCATTAACAATCTTGCCGCCTTCATAAGCATATACCATTATCCAACCTCTTGAATCTGTTACTACTAATTCTGGTGTATTGTTGTCATCAATAAATACTAAATCATATTTAAGATTTTTAAGTTCTGATATGTCATATTCTGGATTGTTTTCAATGATGTCAGCAAGCTCAGCTTTGTGATCATCTTCAATTTCTTTTATTTTCTCAATGTAAAAATCAATGATTTCATTTGGAACATTTGCTGTATATGGATCTGTATCGTCTTGACCTATATAGCTTGGTTTCTTTGTTGTATTCTTTCCTTCCTCTTTGTTTGAATTTGTTTGAATTTCAACTGGACTATTACCGCCTACATTTTTATTCTCACCACATGCTGCAAATACTAGGCAAACCATAGCCAACACTAAAACTAAACTTAAGAATTTTTTCATAATTATACCTCCTACTTATTCATTTATATTTTTCATTGATAACGATACTTTCATTTTTTCGTTATCAATTTTAATAACTCTAACTTTAACTATATCACCAACTGACACAATGTCTAGTGGGTTTTTAACATATTTATCACTTAGCTCTGAAATATGAACTAATCCATCGTGTTTAACGCCTATATCAACAAATGCACCAAAGTCGATAACATTACGAACTGTTCCTGTAAGAATCATTCCCTCTTTTAAGTCTTCAAACTTTAAAACGTCTGACCTTAAAATTGGCTTTGGCAAATCTTCACGTGGGTCTCTTCCTGGTTTTTGAAGTTCCTTAATTATATCTACAAGAGTTGGTTCTCCAACTTCAAGTTTTTCGGAAAGCTCTTTCGTATTAACCGAAGCAAGTTTTTCTTTAACAAGTGCTAAATTATCTTTTAAATCATTTGTAGATAAATCAAGTAATTCAAGTAGCTTAGTGGTCACTTCATAACTTTCAGGGTGAACTGAAGTATTATCAAGAGGATTATCTCCATCTGAAATTCTTAAGAAACCTGCACACTGAGTAAACGCAGCTGGACCAAGTTTTGAAACTTTCAAAAGTTCTTTTCTATTTCTGATTTTTCCTTTTTCATCTCTATACTTTACAATGTTATTTGCAACTGTATTAGAAATACCAGAAACATATTTAAGTAACGATGGCGTAGCAATATTTAAATCAACTCCGACACTATTTACCGCATCTTCAACTACACCTGTAAGCGACTCCTCCAAATGAGTTTGATTAACATCGTGTTGATATTGACCAACTCCAATGCTCTTTGGATCTATCTTAACAAGCTCTGCCAAAGGATCTTGAAGTCTTCTCGCAATTGAAATAGCGCCTCTTAGAGAAACGTTTATATCTGGATATTCTTGTGTTGCAAGTTTTGAAGCAGAATAAACCGAAGCACCCGCTTCACTAACTATAGCATAATGTATTGGATGCTTAACTTCTTTTATCATCTCCGAAACAAACATTTCAGACTCTCTAGAAGCAGTACCATTTCCAATTGAAATCATATTAATATTATATTTATCAATTAGACCTAATAATACTTTTTTTGCTCCTTCAACGTCATTTTGAGGTTCTGTTGGATATACTGTAGTAGTATCAAGAAGTTTTCCTGTTTCATCAATTACAGCAATCTTACATCCCGTTCTATATGCAGGGTCAAAGCCCATAACAACCAAATCTTTTAGTGGTGGTTGTAGAAGTAGCTTTTTAGCATTTTGTCCAAAAACTTTAATTGCTTGCTCATCTGCTTTTTCTGTGAGCTCATTTCTAACTTCATTTTCAACAGAAGGCTTTATCAAACGCTTATAACTATCTTCAATTGTTTCTAGCAAAAAGTCCTCATATGGACTTTCCTTTATTATTACTTGGCCATTTAAGTATTTAAGAATTTCTTCATCAGTTCCTTCAATCTTAACTTTTAAGAATTCCTCTTTTTCACCTCTATTTATAGCAAGAATTCTATGGCTTGGAATCTTAGAAACTGCTTCTTGATAATCATAGTACATATCATATACTGACTTTTCATCCTTAGCAGCAGTCGTTTTAATAAGACCCATTCTATAGATAATGTTTCTGATTTTCTTTCTGTACTCAGCCACATCCGATATCATTTCAGCAATAATATCGCTTGCACCTTGCTTTGCATCTTCAATAGTTTCGACACCTTTTTCGGCGTCTATATATTCTTCAGCCATATGGTCTATGGCACCTTTATATTCCTGCGCATATATAATAAGAGCAAATGGCTCCAAACCCTTTTCTTTAGCAATTGTAGCTCTTGTACGCTTTTTCTGCTTATATGGCCTATAAAGGTCTTCAACTTCAGTCATCGTTTCAGACTTTTCAATGTCTGCCTTAAGCTCATCTGTAAGCTTTCCTTGCTCATCAATAAGTCTAATAACCTCTTCTTTTCTTTTTTCAAGATTTCTAAGATAAGTTAATCTTTCGAACATATCACGAAGCTGCTCGTCAGACATCTGTCCGAGTGGCTTCTTTTCTATACCTGGCGATGAAAGGGATTGTGTTTCCCTCATCTATTAGTTTAATAGCATTTTCGACCTGAAAAGGCTTTAAACTAAACTCTTGAACTAATTTTTCATTGATAGATAGCATTTAATTACTTCCCTTCTTAAAATGTCGTCTAAATGATATCACACCTGATTTCCAATTTGCAACCAGGTTTTTGGGTGCGGAAATTCGGGGACACGACAATCATTTCCACACTAAGTTCTGGTTGACAAGTTAACATAAATTATGGTATAATTCTACTTGCGGAATAACTCTGCAATAGATCCTGGTTTTTGATAATTCAAAAAATGAAACAATAAAAAGGAGGATCAACATGAAAGACGGGAGAAGGAACACGGTCACAGAAAAGGGGTACCTATATGGAGTTGATGAAACTATAAGACTTCATAAAAGTGGCCTGTTCATGACAAAAGGAAAAAACAAAGTGTTACTTCTGAAACTCCCAGCTGGGATTAGATCGATTTCCATTCTTGACCCAAGTCTCAATGATTTGATTGTCTATGGTAAAGTCTTTACCTTTAGAAAAGGTGATGGTTTCCGGCTTCTAGTCGAGGACGAATACGGAGACTATCATGAGTTCATTTTTGACGGTTTTGATTTTATTGAGCAGTAATAATTACCCACCCAAAGCTATTTTGGGTGGGTCTTAATTTTCAAAATCATATAGTTCAAACTTTGGAATAAATCCCGAAAATACCCTGGCAAATTGAGGCCTATATTCAGGAATTTGTAGCATTTCAAGAATCTCGTTATAATAGGCTTTCTTTCCTTTAAGTCCCATCGCTCCTCCAACTATTGAAGTGATTATTTTATCCCGATAGGAATAAAGGATATTAACCTTAGAAACAGATTTTTGGATTTCTTTTCTCCTTGTAGCTACCCCAATGTTAAGAGTCAAAATTCTCTCATTTTTTTCAACTCCAATATTGATTGGAAGTGTCTCTTTTAGACGTTGCCACAATATTTTTAAGAGCTCCTCTTCTATCCGATTTAGAAAATACTCATAGTCTATACCTTTAATTTCGCATACAATTCTAAGCGTTTCTGGTGCACATATAATGTTTTCTATAAAAGGCAATTTCGTTGTATATACACCAGTAGTTTGATTAAGACGTTTTATCTCTTTTTTAGATAAGGCATCTCTATCTATTATTCCAAACACATAACGTCCAATATCCATCAAATTTTTCCGTACTCTAGGTGTAAACCTCACTACTGCTGTACAACCACCAACTGGAATGACGTGTAAATCTGGAAAAAGCAAAGAATATACCGCTTTATCAACACTATTGTCGTCACCTTCACAAAGAAGTATTCCAATTTTTTCTTCACCCGAAGTAGTCTCTTCAATAGCAATGTTGATTAGCTCAACTGCTAGTGTCCTGTAGTTTACTTCTCCATTTGCATCTCTTATAGGCATAGCCTTCATCTCCTTTATTTAAAGGAAACACCTAAAATACGTTTTTACAAAAGTAGTATAACATTAAGCTTTCTTTTTTTGCAACACACTTTTATACCATTTGCAATATTTTGAAACAACGCAATTTTCACAACCCGGTTTCACAGCCTTACAAACTTCTCTACCATGCATTATTAGTGTATGATTTACATGTGGCCAATACTCTTTTGGAAATACTTTTAGAAGGTCTTTTTCGACCTTTTGAGGCTCATTCTTATCAGATAATCCTAACCTTTTAGATATTCTAAATACATGTGTATCAACAGCAATTCCCTGGCAATCTTTAAATGCTTCAAGCATAATTACATTTGCTGATTTTCTCCCTATTCCAGATAATTTCATTAAGTCTTCCATTTTATTAGGTACAATTCCACCGAAATCTTCAACTATTTGCTTTGAACACTCCTTAATATGTTTAGCCTTTGAATGATAATAGCTAATTGAGCTAATCATTTCCTCAATTTCATTAACTTCCATGCTTGCAAATTGCTGTGGTGTATTAGCTATTTTGAACATTTTTTCAGTTACTATATTAACCCTTTTATCTGTGCATTGTGCTGAAAGCATGACTGCGATTACTAATTCAAATGGCGAAGAAAAGTTCAAAAATCTGTCCTTATAGCCATATATTTTTATTAATTCTTCTATTATTTCGATTGATTTAGTCATCTCTAGCCTCCATTTTTGACTGACCTGTCCCCAAAAACCTGGTGAGCAGGTGCGACCGTCGTGTCCCCAAAAACCTTCTCATGACCTAGTTCAAAGAAAAAAGCCAAGCAGTTACTGCTTGGCCTTAAATTATACTCTTTCAACAAGTCCTGATCTTAAGCATCTAGAACATACCATAATCTTCTTTGGAGAACCGTCTACGTTTGCTTTAACACTTCTAAGATTTGGCTTATAATCTCTATTTGATCTTCTATGTGAGTGGCTAACTTGGATTGAGAAAACCTTTGATTTGCCACAAATTTCGCATTTTGCCATGCTAAATGCACCTCCTTAAATCCCTTTTCAAAAATCGTCTTTATGTATTTTAGCACTTAAGTGCCCTTTTGGCAAGCATTATTTTTTAGGAAAAACCTTCTCTTGGCCACCCATATAAGGTCTTAGAGCCACAGGGATATTAACGCTTCCGTCCTCATTTACGTTGTTCTCCAAGAAAGCTATAAGTCCACGAGGAGTAGCTAAAACGGTATTATTTAGTGTATGAACTAGGTAATTGCCGTCTTTTCCTTTAGCCCTAATTGATAGTCTTCTGGCCTGAGCATCGCCAAGCGTCGAACAGCTTCCAACTTCAAAGTACTTTTGTTGTCTTGGGCTCCATGCCTCAACATCGCAAGATTTTACCTTCAAATCAGCCAAATCTCCACTACAACACTCTAGTGTTCTTACAGGAATATCTAAGCTTCTAAAAAATTCTACTGTAAAACTCCACATTTTGTTGTACCAATCCATTGAATCTTCTGGCTTACAAAGAACAACCATTTCTTGTTTTTCGAACTGATGAACTCTATAAACGCCTCTTTCTTCAATTCCATGGCTTCCAACTTCTTTTCTAAAGCATGGAGAATAAGATGTAAGTGTAAGAGGAAGTTCCTCTTCTTTAAGGATTTGACCCTTAAACTTACCTATCATTGAATGTTCTGAAGTACCAATCAAGTATAAATCTTCATTTTCAATTTTATACATCATTGCTTCCATTTCAGCAAAGCTCATAACGCCATCTACTACGTCCCCTCTAATCATAAACGGAGGAATGCAGTACATAAAGCCCTTACCAATCATGAAATCTCTAGCATAAGAAATCATTGCTGAATGAATTCTAGCAACATCTCCCATTAAGTAGTAAAAACCATTACCAGAAGTACGTCCAGCAGACTCTTTATCAATACCATTTAGTCTATCCATAATATCTGCATGGTAAGGCACTTCAAAAGAAGGAACTTTTGGCTCTCCAAAGCGTTCATTTTCAACATTTTCCGAGTCATCTTTTCCTATTGGAACTGAAGCATCAATGATGTTTGGTATAACCATCATTTTCTTTTTAATCTCTTCAGCAAGTTCAGTTTCTTTAACTTCTACGTCTTCAAGTTCTTTATTTATTTCGTTTACTCTTTCTTTTTTTGCATTAGCTTCATCAACTTTTTTATCTCTCATAAGGAGTCCAATTTCGGAGCTTGTTTGATTTTTTTCGGCTCTAAGATTATCGCCTTTAACCCTATAATCTCTAAGTTCCTTATCAAGTTCAATTACTTCGTCAACAAGAGGAAGCTTTTGATCTTGAAACTTCTTTTTGATGTTTTCTCTTACAACATCTGGATTTTCTCTTAAAAACTTAATGTCTAACATAATATCATCTTCCTTACATATTAAAAGTTGTATGGTCAAATTATACTACTAGAAACAAGATGTAGTCAATGAATCCGGTAATAAAAAGGGGACGGTTCTCTTTTTAAAAAAAGAACTGTCCCCTTCATATATTTTCATGACCTGTCCCCAAAAACCCGATGAGCAGGTCTAACCGTCGTGTCCCCAAAAACCTGGTGAGCAGGTGTGACCGTCGTGTCCCCAAAAACCTGCTTACATGCATTTTGAGCAGGCGTAATAGCCATCTTTTCTAGCCTCCTGAGAAGTTATATATTCCATTCTTATTCCAGAAGATGTTCTAGTTGTCGGATAATCTGGCTGTGAAGTTGCTCTGGCCTTTCCATCTCCTTCATAAGCAATTGAACCGTCTTCATTTCTCGGAATAAGTTTGCAGAACCATTGGTGATAAACATTATGAGTTCCACCTATAGCAGCATCCGTAACTTGCTCGGCATAATAATTATGTGCCTTAACAATTCTAGCTCCACCAAAAGAATAATTGTTATAGTATATATCATATCCTAAAGGTATGCCTTGAACAAAAGATAATACCGAAATATCATCTATTGTGTTGTTCCATTCATCCATACCAATTTCTGGAAGGTGGAAATCATATGTTACACCAGCCACGTCTGCATACAAGTTGTATTCGTTAAATGCCTTATTTAGACCTTCTTGAATTGTCTTAATGATTGTTTCTCTTCTTAAAACATGGAATCTACTTGCTTCTGTTTTAACTTCTCCGTTATCCATAAACTCATAATCCTGATTTATACTTCCTAAGTCCAATAAACTTGCAACTTCTGCAACACTTGTTTTTCCAATAATATCACCTGAATCACCTTGTGTAACAAAATATGGAATAAGTGATTCAAAAACATTATCACCATCACCATCGATGCATCTTTGCAAAATTAAATAAGATAAATTATCAGTTAATGTTGTAACCATATTATTAATGTAGTTCTTTCTTTCTTCACCAACTGTATACATTTCAATTCCAAACGGATCCAAAGTATAAGGTAATGGTTCTTCTCTCATGTCTACAACTCCGTTACCATCCAAATCCGTTTCAAACAAATCTATAACGCCATTTTCATCCAAATCCTCTTTCCAATCATCTATTCCATTCATGTTGTAATCAAGAGGCTCTCCAACATATCCTGTAAGCGTGCTCTTTGCCGATGAACCATCTCCAGTAATGTCTTGAAACTTATACGTGCTTGGAAAACTAAGTGTAACTTTATTGTCAAGTGTAAACTGTATTCCAACAGTTGTACCAGGTAACACCGTAGAATAAGTATTGGTATAAACAGGTTCATACTTTACTCCATTAAACGTATAAACCATAATTTTGTCATACCCAACAAATACAATGGCTGGAACATATTGGCTGAAGTAGTTTTGAGCACTACTAACAAATTCTTCTCCAGACTTTGTACTTCTAACAGGATTTATATTAAAATTTACCGCCATGGTTGTGAAAAATCTATCAAGAGATGCATCACATATATCTTTTGTAAGAGGAACGTCTTTTCCGTATTCAAGGCTTTCAGAGACTTCCAAAATTTGAGAAACAGCATCATATGTAGCATTATCAATAATATTATTGTAATTTGTTTCTTCTTTTAGAACTGATAGACGCATCTGAATCTTATATCTACAAAGAATTGATAATGGCATAATAATGATAATAAAAATAATTGCCCAATGCTGAATCTTCATTATGAAATCTCCTTTCTATAAAATAATCAAATCAAAAGTTTACTCTGCGTCACGAACTGACCAGACAACGCCTCCATACGAGACACCAATTTTAAAGTTACTATCCGAAGCACCTGTTAAAAAATCACTAAGAAGTGTTGCTTGTGTTCTATTAGTATTCTTTACTGTTACATAAAAATAGTCATATTTATTAAAATTATACTTTTGATCATCATCTGAAATACCTGCTATTATTTGACTAGTGTAATGATTTACATATCCTACCACATCAGGAATAAATTGCTTGTGTTCCATTGTTATATCGTATGTATTACCTGTTGCATTAACTTTATTAGCAAATGCAGTATAAGTATCATCAGAAACGAATCCAACATTTCGTGCCGTGTCAACAAATTCAACAACAGCAGAATAAACTACTACATACGAAAGATTATCTTGCATCTCCCAAGTATCAATTAATGGAAATAAAAACATCAAAAGCAATGAAACTATGATGGCAAATATAATCGATAAAGAATCTTCCATTTATAACTCTCCTTATTACTAAATTCTGTAATTAAACAATAGCGGTCTCATTATCTGAAATGCTTAGTACTGTTTGAATTCCTTCAACACCATGGTCATGTCTCTCACTTGTAGTCAAAATGCTATCTACAAAGCCCATAATATTAGTATATGACATTATTGCTATAGATAGTGCAATTACAAATAGCAGAGCACTCACTCCATAAGTTAAAGCCTTACTTAAATTATCCATACATACCTCCTAAGGGGTTGTTACCAACGTAAGAGTAATCTTGTTAATAACACCTTCACTGTCGTACTCATATTTATATTCAAAGTTTTTATCAAGATTTTCAGTATAGAAAAAAGTTTTATCAACCGAGTCTAAAACAATTGTATCTTGAGTTTCATTTGATACGGAGCTGTTTGAATCTGCTACGTTACCACGCTCTTTGTCAATAAATCTACAGTCAGCCGTAAAAGAACTATCAAGATTATTACTCAAGTCGCGACATTTATTATATATACTATATGCCTCATATCCTTTTACAGTGCCTTCATTAGGATAAGACTCAAAAAAAGAATTAAAATCAGCTATTTCTCTTGCTCTAAGTGCTTCAGTATTTGTTTCATAAAAACTTCTAAAAGTTGTTAACATATAAACTCCAAGGCTTATAACTAAAACACTTACCAGTATTGTGCCCGCAATTATAATAGCCTTTGCGGCATTATCCATTTATAACCACCTCGTATGATTTATTATTCAATCGTAATTGAAGAAATGTATCCCGTTTTACTATCTAGCTCATATGAGTATTTATACTCTTTCTTTAATTCACTATAATTAGTATCGCTATATGTAATACTAGTTGCATTTATCGTTATATATGTAGGTGCATACGCATCATCGTTAATCTCATTTGCTTTATTTATTATATTAAGTGCATCATAACCATAAATTACACCATCATTATACATACTCTCAGTAAAAAATCTATTAAAATCAACTACTGCCTTTGTTTGCTTAGATTTATCTATAGTTGCATAGAAATCCCTATATGTATTTAGAAAATACATGGCAAGCGATATAAGCAAAACAGCAATCAGTATACCTCCAGCCCACGTTATGGCCTTAGAAGCGTTCTCCATAAAACCACCTCAATAAAAATTCGTCTACCTCTCCAATTTCTTCCTTTATATCACATATTTTAGCACACAATTACACCTATTACCTTCACGCAGGCGAACTTGTAACTAAAACTTAATATATTTTTGCACAAAAAAATCCTATTTATCTGACCTTGAAATCAGACAAATAGGATAATAACATAAAAAACTTTTAATTCTTAGTAATAGAAATGCTATCTAAATATCCAGTACTATCATCATAATATCCTCTAATTGTAAATCTTTCATTGTTTTTAGCACCAGCAAGTTGTCCTTCAGCATCTCCAGACCAATTTATATAAGGATTATCTGTAGCATTATTTGCTCTAACTTTGTTTACTAAACCTTGTGCTTGTGCTCTAGATTTTGTTCCAAAGTATGACTCAAATTGAGCATTGAATCCTTGGATTCCAAGGGCATCAACAGAACCAACACTGTTTTCTGCAACATTTGCTGCTGTGTTATAAAGCATAACACCTAAACTAACTAACATAACTGCTATAAGTATCGCACCTGCGATAATTAATGCTTTACTCGCATTATCCATAATAATTTTCCTCCTTTAAATTATAATATATTATAAATGTGATTATTCACATATTATAAACTTTTATAGCATATTGCCAAGCTGACTAAAGTATTGTGTCATATCAAGAATTGACGATATTATAAGTGGTCCTATTAGATAAGCTACAAATAAGAATATCATTGGTGCAAAACCAACAAGCCTTCCTATTTTTGCTTTTTTATTGATAAGTCTTTCATTTGCTTCTTTACGTTTTTCTTGGAAGAAATTTCTTTCAGTCTCTAGTTCGTCAAATGCATCTGTAATTTTTACGTTTTCTACAGCAGACTGAAGACTTTCAACTATTCTAATAAGAGGTTTATATGGTGCATCATCCTTAAGCTGCTCTAGTGCTTCATAAGCACCTGCCTCATAGTTATTCATACAAGTTGATATTGGCTCTTTAAATATAACCGCAAATCTTTCAAGCCACTCTAACATATATTCAACAGAAACTCTTTCTATATGCATAAGCATCAAAATTACTGTTTGGAATTGCATTACTTCGTCTTCCATATCCATTTTTCTCATACGAATTTGGAATTTTAAGACAAGGATTGGAACGTTATACATTATCATAGCAAAAATGAATGCCACAACAACTTCAGACCACTGAATATATTCGTTCGTAAGGAACTTAACCTTTTCGTAAATACGGTCCGCATTTTTGGCTATCTGTTCTTCTGTAAGCTCCATTTTATTGATATTTTCCATACCTTTAATGAGATCATCAACAATAACTGTAGACCTGTTATTTTCTTTAGCAATATCCATAACCTGGGTTACTAAAGCATCTGTGAAATCATCTCTAGTATAATCTATATGCGCATCAAATATTGCTTGTTGAAGATATGCCTTTTTAGCTTGAGCACCTTTATTTCTTCTAAGTAATTGCTTATAAATTGCATTAGCATCTTTTTCTATTTCCTTAGGTGTCTTTGCATTATTAGATATCTTTCTTAATTCTACTTTTAATGATTCTTTTGCAAAATCTTCATCACCATCACGAATCAAATTTATCAATTCTTTATTCTTATTAATTTTACCAATGGTGAAGTTATCATATGAAGTAAGTGCTGCAGCCTTTCTGGCAGTTTTGTCATTCATCTGACCAAACACAACATCTTGTGTCGTAGCTTGAGTCATTACATTTTGAATTGCAATACTATGAAGCTGTTTAAATAAAACAAGCATTACTAAAAATCCGATCAGAGCATACGTTACTCTAGTAACATATAGCCATTCCATTTTCTGCTTAGAAGCAGAGTCTTTAAGAAGTTTCCTGATTTTTGCATATTTTTGCTTTCCAGCAGTTGGAACAAGTTTATCTATAAACGTTTCAATTATTGGAATTCTATAAACTTTTTCCTGCCACGGATTATCATTTGAGATTTTAAATTTTGATGTATCTCCATTGTCTTTTACCTTCTTTAAAAGTGCATAACAAATGAAAATTAACACCAATGTAAAAATCTGAAGTGCAAATCCACCACTTCCCTCATAGAAACTTACCGTAGAAGCAAAGTTTGCTTCACACCAGTTTTTGATTGGAATAATACAAAGAATTGGTGCTAAGGTAATGTATGAAAGAGAAGTAAAGTAATAATCTATTTTTTGTCTTTTTAGTATCTCTAGTTGTAACTCTTGTGTTATGTTGTTTATATTTTTAAGATATAATGAAATACCCCCAACTTTTCTATCTCCAAACTCTTTAGTAAGGTACGAAACACCTGCAAAGCATTTCAAAAATCTATTTGGAGCAACATCATAATACTTTTCAAGTTCAATTTCAGGTTCTGGGGATATCATTACCTCATATATTTTTTCCGCCTGAAAATTAACCTCATTTTCTTCAAGTAGAGAAGCATCATAAATTGCTTCTTCTACCATGTTTGTTTCATGATAAGCGTGTCTAACCTCAGAGAATAAATCAAGCTGTTGATTTAATAATTTATCTTCAATTTTATTAACCGTCATCTCTGTGAAGCTTTCAACAACAACTAAAACTCCGAATAACACTTACTATCATCATAAATAGGTTTTCTCTATTTATGTACATAAGTACTAAACTCGCTACTATCGTTATTATAATTGCTTTTAATGTAGCTTTTCCTGCTGCGGCTCTTAGATTGTATTCATCATCATTACCAACTAATTCAAAACGCATTCTAACTTTAAATAGATAACGTTTGATAATTGGAGTCGTGGCAAGCTTAAGATATACTTTTTGGAAAAAAGCTGTTTTTGAGAATTTACTCTTAGAAGTTGATTCTCTAATACTTCTTTCCAATGCATTTTTCTGGCTTTTTTTGTTTTTGTTTCTAATAACCATAAAAGCAATTAAAATAAATGCAAATAGCACTCCAGACATCGATAAAACACCTATCATGAGCGCCTGCGTGTCCAAAACTTTACCACCCTCCTTTCCTTTTTACTGCTAATTTTACTCAACTATGATTCTTCTTGAACCAAATCCGGCTCTTTCACCTTCCATATCTTCATCAACACCAGCAAAGAAATCATCAAGAAACTCTTTAAATGCTCTTTGATCATCTGGAGACATGTTCTCACTCATAGCATCGATGTTTGCCTGTGAAATTCTGTGTTTAATATGGTATTCACCATCATAGAATTCAATAATATTAACAGATTTAAAAGTGTCAGTTTCAGTTACCTTTGTGAAATAATGTGTTGCGTTGTCCATAAACTTATCAAGTTTTCCTTCTAGTGTTTTTTCATTTCTATGGTCAAAAGTATATGGATTAGTTTCTTTTACAGGAACACATTCTGTTATTCTTTCAATAAAACGAGAACCATCAAATCCACGTTTTAAGTGAATATCAAAGTTAATAACCTGAACAACCTGTACTTCTGCAACTTTTTCATTTGTAAATACACCTGTTTTTAAAAGTGAGTTACGAAGAGATAGTATCAAGTTTTCAAAAGTTTTAGCGTGGTGAGTAAACATAGTAAATTTAGAAGCAACCTGTGCCATCTGAATCATCCATGCAGCAACTGGGTCAGTAGCAACCTCTCCGTAGAATGTTTACGGCACCATCGGTTTTCTTTTGTACGTCCAAGCCTTCTTGTCCTGAAATTGTTTCTGTTTCACGAAGTGTTAAAATGTTTCTATTTGGATAAACTTTTCTTAAGTGCAACTCGAATGCAGTTTCTTGTACTCTTATATTAAGTGCAGGATAAATATACTTAATCATGGCAAGAAGCATCGTTGTTTTACCACAACCCTGCTCACCAGTAAGAGAAGTTACTCTAGCACCTTTTACAAGGAACTTTAACATTGGAATAACAAACTCTTTACCTGGTTGTCTAACTAGATTTTCAAGTACTGCGTTTGGTGTATCAAACTTTCTTACGAAAAATGCCCATGACTCTGACATTTGTGGTCTTAAAACAACGACACGGGAACCATCTTTCATTTCATTTATCTTATAACCATTAGTATCTGATAATTGTCCAGGATTATTGTATTTATAAATATTCTGACAAACTCTCTTTAATTCATCATAGCTACCAAATGTCAAACAAGACATT
This sequence comes from Bacillota bacterium, assembly GCA_016280725.1. Classification (GTDB taxonomy): domain Bacteria; phylum Bacillota; class Clostridia; order TANB77; family UBA1234; genus RGIG6105. The sequence continues at coordinate 16,609 of JAEEHF010000129.1, read as the reverse complement.
TCTATTGATTTACCTTTGAAGAATATCCATACTGAGTCATAAGCTCTAGGAATTTGTTTTGACTGTGTTTGTTTAACATAGTCACCTAGTGATGCAACCTGATACATGAAACTTTCTGGAAGACCAGAAACACCTCCTGAAATACCATCAATATTCATGTCTCTGATTTCATCAACTACACTATATCCTTTATAATTTTGATATATTCTTTGTGTAAGAATATTTAGTCTATCCTCGAATGAAAGTGTTTCATATTCTTTATCAAAAATTTCAGATATTTCTTCTGCAGTAATTACATATGAAGGTTGATCTGCGCCATAAACCGTTTTAAGTTCATCAAGCGAATACTTTTGAATAAGCTTTGTTAAACCTTCATATCCAAATTCTTTTTTGTATAAATAAAGAAGAATATCAAACTTATCACACGAAGTTAAGTTATCAGGATTATCAAAATCTATAGCATTAGTAATATTAACTTGATTAACACCATACTCTCTATGTAATAAATCAAATATCAACTCTTTAACATATTTTTTATCGTTAATGTCGCCATATGTACAACCCTTTAGAGCTTTCTTAAGTTCATATTTCTTTGTTTTTCTTCTCTTAAGTTCTTCCTCAGATAATCCAACATCCATTAAGTTTGTTCTGGTTATTTCATCCATTCTATACTTAATGAACTTAGTCATCATTTCAACGCTATACATTTTGCTGTCTCGTTCTTTTGAACTTATATTTAATTTATCATCTTTTTTGGTAAATATATAAATTACAAATAACACAGCAAGAAGTAACATAACTATGATGATGATTGTATTTATTGCCATTTGGAGTAGCACCTCCTAAAAATTATTTATCAGAAATCTTGCTTCCTAGTAACTTTAATAGTTTATCTTTAGCCTTGTCTGTTTCAGCAATTAAATAACCTTCTCTTGTGGTACTCAAATCAGCATTTAAGTATTCAACAAAAAAGTTAAGTGCCGAACCATTATTCATCGCATCAAAGAATCTTGAGTTGTATGGTATCGTATAAGTATCACGTTTATCAAACTTAAAGTTAAATGTTCTCAAGATATTTCTATCGTTATACATCAAGAATTGATCGTATCTTGCAAATATTGGAAGAATTGGCTTTTCTTGCAAAATCTTTAGTGACGCAAATTGTTCTTGCATCTTTAGTAGTATTTCTTTGTCCTGATTTAATGTAACAACAATAACGTCAGATTTAGCTAAAATATCATTTACTTCCTTTACATCAGTTCCTTTAGTAAGGTCTACAAAAACCATATCATAGCATTGTGCCGCATAGTCTAGCATAAACGGTATAGTTTCAAGTACTCTATTAAATGAATCTCTATCGTTTTTAAATGAACCATATAGAATTTCTAGAGTACTGCCTATTGGTTTAGAATAGATTTTAATACTCTCTGGCGAAATCTTATTAGAACGAAGAAGTCTTTCCAAAGCATCTACTCCAATATCTGTTATATCATCCATATTTCCCTTTGAACGCATTTTATCCATGTTGAAATATGCAGATTCCATTTTATGATTTTTAAAATTAGTGTGAGCAAGTAGCACTTTATAGTTTGGATTTCTAATCGCTATTGAATTTGCAATAGCACACATAGTAGCCGTTGTGCCTACTTGACCTTCCCCAGTAGGATTCCAAAATGATACTATAGGCATTTCATTTCCTCCTTATTTTTTAATGAACGATGAATTCTTTTCAACGCCCTTAACAGCTTTAAGAACTCTATCTTTAGGTTCTTCTAATATTCTAGAAGCAGCTTCTGCAAGTCCTTCTTTAGTTTGACGGCTTAAGTTTTTGAATTCAATTTTGTTACTATATTGATTTTGAATTAGTGCAGATAAATCTCCTTCATCATAAGATAATTCTATCTTTTCACCAATTTGTTCAATTTGCATATTACTTGTTAAATCATCTATTCTTCTACTATCAACCGTATTAATGGCAGTACTTGCAATTAAAGTATTAACCTTTATTTTTGCATTTGTGTCATCAGTTCTTTTACTTGCACAAATGTATTTTAATAATTCAACTCCCTTGTCAAGTTCAAACAAGTCATATGTTGTTGTAAAGAATAAGCTATTGGCATTGTTTAAGTCATACTCTTCGCACATTTCTTGTCTGTCAGTCATAATAAACACATACTCATAGTCGTTGAAATCTTCACCTTTTGTAACATGCCATTTCTTAAGTTCAAGAATGTTGTTAAATCCCACTGCGATATCAACATTATCATGCTTATTAACATATTGTTCTGTATTTCTAGAAGTTGGTCCTGGTACTGTGTATCTTGTACGTTGTTGTGATGTAGCATCAATTACAATGACTTTTTTGCCAAATTGTGCTACCAGCCTTGCCACGCATAGAACTATACCACTATTATCCATTTGTCCAACAAAACCAATGCTTTTCATTAAATTACCTCCAAATTATTTTATTTTCCTTTTACTAAAGATTGTAAATAAGCAACACGTCTAGCTCTTTGCTCATCATATTCTTTGCTGATACTAGACTGGATGTTCCCAGTTCTTTCTTCAACTATAGCTTCCATTTCCTTCTTGATTTCTGCTTTAGTCTTTTCACCTGTATAAGAAACTTCTGGGGCTGCAGCAAGTTGTTTTTCAAGTTCAACATATTTATCATATTTTTGAGCAACCGTTGATGTCTTATCAAATTCTGCCTTTATTTCTTCCAAAATATTTGGGTTTGCCCTTACAACTTGAAGGACTTCATCTTTAACTGGATATGTGCATTTAATTCCAATTCTTGTTTGCTCTCTAAATACTTTATAGTATGCAAGTGCCTTTTCGTCGTTAATCTCAAGTGCTTCTTTAATTGCTTCGACATTTGCTACGCTAATTCCTGAATACTTACTAATAGTTTCAACACTAATATCGTCTTTGCCTATTTTGTTGCTTTTAGCTTCAATTTCTTTTCTATCTGATTCTCTAATGTATCCATATGACTCTTCTGTTGCATAAGCAACGCCATCAATATTCTCAGTCATGATGAAAACAGGATTTCCATTTTCATCAACAAACTGATTTTGAAAATCTGCGGCATATTTTCTTGCAGATAAATTTTCAAGAGCTTTAACTGCTGCATCTATTCCGTTTTGATACTTTTCAACATAATCAACGATTTCTTCCTTGTATAATTGTGTTGCAGGATCAGTATATTTTATTGCATATAGTCTAACGCCTTTTTGCATGTATGCTTCAATTATTGCACTTCCCATTTTCATTATTTCTTCTTCATTAAGTTTCATGAAAACAGTTGTATTTCCAGCATATTTTTCTATCTTCTTTCCAGCAAGTACTGAATAATCCTCACCTGTTGGGAACTGAATTCTAATATCTACATAGTCATTTTCAACTAAGTCAGATGGAATTGATAGGAAGTTAAATTCTTCTATTCTTTCATACATATCTGGTCCTTCATCTTTAGCATATAAGATAGAATCAAGAATAGGTGTATTCTTAGAAGCGTTTACTTTAATAATTCTTCCATACAAATCTTCTTTTTTAGCTTTAATCTTTGTAAGTTTATCCTTTCCATCATCACCTTTAGTGATTATGTGATGATAAAAGTCACTACTTCCATCTGCCTTATAATAGCCTCCAGCTGCGAAGCTTGAATCCTTGACAGCAATTTCAATAATATCAGATGGTGTTATTTCATAATTTGCTTTCATATCTTTAGCAAAAGCAAGCGCTTTTGAAGAAGCAGAAAGCTCCCTTAATTCATCAATTGTACGATTTTTATTTGAGATTAAAAAATAGCCCAAAGCACCTGCTATTGCTAATGTTAATAGCAAAGTGACAAATATAGCTATTAGTATTTTTTTCCTCATCTGTCTCATATTACAAATCTCTCCTTTTCGTGCAATAATTACACCTCGAATTTATGCATCAAAACCTACCTGTTATGCAAGTCTTGTCACATTACATACTCATTAAAATACTAGCATAAAAAATCTGTTATATTCAACAAAACCACAGTCATTTAACTATAATTTAAATGTATTTTAATATAATTGTAATCTAGTTTTTTATACACTAGACGGTCCGCTTCTCGTGCCTTTTTCGGATAAAAAAAAAAAGCACCTACTTCAGTAGGTGCTTTAGTTAATTAATATTATTAATAATTATCTGCCTTAACTTCAAAATATGCTTTTGGATGAGAACATACAGGGCATACTTCTGGAGCTTCTTTTCCAATTACTATATGACCACAATTTCTGCATTGCCAAATTTTATCTCCGTCTTTACTAAAAACAAGACCATTTTCAACATTTTCAAGAAGTTTTCTATATCTTGCTTCATGCTCTTTTTCTATATTTGCAACTGATTCAAACAAAAATGCAATTCTATCAAAGCCTTCTTCTTTGGCCTCTTTTGCAAATTTATCATACATATCTGTCCATTCATAGTTTTCACCATCAGCGGCAGCCTTTAAATTTTCTGCTGTAGATGGAATATCTCCTCCGCAAAGAAGTTTGTACCACATTTTAGCATGCTCTTTTTCATTATTTGCAGTTTCTTCAAATATAGCTGCAATTTGCTCATATCCATCCTTTTTTGCCTTACTTGCGAAATACGTATATTTATTTCTAGCTTGAGATTCTCCTGCAAAAGCAGTTAATAAGTTTGCCTCTGTTTTACTACCTTTTAATTCCATATAAAAATTCCCCTTTCTATGTGTATACCTCATGGACTTATTTTATTATACAATTTGACTAACTTCAATAATTATAGTTAAATATAGACTCTATAGATTTGAAATTTTCTCAATTTTATGTTAATATAGTAGTTGAATGTGATTACATTTGTTATAAATTGTAAAGGAAGGCTGGATTCATGACAAAAGAAATACAAAGCGAAAAAAAGATTATAGCTAATAATCCAAAAGCAAGGCACGATTATACTATTCTAGATACTATGGAATGTGGAATTGTACTTGTTGGAACAGAAGTTAAATCAATTAGAAACAAAAATGTTAATATTAAAGATAGCTATGTTCAAATAAAAGAATCTGAACTATATATAATAAACATGCATATTAGTCCATACGAAGAAGGAAGCTTCTCTAATGTAAGCCCAACTCGTACAAGAAAACTATTAGCAAATAAAAGAGAAATCAGCAAACTATGGAATATGTGTAAGCAAAAAGGGGTTACACTCGTTCCGTTATCTATATATTTTTCAAAAAATCTAGTTAAAGTTGAAATTGCAATTGCTAAAGGTAAAAAACTATACGATAAGCGACAAAACATTGCAAAAAAGGATGCAGAAAGAAGAATTGAACAAGCAACAAAAAAGAGAGCATAAATGCTCTCTTTTATTATTTCATTTCGTAGCCTAAGTCTTCAATAACGCTCTTAATTTTGGCATCGCTAAGCTCTTTATTTAGTTCAAGAGACACGTTACCATCCTCTAAGCTAACACTTACACTATCAACTTCATCTAATGCTTCAAATGCATTTTTAACTCTGTTTGAACATTTTTCGCACATCATTCCGAATACATTTAAACTCTTTTTTCATTTTATTCTCCCTGTATAATATTAGTGAAGATCTCTATAAATTAATGTTGAAGCTATGACCGTGAATACTACAAAAAGAATTCCAAATAGAATTGTAAATCTAGAAAGCTTTTTATCTTTGCTCATACCCATTCCAGATGCTCCTTCGTTTGTAGATCCAGAAAGGCCATTACCTTCTTTAAGCTTTTGAAACATAACTAAAACAATAACAACAAGAGCTGAAATAACTTGCAAAGCTGACATTATATATGTGACTGTGCTCATTTATATACCCTCCCTCTTAAAAGTCTAGTAGATTTTAGCACAATTTATCCGTTTTTACAAGAAATATTAGAAAAAAACAGGATTTATCTGTGATATCCCCCTGCTTGAACATTGATAAATTCTGATGTATGAACACCAACCTTGCTCTTAGCTATTTCAACTTGCTTAGCTAGCTTATCTTTGACTTCAAGAGGGTTTCTAATATTAATTATATTAATTTCAGGAGTAGTGCTATCAGCACTACAAACATGAATCGTTCCCAAATGGAAAATCCTTTGAATTAGGCTCATCGTAACTGTAAAATCTCTAATTCTATATAACCTAATTTCCTCATAATGTTGTACTAAAAGTCCTGTTTTTATGTCTAGGCTATCCTCGTCAAATGCATACGTTGTAAACGTCCATGGAAGGCCAAAAATATTCTTCTTCTTTTCTTTCCATATATATTTTTTAATTTCCACTATACCGCACCTCCTAAACATAATTATTCTAGCATAATAAAATATAATATTTCAAGTATATACTTGTATTACCCATAAAAAGTTGTTATAATACTTATGTTAACCGAATTGTACCCATCCATTTTTAATTAAAAAGGAGGCATCGCAATGGAGAAACCTAGCATCGACTTTTCCAGCAGAGAGACCTACACTGATTCGAACATCTACAGCCTTCCGATTTCACCGCTCAAGTGGGCTCATCTTCCTTCCTCGGTGAACCGGTATAAATTCTACGAAGTCAAGGGTCTCACCTACTGGCCTAGCGAGACTTCTCCATCTCAGCTGGAACAAGCAATGGCTTCTATGCCTTTGCAATACATGATTTCTGGAGCCTTGAAGGCTATGAGAACTCTTCCAAACCCGCGTGTGCTTGTCATGGACCTGCAGACACCCTATTCGCTTCCCGGAGTTCAACTCTACGTCTCGCCTGGTGGCAACTGGCACTATGACCTTGGAGGAACAACAGAAAACGTGACAATCGAAAAGCTAGAACAGGCCAATGAGCTCAGATATGTGTATTTTCAGAATGACCTGTACTTTGTAGCTATGAGATGCTCAGCTGATAAGAAGGATATTCTTCTTTTCGTCTACAAGAAGTGCTGAAAGCAAAAAAGACTCACCAAATCGCGACTTGGTGAGTCTTTTTTATTATAAATAATTATCCATTTATTTGTTTCATAACTTCTTCAGCAAAGTTTTCTTCTTTCTTTTCAATACCTTCGCCACGTTCAAGTCTAGCAAATTTAACAAACTTTAATCCTTTAGCCCCGCAAGAAGCACCCGTTTGCTCAACAAGCTTTCCTACTGAAATATCAGGATTTTTAACAAATTCTTGCTCAGTAATAACAACATCTTTATAGAATTTATTAATTCTTCCTTCTACCATCTTTTCAGCAATAGCTTCAGGCTTTCCTTCGTTCACTGCTTGAGCTTTGATGATTTCTTTTTCTTTATCTAGAACTTCAGCTGGAACTTCATCTCTTGAAGAATACTCAGGTTTTGCAGCTGCAACATGCATTGCAACGTCTTTTGCCATAGTAGCAAATTCTTCGTTTCCTTTGATTTCAGCCATATTTTCAGCTGTAAATTCAACTAAAACGCCTATTCTTCCATCACCATGAATATAGCTTTCAACGTATGTATTACTATCTCCTTTGAAATGTGTAAATCTTCTAAGAGTAGTATTTTCACCAATTTTAGCAACTAGGTTTGTAAGAGCCTCACCTACTGTTGTATCTCCTTCGAATTTTTGATTCTTAAGTTCTTCAACATCAGCAGGGCTATTAGCCTCAATGTGTTTAGCAACGTCTGCTACAAACTTTCTGAAATCTGGGTTCTTAGCAGCAAAGTCAGTTTCGATATTAACTTCTACTAAAACTCCATTTTGATTATCTGATGATTTATAGCTTTCTACAAGACCTTCTGCGGCAATTCTTCCAGCTTTTTTAGTAGCTTTAACAATTCCTCTTTCACGAAGTAAATCTTGTGCCTTTGCCATATCGCCGTCAACTTCTGTAAGAACTTTCTTACATTCCATCATACCAGCGCCTGTTATTTCTCTTAGTTCTTTTACTTGTTCAGCGGTTATCATATTTTTCTCCTCCTCAATTGGTCGTTTGTGTGAAAATCGCGTCTTGCTGTGTCGCTACGCCTGCTCGCATCCTCAACGTATGACATACGCCTCCGGTGCTCGCAAGCTAGGCTCCTTGCAATACATCGATTTTGACACAAACTCTGGTTTTATTATAAACTTTGTTAAGCATCAAATTTGACAAAAACTTTGACTATTTTATATTCGTTTTTGCATCGATTTTGACACAAACTCTGATTTTATTATACCCTTGTTAAGCATCAAATTTGACAAAAACTTTGATTTATGATACAAATCCATTTTATTTTATAAAATTTTGGCGCACAATGTGCGCCGTTACAAATTAATTTAATAAATCGCTAACTATTATTCTTGAACTTCTTCAGCTGCTTCTGTAGCTTCTTCAGCTTCATCAGCTATGTCTTCAGAAGCACCTTGTTTTGATTCAATAACAGCATTTGCCATAGCTTCAATAATAAGCTTAATAGCTCTAATAGCGTCATCATTTCCAGGAATTACATAGTCAACATCTTCTGGATTGCAGTTTGTATCAACAAGACCAAATACAGGAATTCCAAGCTTTCTAGCTTCTAGAATAGCAATTCTTTCCTTCTTAGGATCTACTACAAACATAGCTCCTGGAAGCTCTGTCATGTCTCTAATACCTGCTAAATTCTTTTGAAGTTTTTCTAGTTCTTTCTTAAGGTTAATAACTTCTTTCTTAGGTAGTACATCAAAAGTACCATCTTGTTCCATTCTTTCTAGGGCTTTCATTCTCTCAACTCTTGAACGAATTGTCTTAAAGTTTGTAAGCATTCCGCCTAGCCATCTTTCATTAACGTAGAACATTCCGCATCTTTCAGCTTCTTCTTTAACACATTCTTGAGCTTGTTTCTTTGTTCCTACGAAAATAACTGTCTTTCCCTCATCAACGATTCCCTTTAGAATAGCATAAGCCTCATCGATTTTTTTAGATGTTTTTTGAAGATCTATTATATAGATCCCATTTCTTGCTGTGAAGATGTATGGAGCCATTCTTGGATCCCATCTTCTTGTTTGATGTCCAAAGTGAACACCAGCTTCCAATAATTGTTTCATTGCAACTACTGACATTTTAAGTTTCCTCCTTATTTTGTTATTTGCACTTTTTGTGCCCTCTACCGTACTTTGACAGCAACTAAATGAAAATTTAGCACAACGCCTCAAAGATTTAATTCGGTATGTGTTTTCATGTTTACACACGGGGAAAATTTTATCATGAAATTATATCCATTTCAAGCTTTTTTTGAAAAAAGTTCTTAAACAAAAAGAGAGCCAAAGGGCTCTCTTAAATTTTATTAACTTCTATCTCCACTACCACTTGCAGGTGTAGTTGCAGGTGTAGTTGCTGGTGTTGTTGCAGGTGTAGTAGCTGGTGTTGTTGCAGGTGTAGTAGCTGGAGTTGTTGCTGGAGTAGTAGCTGGTGTTGTTGCAGGCGTAGTAGCTGGTGTTGTTGCAGGTGTAGTAGCTGGTGTTGTTGCAGGTGTAGTAGCTGGAGTTGTTGCTGGAGTAGTAGCTGGTGTTGTTGCAGGTGTAGTAGCCGGTGTTGTTGGCTTTGGTGTAGGTGTTGCCGTCTTAGTAGGTGTAGCTGTTGGCTTTGGTGTAGGTGTTATATCTGCTGCAACTGTATAAGTACCATTTTTAGCAACTCCGTTTGGCTCTAGACCTGAGAAAATAACGAATACGCCATTCTTTGTATCAACTATTACTCTGTCACCTTTTAGGAAGTCCATATCTTCTATGTCATCATATTCTTCCCAATCTTCAACTGTGATTTTTCCTTTTTTATCCCATTCTACTTCAATTATACATTTTGCATAACTATTGTATTTCTTAATTCCAGATGTCGAAATGTAATCTTGGTAATCACTCTTTGACTTAACGATTGTTGTAACTGACCCATCAAGCATTGATACACCAAATGCTTTAACTAGTTTAACAATTCCATCGTCATCTTCTTCAAATACTACAAATGTATCTGTCTCAAAATCTTTTGACTTTGAGCTTACTTCATATTCAGTCTTTCCAATTGTAACGTAATCTTTCTTAGTTGTAGATCTTGTCTTTGCAACCATTCCATATTCGTAATCGCTTGATGTTCCACTGCCTTCAGTTACAACACCCTTCTTAATCTTATCAGATACGCTAAATCCTTTGAATATGAACACTACGTTGTTTTCACTATCTTGAAGAATTCTTTCTGCTTTTGCAAATGTAACATTAGATGTTCCAATGCCTAGATTATCTACTTTATCAAATGTGATATCTCCATCATCATCAACTGAGCATGTAACTCTAACAAATGAATATAGTTTAAATGAATCCTTGAAAGAAGTAGAAGATGTATCCCATGTCTTTTTATCTGAGAATGTAATAACAGAATCTGATTTCTTTGTAATGATTCTAGCATTATCAAGATCTGATTGTTTTACAACATCATTAATGTCAATACCGTCTTTAGTTTCTTTATATCCAACTAGTAAATCATTAATTGCTTCAACTTTTGCAAGAGTAAGCTTGCTTGCACTCTTTCCTTCTAAACTTAATAATGTATATTTTGTTTTGTCACCATAGAATTTAACGACGAAGTCATTCTTGGTTTCATCAGCAGAAGAAACAATAGCATAAGTAAGAGCCTTTGCTTTTGCTTGTTCTTGCTTTTTGCTTTCTTCTGCAGCTTTTGCAGCAGCTTCTTCTTTTTGTTTTTGTTCATCACTTGAAATCATATTAAAAAGTGAAATTGCTACGTCGCCACGATTAGCAGGAGCATTATAAGTTGTTGTTGTTATGCTAGTTGTTAGGCCCATAGCTTGCGCTAATTCAATATATGCCTTTGGCCAAGTAGTGTCACTCATAGATGCTTCCTTGCCCAAAGCTCTAATAATCATTGTAAATGCTTCTTGATATGTAACTTGATTTTCAGGTTTAAAAGTACCATCTGGATAGCCTACGATAACTTTGTTATCAAATGCAGCTTTAATCCACTGATATGCCCAATGAGATGAATTAATATCTGTAAATTGGAATAATGCTATATCATTTGATTTTTGAAGTTTTAAAGATTCAACTATCATCTTTGCGATTTGAGCTCTAGTAACGCTTTCCTCTGGTTTAAAATATCCATCAGGAAATCCATTAACAATCTCTAATGAAGTAAGTTTTGATACGGCACTATCATATTTTGTACCTGTAACATCTGGAAATTGTTGTGCAGCATTAATGCTTGAAAATGCAGCTAGTCCAAGCACTAGAACGATCACAATTGCTAAAAATTTTTTCATAGTTTTTATTATCCTCCTTAGAATATATATTTGATAATATAAATATTACATTTTTGCTAAATATGATTATAACACAAAAAAAACCTAAAACAATTCTTTTTAAAATGTTTTAGGTTTATAATTTTTATGTTAATCTATTTTAAGTAAATTCTCATAAATTGTATCTAATCTTTGCTCCAGAGTGGAAAGAGACCCCTCAACTTCTTGAAGCCTTTCATCTATTCTTTCATTCTTTTGTATATAATATTTGTTGAGCATGAATTTCTCACTAGTTGATAAATCATCGAAACTAATTAGACCTGCATCAAAGCTTTTACCTAATTCAATTATTTTTTCTTTTTGAACATGTGTTTCCATAGTTTTAGCCTCATCTTTCATTATATTTTTCAACATCGTCTAAAACGCTATTCATTCTCCTAATAGCAGTATCCATTTTGTACTTAACTACTTGCTCAAGTTCTACTTTGTTTTCTAAGTCTAAAAACTTTTCGTTTGTCATATCCCTTAAAAATGAAATATCTTCAAAAGATGGAACTGGAATATCATATTTCTCGCCCGATAAATTATTAATCTCATTTTCATCTATTGAAATACAATAAGGAATCTTGCCAGATGCAATTATTCTATTTTGACAATTAATTGGAACATCTAGTGGATCCATATTCTCAATACCATTAGCAAGTTCAACATCAACATTTCCATTTGCTAAATTATTTGTTTCAGCAACATCAAACGTAGTGTCTACACCTAATACATCGCTATTATCAAGGCAATAAACAATATCTTTATAGTTAACCCCATTAGCAAATAGTTTAGCAACGTTTTCTTTGCAAATAATTGCCGTTTGATAAGAATCGTTAATATATCCCTCTTCCGCTGGAAAAGTGCATTTAAATAAAAGTTCAGAGTCATTTGAACCTAAGTTACCCTTTAAATACTCTTCTAGCACATCATAAGTATTTTTATTCTTATTATACTTAGCTGAAAAGTTATTTATAATTCCATGTTGTCTTTCGATATCAGCTTTTGAAAGCCCAAGTTGTTCAGTATATTTTAAGTTATAACTTGCCTTATCAATTGCTATCTTAGCAATATTCATTTTATAGCTTAAATCTTCTATTTTCTTTTCAACATTTAATCTATTCATGTATTATGCCTCCATAATGATTGGGATGTCATAATATCCCTAACAGAATAATACCCTAATATGTAGTTAATAAAAACCTTTGTAATACTGATTTAACCATGAATTCTTTAATATGAAATATTTGGAAAATGATTGTAATATTTTGAATAATTAAAGACACACCTCAAAAGTCTTAACTCGTTGAGTAGTAATGCTAAGCTTGCATAGCAACTTTCCAAGTTGGGATTTTTGAGGTGTGTCTCTAATCTCTTATTTATTTTTCAAAAACAAGATCGTTTGTTTTTCCATTTATCTCTTTATAAACAAACCTACAGTGACCAGCATAAACTCCATTACCATGAGTTGCTACAATAGCACCCTTTTCTGTCGTTACTATATCGTTTCCGACAAAAATCTGTCTATTTTCTGCCGCAAGATCTCCTAAGTCTGCCACAGCTCCTCCAAGCGTTATTTCTTTTTGGTTGGTAGTTGCATTTGAGTAAATCTCTAAATCACCAAGCTTGAAGTTTATCTCATCACTTCCATTTATTACAAAACCTTCATTTTCTATAAACTCTTGAATTCTAAGACCTCTATTCAAAATATCATTTTGTGAATTAAATAATAGTGCAAGTTGATAATTAAGTGCTTCTGTTTCATTTTGAACATAGGCTTCAGTTCCACACACATAGCCTGTCAAACTATCTGGTGGAGTATTTGTTGTATAACTAATCTTATTTCCATTTCCTTGTACTTCTATTGTTGGTTCAGCAACATTATAAGACAAATCATTTTTACCAATTACTTCGTTATGATCATTCTCTGCATACACTTTTGCTTCTACTAATTTGTATATTTTAGCGTCTACATTCAAGAAGCTTTTTTCTAAATTTCCAATATTATCTATTTCTGTTTCCAAAGCGTCAATATACTTATCCACCAAGTTGCCTTCTGAATCAAATTCTGTCCAGTGTATTGCAGGGACTTGAATCTTTAATGTTCCTCCTATATTGACATCAACCTCTTCAATCTCAATATCATATAGCACAGGTGTTGCACAACTTTCAAATACTAATGTCTCTTTGGTTGGTACACCTTTTTCAACATCAAATAATGCATAATCCTCACTAGTGTCTCTAATTTCTGCTATTAAGTTTGGATAGTTATATAATTGTCCTTTAGGCCTGTATTCCGTATATGTCGGTTCATGCGAAATCTTTGGTACATAAACCGATGGACTAGGTGTTGGTGCTGGAGTTGAAACCGGGACTGGTGTTGCAGATGCGCCTGGTACTGGGGTTGGTGTTGCCACTGGACTTGTTTTTTCAACAAAGTATGTTACAGAACGTCTTAGATTATTTTTAGTAAATGTAACATATGTTTCATTACTTGTATTTTTTGAGCACTCTTCATTCCATTTAAGAGCTCCTAAACCATCGTAATTAATTCTTTTACCAATTATTTTATAGTTTTTAGATTGCAACATACTAATATTTGCATTTAATCCTTTTTGTATAGAAGTAGTTGAAACTATTTTAACCCAATCTTCAGACTCTCCAGCTACTGTATCATCTTTAAACATATAATTAACTCTACCATATACTGTATAATTTGATGTAGGTCTTGGTGTACTTGTTGTTCCTAAACCTTCTGAGATTGTAGTTACATATCCGCCGTTTCCACCTAATGATGTGTAATCAAATTGCATTCCCGTAGAAACGTCTTGACTACCAATTAGCAAAAAGTTTCCTGTTCTTCCTTCACTCGAAGAAACAAGCTTTCCATCTTGATAGTCCAAAGCGGTTGTCATTACTTCTGCGCCTTGAAAGCCTCTTTCATATATAATTTGATTTATTTCATCATCTGTTTTTCCTTGTGCTCTTCCATTAGCATAAATATTTTGAATACTACGCATATCGCTTTCAGTTACATCATCATTAAAATGAATAAACGTTGCTTCATATTCTGTTGACATAGATGTAGGACCATCATAATCTATGTATATATATCCTGTAGTACTATAGTTCTTCTCACCATTGAAAAAATCACCAACAGTTTCAGAGTGAACATTATTTTCATAAGAAGCACTTACTAACCCTTTTGAAGTATCGTCTTGGTCAAAAACAACTCTTGCTTCGCTATCATTAAGTTCAACATTATAGCTACATTTACTGCACATTTTTATAGTTACTTTAACTTGTTTTTCTATCAAATCAAGAAGAACAGAGCTACCCCAAGATAAATCTTTTAGCATTGTTTTATATACTAATTCATGTTCTTCAAAAGTCGGGTTATCAGTACCGTCTATGAATTTGGCAACCTCTGTATGAGCATGGAATCCAGTGTCCCGTTGAATCATAATCTCTATATTCTCCGTGGCTTCGAACAAAGTCATGAGTTGGTGCAGGAGTTGGAGTTGGATTTCCTGTTCCTGTAGGTGATGGATTTGCTCCTTGACCAGAAGGCTCAACTCCTAGTGAAAAGTTTGACAGAACCATCAATGTTATTAAGCATGATACAATTATAAATACCTTTTTCATTTAGCATACCTCCGTATATTATACAATCTGTCTATTCTTTAATTTTATTATTGTCTTTAAGAAGATTCATCCATCTAAATATAATTGCTGATACTTCTGCCCTTGTGACATTGTTTTTTGGCTTAAAGGAACCATCTTCATAACCATTTATTATACCTAATTTTTCTGCTTCTTTTACTGCTGTACTTTGAATATATAAAAGATCATCTATATCATTAAATTTTGATTTTTCTTCTTTAGGAGTATATTTTATTCCACTTAAAGCTATGCTCTTAATTTCATTTGCTTCATCTTCAGGTAACCCAGTTACTATATCCCAAGCCTCCTTATACGTTAGATTTTTATTCTTAGAATACCCTTTTTCAATTACCGCAGATATAAGTTGCTTTTGTGTTTGGTCAACTACTGCAGTGTCTGTTATTTTGTTATCGATTAGTTTATAAAGATCAGCAAAGTTTTTAATAAACGTTGCTATCTCAACTCTTGTTATCGGTTGATTAAATTCCTCCGGCAAATAATTATATGATGAGAGCTTCAAATAACGTATATAATTTGTGTATGG
Source organism: Bacillota bacterium (assembly GCA_016280725.1). GTDB lineage: Bacteria > Bacillota > Clostridia > TANB77 > UBA1234 > RGIG6105. Next base: position 1,131 of record JAEEHF010000129.1, on the reverse strand, counting down.
ATCATACCAATTAGCTCTATTCTCATCAGGTGTATTAAACTTAGCATTTCTTTCCATTTTAGGGTCTGAACATACCATTAGCTTCATAAACTCAGCTCTTGTTACACTATTTTGCGGTCTATACGTTCCATCTTCATAACCATTTATTACACCACTATTTGATAAAGAATCAATATACTGATTAGCCCAGTGATTAGCATCAACGTCTGAAAAAGTCTTGGCAAACGAACAGCTGACACTAATAAATAGTGCTATGATAATTAATGCAATTACATTTTTACTCATAATTCCTCCCCATGCATTACTAAAGTTTTATTAGTCTTTTTAAAATTATTTTCTATTCAACAACATCGTTGTCTCTTAATAAATTTATCCATCTAAATATAATCGCTGATACTTCTGCTCTTGTAACGGGATTATTTGGCTTAAAAGTACCATCTTCATAGCCATTCATTATTCCGTAGTCCTCTGCTTCGATTATTGAAATACTTTCGATATTAGTTAACCCTGATATATCAGAAAACTCTGTTCTTTCACCAACTTCATTTGCTATAGTTAAATCATACATTCTTCTAAAGTTACAAATAAATGTCGCAATCTCAACTCTTTCAATAGGCATTTGATATTCTTCTTCTTCATATTTATAAGATGAAGCCTTTAGAAACATTGTATATTTGACATACGGATCATACCAATTAACTTGTTCAATAGTTTTACCATACTCTAGTGCTTGATTTTCTAAAAAAGGATCCGAGCATATCAACAGCTTTAAAAACTCTGCCCTTGTAACACTATTTTGTGGTCTATACGTTCCATCTTCATAGCCACTAATTACTCCACTATTTGATAATGCATCTATGTATTGTTTGGCCCAGTGACTAGTATCAACATCCGAAAAATCTTTTGCAAATGAATAACTCATACTTAATAGAAGTAATGTACTTATTATTGCGACTGTTAACTTTTTCATATTTCCTCCTTAATCTTTAGCCGGACTGTTAAATTCTTTTCTTTCGCTTACTCTCTTTAGCAAATTATCTAAATTGAAGTTTACTGCTCTTACACTTGTTTTTATCTTGTAGTTATCTTTTTCTTCTACCCATACCGGAATTATATATTCTATTTCTAATA
>JAEEHF010000128.1 GCA_016280725.1 Bacillota bacterium | reverse complement strand
TGTGCCGGGGGGGTGGGGGAGATTCTCACCAAAAGTGATCACAGGGTGAGAGGGGTAAGCCTGAAGAGAATGATGATGCGGGCCGGGGAGATGATTGCCGCAAAGTACGGGATTTCAGCCCTGGTTACCGGTGAAAGTGTGGGACAGGTTTCAAGTCAGACATTAGCTAATCTCAGCGTTATTGATCAGTCTGTTAAAATACTCATACTGCGTCCCCTTATCGTCAGTGATAAACAGGACATAATTGATAAATGCCGGGAAATAGGAACAGTTCACTTTGCTGAAAGTATGCCGGAGTACTGCGGGGTGATTTCAGACCGTCCGACAATCCATGCTGATATTCGGATGGTGGAGGACGAAGAATCCAAGATAGCCGCTGGAGTGTTAGAACAGGCAGTTTCAGATGCAGTTGTCATGGATATTAAGGATATTCCTGAGGAGAAGGCTTCAGAAGGTACAGTTCAGGAAACTCCGGTAACAGGTCCGAATGACGTAATACTTGACGTCAGAGCTCCTGATGAGGCGCGGGATGATCCTTTGAAGGCATCAGTTCCGGTTATTGAAATGCCGTTTTTTAAGGTTAGCGAAGGGTTTGCGGCATTGGACCAGTCAAAAACCTATCTTCTTTATTGCAAAAATGGTGTTATGAGCAAAACTCAGGCTGCTCATCTAGTGGAAAAAGGGTTCAAAAATGTAAAGGTTTATGTCCTGGGAAGTGCTTATTGTTCCGTATGTAATTAAAAACATTGTGAGTGTGTCGGTACACTAATTTACAAAAATTTCTTGGCAAAACGCAATGCAAATGAAACTGTGTAAAAAGATATTATTCTCATTTAGGTGGTTTTGAAGTTGCTGAATTCAATTTAAGTTTGGAGAAATAGGCCTTGTCAAATTGTGGAATGTTTAGGTAGATGTAAAATAGAAAGCCCGGCAGACCTGAAGTGAAGTTTTTTTGAACAGGAAAAGGTATGCGGAATTTATGAGTAAATGTAGTGGAAAATCGGAGTTGAAACTGGTTGTATATTTTTGGTATTCAAAATAGATTATGGTGCAAACCGAATTGTAAGTGGGAGAATTGGGGTTAATTACTTCCTCTCTATTACTGCAACCTTGTTCGCTGTCGGAGGCTTTACATGAAAAAAACAGGTGTAGTGCTTGTTAGTTTCCACACGCCGGAAGAAACGCTTTCATGTGCTAGGATGTATGCGGCCATGCAGTCCATATGTCGTATTGTGATAGTAGATAATGATTCGACAGAAGATACCAGATACGCATTTTCGAGATTAACTGACAGCAAAATCGACATTCTCTTTCAAAAAGAGAATTTGGGATATTCCAGAGGAAATAATATTGGGATAAAGCATTTGATAGAAAATTACAAAGTGGAATATATTGTGGTATCAAATAGTGACGTATCAGTCACTCAAGAATGTTTAGATTGTTGCATAGGAGTACTAAAAAATCATAATGATATTGGAGCTGTTGCGCCTACCATGAAAGATCCTCATAATGATAGTTATTCATGTAGGTGCATAGATCTGGGATATCTTCGTGTTTTAATAAGAATTATAGTATCGGAAACATTTTTAGACAAGCATACAGAAAGATACTGTAAAATGAAAGATAATCTAATATACCAATCTTTTTTGCCTGGTTCGTTATTTATTGCCACATCTAATGCTTTGGTAAAATGTAAAGGCTTTGATGAAGAGATTTTTCTTTATAGAGAGGAAGAAATATTAGGGAAGAGAATGCTGGCATCTGGATACAAAGAAGCAATAGTTAAAAATTTTAGCTTTATCCACCATCATAATTATAAATTAGAAAATGCAAAAACAAAGTTCAATAGGTTAAAACTAGCTCTGCAGTCAGAATGTGTATACTTTAAAAAGTATATTAAGTCTAAAAGTGTTCAATTAATCTATCTATATTGTGCTCATAAATTATATTTATACTCACGATATCTCGGATGGGTATTAAGAGATTTTATGAACAGTAATCACCATAACAAACATAATAGATAAGCATAATGCAAAAAATATACCTCTTCGACAAAATTAAGCTTAAAACAAAGTTTTATCCGTTTTTGATCTGTTGTGCGTTTAAAATTGTTTTTTCTACCTCGGTAATTTCTAATGAAAACATGTAAATAAATGTTAAAAGAATTGAACCTTACATGGATTAGGTGTAGAGAATTCTAGTAGTTATGAAATAAAAATGTTTTTGCGACAATTGCTTAGTAGGCCTAAAGATAAAGATAAAATAGTCTAAAAATGTATCATAGAAAAGCAAAGGGTTGGGTTAAGAATCTCGACCTGATTTTATTTAATTTAGTGTCGTTGCATCTAGCGTTAATGCTATCTTACTATATTCATATAGATGATTCACTAGTCTACAACAATACACGGTACTTAAATATATCAGTAATTATAACAATGGGGGCTATACTATCTGCGATAGTAATGCAGCCTTTTGCAACTTATAAAAACAAAACTATAAAAGATCGTGTAATAAACAATCTTAAACAAGTGGTAATTGTTGACACTATTGCGATTTTTTATTTCTTTGGTACACAGCAAGGGATCAACTACTCTCGAGTAATTTTTTCTTTATATTTTCCGTGTTTTTATTTTGTCTTTAATACACTAATTTTTTATCTATATACTAAAATGCGTAAATACATAAAGAGTGATATTCAAGATAATAAATCGCTGTTAATTTTAACAAACAAAGATTATTTTGATACAATAAAAGAAGAATACTACTCGGGTGTGTTCAGTAATTACAAAATTATTGATCTATTGTTATTAGATAATAATATTATAACTAAGAGTATTTCAACCGAAATAAAATGTGTTACAAATAATGAATCGGAATATGACTTGATAGATGATTACTTAAAAAAAACAAGTGATTGGATTGATGAAATTTTGGTTGTATCTGATAATTTTTCAGAAAAGCTTTCAAAAGTTTTAGAAGATCAAACCTATAATGGTACAACAGTTCATTTTGCTCTTACAAATTCGTTCTATAAAAAGAACTTTAAACAAATCACAAACAGAATTGGATCGTATATAACGATTACGACTACACTAAACTATATGAGCTATGAGCAATCAGTATGCAAAAGATTGATTGATATTACTGGTGCTCTCGTAGGTTGTGCTATCACAGTTGTCTTACTTGTTATAATTGCACCAATAATTTATAAATATTCTCCAGGGCCAATATTTTTTAAACAAAAGAGAATTGGCAAGCATGGAAAAATTTTCAATCTCTATAAGTTTAGAACTATGTACCTTGATGCTGAAGAAAGAAAGAAGGAATTGTTAGCTCAAAATATTGTTAAAGATGGTATGATGTTTAAAATGACTTTTGATCCAAGAATTATTGGAAATAAAATACTACCGAACGGTCAACGCGTCGAAGGAGTTGGTTCGTTACTAAGGAAATACAGTTTGGATGAATTTCCACAATTTTTTAATGTCTTGAAAGGTGATATGTCAATCGTTGGGACACGCCCCCCGACTTTGGACGAATGGGAAAAATATAGTCCATATCATAAGTCAAGACTGTTTATCAAACCTGGAATTACGGGAATGTGGCAAGTTAGTGGAAGAAACTCAATTACGAATTTTGATGATGTAGTTGCTTTGGATAGAAAATACATAACAGAATGGTCAATAAAAACAGATGTTGAAATTATAATTAAAACAATTAAGGTGGTTATTAACCATAAAAATTCGTACTAGCCAATATAAGGAAAAATAATGAATTACATTGTTTTTGGTGGGGCAGGTTTTATCGGTACTCATCTTATTAAATTATTGTTGTTATCATTGTGTGATAACGATCTGATTTATATTGTTGATATAAAAGAACCAGCTAAAGAATTAATTAATAACGACAAAATTAAATTCATTAATAGTGATGTTAGAAATAAAATAACTTTCTCACTTAATCCTAGCGCTCATGATGTAATTTTTAATTTTGCTGCTATTCACAGAACCCCGGGACATCCTGATTTCGATTACTATGAAACGAATATCAAAGGCGCAAGGAATATTGTGGATTTTGCGGAACAAAATAATATAAACATGCTTTTGTTTACAAGTTCAATCGCAGTATATGGTTCATCTGAAGACAAAAAGTTTGAAGACACACTCCTTACACCGAATACTCCTTATGGGATAAGCAAAGCGATTGCTGAGAGTATTCATGAAAAGTGGCAACTAATCGATCGAAAACACCGTTCCCTCGTTATATTACGTCCAGGGGTTGTATTTGGTGATGGTGAGAATGGCAACTTTAATAGAATGATAAAGGCAATTAAAAATAATTATTTTATATATCCAGGAAGAAAAGACACAATAAAGGCTTGTATATATGTCAAAGAATTAGTTAATTTTATGATTTTTTTAACTAAATCAATAGAACCTGGTGTGGCTGTAACTTACAATTGTACGTATGAACCAGCGTATACAATTGAACAGATATGCGAAACAATGAAAGATATATTGAATGTAAAAAGGAAAATTTATGTACTGCCATCATTTATCATGCTAACAGCAGCAAGCATACTAGAACCATTTTTTGGTAAATCTATTGGTATTCACCCGCAACGGATAAAGAAATTAATAACTTCAACAAATATCTCTGGTCAAAAATTACAAAATTCAGGTTATAGTCTGATGTATTCTTTCAAAGATGGTCTTGCTGATTACATAGGTAACAATTATTAGCAAATTTATTTAATTTGGTTATGGTATTTGGAATTTTGATATACCATACATTATCATTTACTGGTAATGTGATTGTTTAATACAAAAATGTGATATAATGTAAAGCGAATAATATGGAACTAAGTTATAGAATAGGTAGGATAATCAATTCTTCAGTTTTTAATACTATATTGGTTGTTGTATCTATGTTATTTATACCATTGTCTGAGTTATTTGGTGAACTTATATATAACGTTCCTTTTGTATTTGAAAGGGCTTATCTCACCTTTCTTGGATTTATAGGCATTACTGTCTTTATTTTAAATATTTTTCTTAATAAGAAATTTGATTTTTTGACTATTGTATGTTTGTTTTTAATTTTTCTGGCTGGGATATCTGTTGCCTTTTCAAATCCAACGCAGCCAATTCCGTTTTTTATAATAACTGGTCATGTTGAAGAAGTTTTTCATTACTATGCATATTTTTTTCTGTTTTATTCATCAACCAAAATCAATATGTCAAATGATGTAAAATTTATAATTATTTCATTTATTGCAATTGGATTAATTCATAATTTTTTTGGAGTTTTTCAACTATTTGGTCTTAGGTTATCAGATATAAGTTACAATAATAAGGAATCACATGAGCAGTTGAGATGCATCTACGGACTGACATCAAATTGTAATTTTTATGCCGGTTTGGCAACTATTGTAACTTCAATAGCATGTATAACATATTTCGTAAAAAAGATTCCAATTTTCGATTATAAATGGTTTTTTTTGATTTTTATTATGTTTTTTTGTGCTTTATGTTCATCAACTCGACTTGGAATTTTAGGAGTTGCAGCAACTCTGTTTTTTTTATTAACACTTGGAACTATTACATTTTTACTGAAGAAGAATATTCTTGTAAAAAATGTCAGTTGGCCTGAATTCAATTTAAATAAGATTCCTGTAATAATAATTATATCAGTAACATCGTGCCTACTAGTTTATGTGGCATTTCCTCAATTATTGATTCCGAGCTTAAGCGAATTCTCAAATGATATTAATGATTTATCATCAAATAAAAATATAGATAATTTAGGTTCTTTAAGAGGGCAGGTGTGGCGTTTTTCAATAGAGTATCTGTTGAATGTTAATTTTTTGACTGGTACTGGCATAGGAAATTTTATTGATGTTTTTTTGACAAATCCTAGAATGCATGAGTCTCCGCAGATCGTTCATTTTGCTCATAATGAATATTTGCATATTTTCGTGACTCAAGGAATTTTTGCTTTTATTACTTATATGATATTATATGCTACATGTGTAATTAAATCAATTAAATCGATACTATGTTCAACAAATGAATCTTTTAAACAATTTAAAATTATTTGCCTAGTTGCTCTACTTTGTTATATGACTCAGGCTTTCTTCAATTGCAACATTTTTGAGACATACTTATATTTCTGGATTTTGCTTGGTTTATCATATTCAAATAACCAATCATAGATTTCTATAATTATCTTGACAAACATATTTAAAAACGAGATTTTGTAAAAAATAGGCGAAATCAAGATTTTTTGTATTTTTAGTTAAATTTTTAACATTGATATCTTTTTTTTGAGCCTGATATAAAAAGTCAAAAACATGACAGCTTGCTGTAAACAAACTGAAATAAATGTTTTGCTCATTTGGTATTTGTTTCATTAACAATGTTCTTCCCGTACTTATTTTTTGGCTCTTATGAAATGATATTTTATTTTTTTATCGAAATTGATGTATTAATTTCGATATAAGGATTTAAAAATGAATTTGTTTGATTTTTTAAAAAATGGCTTCGTGATAAAAATGGTATAGAATTCATTTGTTTGAACATAATAACAATTACGGTAATGTTCTATATTATAAAAATGTCAATGGGACGGTTATTTTATTAAAACCTCAAAAGGTGTTGATATAAAAATGTATTGCAGCTTTGTAGAGCTGTTAGACACGGATAGTGTTGAAATTCTTTCAAAAGAATTAGGAAGAATCTTTTTAATCAATGATAGATATTCAAAAAAAATGAATATTTTTACTAGTAAAGAGGTAGAAAATATTATAAATTCACACACAAAGCTGTATAGTAGTATTGTTAAATTAAACAACAATTGTTATGCTTATAATAGCTACTTCTTACCCATTAACGATTTCGAGGTTAGTACATTTATCTATAACTATGGTTTAGATAAAATTAACAAAGATTATTTGAAAGGTAAATCTGTAATAGATGCTGGAGCATATATTGGAGATAGCTGCATTGTTTTTGAAAAGCAACTTCCAGGGGGCTTATCAATCTACGGTTTTGACCCCTCCATGAGATGGCTTATAATCTTCTCGTCGAAACAATTAAGTTAAATAACTCATCGAAAATAATACCTGTTCAATTAGCTCTGGGTAATACATTATCGGTTAAGTCTCTTGTGGGTAAGGGAATGGGAATGATGCTTGTACCAGATAGTGATACTTGTAATTCACAAAAAAAGGAAGACGTTAATGTAATTACACTTGACCAATATGTCAGTGAACATAACATTCATGTTGGTTTGATAAAAACTGATCTAGAAGGATTTGAGCAACAATTTATAGAAGGTGCACTTGATACAATCAGAAGATTTAAGCCAACATTACTCATAAGTATTTATCATAGTGCTCAGGATTATTTTCAAATTGTACACATCATACATTCGTTGAATTTCGGTTATAAATTTAGCCTATTTAAAGCCGATGATGGTTATTTAATTGCAGGAACGTTATTAATATGTCAAATAGATTAATGTAGAATTGTAAAATGCTAGGTACAATTAAATTAAATTATCTCTATTCGCTACTAAATCAAATACTGATTATTGCTACGAGTCTTGTTACAATTCCTTATTTGTCTAGGAATTTAGGTCCATAAAAGATAGGAATAAAAAGCTATACAACGTCATTATCATCTCTTTTTATTATTCTAGCAACATTTGGAATTTTTACATTAGCACAACGAGAAATTGCAAGATGCAGGGATTCTATTGAAGAGTATTCGAGAGTTTTTTGGAATATTTTTTTAGTTCTACAATTATAATTTTTGAGTTTTTATTATTATGGTGTGGTTTTACCATAAATGCAGATAAGTACCAATTTTATTATATAATTCTTACATTAAGTATTTTTGCTACTTTTTTTGATATCACATGGTTTTATATAGGTTTTGAATATTTTGGTAAAATTCTGATAAGAAATGCCGTTATCAAAATCAGTACATTAATTTTAATTTTTTTCTCTAGTTAAGACTGAGAGTGATGTATATATATATATTGATTTTGTGTTTTTCGGAATTATTTGGTAATTAATCATTATTGATCGGTTTCAGGAATTATAGCAAAATATTAAGTTGTTCTTTAAGTAATTATAATTGTTTTTACTATATAAAGGAATCGGTTAGATATTATATTCCGTCTGCTTATCTATTTATTTTTGTTATAATTGACAAAATAATGATAGGATTCATTACTGAAAACGAATATTATAATGGTATTTTTGAACAAAGTTCAACAATCATTCTTATAATACTTTCTGTTTCAAATTCGTTAAACAATGTTATGTATCCTAGATTATCTTATTTATTTAAAATTGGAAATATGGAGGAATTTAATTATAAAATTAGAAAGTCATTAGATTTTATCTTGCTTATGATTTATCCGTCTATCGTAGGACTAGTTATTATTTCGCATGATATGGTAACAATCTTCTTAGGCGAAAATTTTGATATGGCATCAAATATAATATCTGTAATGACTCCTTTACTTTTAATAATAAGTATTAGCAACATGATTTGCCTTCAATATATAACACCTAGTGGGAAGCTGTACCTAACCAATAGGATAGTAATCTTAGGAATTTGTTGTAATGTTATTTGTAATTTGTTTTTAATACCAAATTATTACATTGAAGGGGCAGTTACTTCATCAATAATATCAGAATTACTGATACTACTTTTATACATAAAATTCACTGATAGTATTATAAATTTAAGATTGATTCTTAAGTTGTCTTATAAAAAATTATCTCTTGCATTGTGATGGCTTTAATTATTTTATTTGTTAAAACACTCTTTGTTGATAGTTATCTAATAATATTACATATCGTGGTTGGAGTGATAACATATTTTCTTACCATGTTAGCGTTTAAAGGTGAATTAACTAAAGAAATATTAACCATTTTTTTTCAATGTTATGAAAAAACTTTTAAAATAACCAGAATTCAAATATCATAATTCAGTTCCTAAAGATTTTTTTGTATTTAAGACGTTTGATTTTTATAAATTCCAATTAATAAGTTTATTGATAGAGAGTTATTTACAGAGTTTTTTTATTTTTAAATCAAATATGTAAAGCATTTACTTTGCCATCAGTTTTTTAACTTTCGGTTTCTGCAAGTTATAATTACCATTATTATTAAAATATAATATTTTAATATAGAACTGTTTGGATTTTTTTGAGAATTACAATTTTGAGGAGTTGCTCTAATGAAAAAAGTACTTCAAATTCCAAACTATTTATATCCCAATATAGGAGGTATTGAGCAAGTAGCTCGCGACATTGCTAATGCACTTGCTCTAACTGGTGATTATGATCAAAAGATCATTTGTTTCAATGAGACAGCACGAGATGGAGATTATGTTTGTAACCGCAAAGAAACAGTCCATGATGTTGTTGATGGGATAGAAGTTATTCGCTGTGGTTGCATAACTAAGAAAGCTTCACAGTCTATATCCCTCACATTTGGTTGTGAATTATTCAAAGTTATGAATGACTTTAATCCGGATATTGTTATTTTTCATTATCCTAATCCGTTTGAAGCGGCTTTCTTGATGAAATATCTTAATCGAGATTTTAAATTTGTTTTGTATTGGCATCTTGATATTGTAAAGCAGAAGTTACTTGGAAAATTATTTAATGGGCAGACCATAAAATTGCTTGAACGTGCAGATAAGGTGATTGCAACTAGCCCGTTATATGTCGAGGGTAGTTTCTATTTGTCTAAGTACAAGAGCAAATGCCAGATCATACCCAACTGTATTAGTGAAACAAGAATGACAGTTTCTGATTCAATAAAAGAACGAGCTTATGAATTAAAAACACAAAATTTTGGTAAAATCATGTGCTTTGGAGTTGGAAGACATATTCCATATAAAGGATTCAAGTATTTAGTTGAAGCATCGAAGTATCTTGATGATCGTTTTGTTGTTTTCATAGCCGGGGAAGGTGATTTAACTAAAGAACTTAAGAATCAAGCAAAGGGAGATTCAAAGATACTATTCATTGGACGTTTGAGTGATGAAGAACTTATTGCTTACTACTTAGCCATGGATATTTTCTGCTTCCCGTCAATTACAAAGAATGAGGCATTTGGTATAGCTTTGGCTGAAGGTATGTATTTTGGTAAGCCAGCTGTTACTTTTAATATTCCCGGATCAGGTGTCAACTATGTTAATGATAAAAATGTGACTGGGTATGAAGTTCCTAATGGAGACAGTAAGGCATATGCAGAGGCCATTATCAAGTTGGCTGATGATGATAAAAAGAGGGAAACGATGGGGATTGCTGCAAAATCAAGAGTTAATGAATTATTTATTACATCTAAGTTTCAAGAAAATATTCGAACAATGTTAGCAGGAATATGATGTAATTTCATATTTTCTGGTTCATAATTGAATGTTAATTTAATTTCAGTAAATGATAATTTAAAGTTATTGTTTGATAATGCCATGATTCTAAATATTGAGTTTAAAATTATATAAGGAATGACTTTTGATAGATAGACGTTTTTATCTATCAGTATAATTCAATTTTATCGTTACCACATGTGCTAATTTTTTATTTAGAATAATTATCCTTATATCTTAAACTTTAATAAATGGTATTTAGTTTGAAATTTTATCTGTTCATTCATGATGCTTTTTTATTGGATATTTAGCTATGACTTATAGATTGTAAGTGTGTCGAATGCGTTATCAAAACAAGTAACATATAAGTGAGGAAACGAAATGACTTATTTAGAGGCTTATGAGTTTTGGAAAACAGATGAATTTTTTGATTTATCCACACGGATGGAACTTGACGCTATTACTGATACTAATGAAATTGAAGATCGATTCTATCGTGAGCTTGATTTTGGTACTGGTGGTTTGCGTGGAGTCATGGGTGCTGGTATCAACCGTATGAATAAGTACACGGTTGGAAAGGCAACCACAGGTCTTGCACGTTATCTGCTTGATAACTATCCAGATGTGCGTCAGAGGGGGGTTGCTATCGGTTATGATACCAGAAATTACTCAGAGCAATTTGCTAGAGTTACTGCAGATGTACTTTCCGCTTTCGGTATTCGTGTTTATTTCCACGCTCATGCTCGTCCTGTTCCTCAACTTTCCTTCGCTGTCACCTTTTTGCACTGTGTTGCTGGTGTGATGATCACAGCAAGCCACAATCCGAAAGAATATAATGGTTACAAAGTATATGACGAGTATGGCTGTCAGATTGTACCCAACCAGGCTGAACAATTGATATCTTACGTTGACGCTGTTGATGACTACAAGTCCATTAATTTCGATGGCAATAGGGATCTCATTGAGATTGCCGATGTGACAGACAGTTTTATCGATGCCGTCAGGAAGCAGGCTCGTTTCCATAATGAAAAGGCGAAGGCAGATTTAAATGTTGTTTACACGCCGCTACATGGGACAGGCTACATTCCAGTGACCAAGACACTGTTGATGGAGGGGTTTAAAAAACTTACCCATGTCAATGCCCAGATTGTCGCAGACGGAAATTTTCCGACTGTTTACACCCCAAATCCAGAGGATAAAAAAGCGTTGGAAAGAGGTATTTCTCAGGCAGCTGATATAAGTGCAGATATTGTAATTGGCACTGATCCCGATTGTGATCGTGTCGGTATCGCGGTTAAAGATCGTAACGGACAGTTTGTTCTTATGACTGGAAATCAGGTTGGTGCTTTGCTGATGGATTATGTGCTGGGGACAACAGATCTTGCAGGGATGAAGCCCGCAGTGGTTAAAACAGTTGTAACAAGTGACCTTGGGGCGAAAATCGCTAGGAAGCACGGTATCACTGTATTCGACACATTGACTGGCTTTAAATTCATTGGTGAAAAGATCACACAGTTTGAGAAAGCCAAGAAGGAGAATAATCAAGAACGTGATTTCGATTTTCTCTTTGGTTATGAAGAGTCTTATGGCTATCTCTCTGGGACGCATGCGAGAGATAAAGATGCGGTTGTTAGCAGTTTGTTAATCTGCGAGATGGCAGCCAATGCAAAAGCACAAGGTAAAACCCTAGTAGATAAGATCGAGGAGATTTATGAAGAGTATGGGTATTACCGCGATGCACTTGATTCTTTCACGTTGAAAGGCAAAGCCGGTCAGGAACGGATTCAGGTAATAATGATAGATCTAAAGAATAATGGTTCTCCTTTTGCAAATACAACTGCTGTGATCGACTATAGCAAAGATGTTGATGCTACACCATTCGGCTTGCTGCCAAAGTCGAATGTCTTGAAATACATATTGGATGATGGCTCCTGGATTGCGATTCGTCCTTCTGGTACGGAACCGATGATCAAGATTTATTACAGTGTTGTTGGAGAAGATAGAGAACAGTCAGAAGCAAAGCTCCATGCTTATAGAAACACGATAACAGATAGATTGGGGCTTGCCTGATTGTGCATTGATAAAGGAATATATAATGAATATTATCATACTCTCTGGCGGTTCAGGGAAAAGACTTTGGCCTTTAAGTAATGATGTAAGAAGCAAACAATTTATCAAGCTTTTCAAAGATGATAAAGGAAATTACGAATCTATGGTACAGAGAGTGTACCGCCAAATTACAACTGTAGATCCACATGCAAGAGTGACTATTGCCACCTCAAAAACACAGGTTTCTGCGATTCATAATCAGCTTGGCGATAGTGTGTCCATTTGTGTAGAACCGATGAGAAGGGATACTTTTCCGGCAATAGTTCTCGCTGCTGCATATTTGAAGGATGAGCTAGGCGTTGGATTGAATGAAGTAGTTGCTGTATGTCCTGTTGATCCGTATGTTGATAATAGCTATTACGAGGGTGTTTTGAAATTAGAAGGACTGGTAAAATCCGGTGCAGCAAATCTGACACTGATGGGCATCGAGCCGACATACCCGTCTGAAAAGTATGGATATATCATTCCGACTTCTTCAGATTCTGTATCCCCTGTGAAGGAATTCAAGGAGAAACCAGATAGGGATATAGCAGAGGAGTATCTTAAAGTTGGTGCTTTATGGAACGCTGGCGTATTTGCTTTTAACCTTGGTTATCCCCTTGAGCGGGCTCACAGCATGATTGACTTCACGGACTACCGTGATCTTTACCAAAAATATGCCGAATTAACTAAGATCAGCTTCGATTATGCCGTTGTTGAGAAAGAACCATCTATTCAGGTTATGCGTTATTCCGGTAAATGGAAAGATGTTGGCACTTGGAACATGATGTCAGAGGTTATGGCTGATGTTACCAAGGGTGCTGTAACACTAGATGAAACCTGCGAAAACACGAATGTGGTAAACGAGCTTGACATACCAATTCTTGTTATGGGGGCTAAAGATATGGTTATTTCCGCTTCGAGTGACGGCATTCTTATCTCAGACAAGGAACGTTCTGGATATATGAAGCCGTATGCGGAGAAGATCGCTACTGATGTGAGGTATGCAGAAAAATCTTGGGGTTCTTATAACGTGATTGATGCTAGCCCATCCTCTTTAACAGCAAGGGTAGTTCTGAATCCAGGTCATCGTATGTCTTATCACAGCCATGAGCATAGAGATGAGATCTGGACTGTACTTGAAGGCACAGGCACAACAGTAATTGACGGCATGGAACAGCAGGTTCAGCCGGGGGATGTGGTCACGATGGCTTCTAGGTGTAAGCATACGGTGATTGCAAAGACAAAGATGATTCTTCTGGAAACCCAGATCGGTGCAGAAATCAGTGTGAAGGATAAGAAAAAGTTTGAACTAAAAGGTGTTATTGACCCGAATAATGCACCTGACGAGTGGAGTGAATGATGTGTTATCCTATGTTCCTGTCCCCTGCGGGAAAGGATTATCTATGGGGGGGCGTAAGGCTTAAATACGAATTTGGAAAGCAGATAAATCTTGAACCTTTAGCAGAGTCTTGGGAATGTTCTGCACATCCTGATGGTCCTAGCATTGTCGTTAATGGAGAGCATAAGGGTAAAACGCTTATAAAAGTGATTGCAGAGCATCCCGAATATCTTGGAAGCAAGACCAATCCCAAAGACGGATTTCCCATATTGATTAAGTTTATTGATGCCGCAAAAGATCTTTCTGTCCAAGTCCATCCAGATGATGATTATGCCAGGATATATGAGCATGATCGCGGCAAAACAGAAATGTGGTATGTCCTAGATGCAGAACCTGGGGCGGAATTAGTATATGGATTTGAACACCCTGTGAATGAAGAGATTCTCCGGATAGCAGTAAACAATGGAGACCTTGCGAAACATCTTCATCGAGTTAAAGTTCATAAGGGGGATACCTTTTATATTCGTGCAGGAACAGTTCATGCGATCGGGGCGGGGTTACTTATTGCGGAAATACAGGAAAGCAGTAATTTGACGTACCGTGTATATGACTATGATCGAGTAGGCCCAAATGGAAAGAAGAGAGAGTTGCATTTCGATAAAGCTGTAAAAGTTCTGAATATGGAGCCGGTAAGAGATATAAGACAGAGAAGCAGAATTGTACATCATTTTCCAGGTTGCAGCAGGGAAGTGATTTGTAGGTGTCAATATTTTGAAGTAGAGAAGGTTAATTGCTTGGAATGCTATGAATTTACAGTGAGACCGGAAAGCTATCAAGTAGTGCTCTGTATTGAGGGAAACGGAAGCTTGGGCGATATGGAGTTTAAAAAGGGTCAATGTATTTTGTTACCTGCCGGCCTAGGGAGACAAAAGATTGTTGGTAGAAATGTCATATTAAAAGTAAGAAGTTAAAGAGGAGTATTATCCTTTGAAACGTTATATTATTAACGGAAAGTTTATGGCTGATCGTATGCAAGGAATAGTGCGTTATTCCAGGGAAATTCTTAATGAATTGGATAAACTTATAGATGATCAGTTGTATGTTGAATTAGTGGTTCCTTCAGATGCGAAAGATCTTCCTCAATTTAAAAACATAGTAGTCAGAACAATTGGTAATAGAAAAGGGATAGCATGGGAACAGATAGATTTGGGGAGATATGCTAGGAAACAAAGTGATATGACTCTGGTCAACTTATGTAACACCTCTCCTTTTTTTGTTAAGCCTGGTATTACAGTAGTACATGATGTGATGTACAAAGTAAAACCAGAGTACTATCTTAAGTTTAGAAACAAATTATCTAGAATTTGGCACCTAATACAATATCATTATATCTTTAATCACGAGAAGCTGATTATTACAGTGAGCAACTTCAGCAAGAGCGAGATTGAGAAATATTACCCAGAAGTCAAAGGAAGAATTGAAGTAGTTCCTAATGGCTGGCAACATATATATAGTTGTATGCCTAGTAAAGATTGGCAAAAGAGATATCCTTTTTTAAAGCCAAGAGAATACTATTTTTCCTTAGCTACATTGTCGAAAAATAAAAATGGTGTATGGATATATAAAGCTGCTGAGCAAAATTCGGATGAGACTTTTGCTATGGGTGGTAAAATATACGAAGCTGAGGAATACAAAAAACCTGACAATGTACATCTTCTCGGATTTGTATCAGATGAAGATGCATGTGCTTTAATTGATAACTGCAAAGCATTTCTCTTTCCTTCTGTGTATGAAGGTTTTGGCATTCCACCGCTTGAAGCTTTGGCTCGTGGAGTTCAGGTGATATCTTCAAACGCAACATCGTTACCAGAGGTACTTGGAAATAGTGTGCATTATATTGATCCATATAATCCAAATGTGAAATTAAATGAATTGTTAGCGACGGCCGTGGATAATCCAGAGTCGGCTTTGAGAAAATATGGATGGGATATATCTGCGAAAAAATTAAGAGATATTTTGCTGAATTTTAAAATGTAAAATCCGACACTATCTTCCTTTTTTTTTTTTTTTTTTTTTTTTTTTTTTTTTTTTTTTTTTTTTTTTTTTTTTTTTTTTTTTTTTTTTTTTTTTTTTTTTTTTTTT
>JAEEHF010000127.1 GCA_016280725.1 Bacillota bacterium | reverse complement strand
TGGGTGAAGCCGCTTAATGGATGTTATGGACTATAAAAAATTGAGTGAGATTAGATTCCATATACAACATAATGGAGTCTACTTACTCAAATTTTATAATCTGTATAATTCCCATAACCAAAATCTTTTACAGGCTTTTATTGAAGAATTTGATTACGAAGGTTTCTGTTCAGTTGAAGGACAAAAGTTAGATTTGGATTATATTTTAGAAATAGTCAAATCTAAAACAGAAAATGTTGTAACAAACAAAGTTCTTGAATTGATAAAGAAAGATGTGAATACAGACCTTTTAGTAAAAGAAATAAAAGCATTAGTAAATGAACTATCCATAAAGAAAGATTTTGATTGAGGTACACTATGTTTTGGAAAAAGAAAACTCCCCAAATTGTTGAACCACAGTATTTGAAGAATGACAAGGGTGCCCTCGTTGGTGTTCGTATGGGTGATAAAGAATTTCGTCTCGCAGCATACGATTTAATGATGTGTAATAATCCAGGTCAAAAGATTATCTACATGTATGACAAGTTGGGAAACAAAGTGGCATGGGATATCAGATCTTTTGAAGAATTAGACAATATGTTAAGGACAAGTTTCCAACCACAATAAATTTTTTCATTAATGTTTCAATTAGTTTATTGTGGTTAATAAATAGACTAAAGGAATTTTATTATGAAAGAATTAAGTTGTGGTTTTATTGTTGTGAATAAACGAAATCCAAAACAGATTTTAGCATGTCAACCGCATGGTCGCAGAGCAAACTGTTTCGGAAATTACGATATTCCAAAGGGACATATTGAAGAAGGTGAATCTACATTTGAAGCGGCAGTTCGTGAATTAAGAGAAGAAACTGGCTTTCGTGTATCAAATGAAAAGATTTACGATTGTGGATTGTTCCAGTATATCAAAAATAAAGACTTGTATGTGTATTTGATGTTCGCAGATATTGATATCGGTTCTTTACATTGTGATAGTACTTTTGAATACAATGGAAGAATGGTACCGGAAGTAGTCAATTACAAGTGGACTGAAGATATTCGTTTGTTCTACAAGTCTTTACAACCAATTATTGACGAGTGTTTAGAACACTATGAAGAAGGATATTATGAAGAAGTTCGTTAAAGTAGTTTTAGGTGTTTTGGGTGTAACAGCGACAGTTTATTTTTTCAAACAAGAAAAGAGAACTATCAAGAATTTACGCAGAAACATTGATGAACTAATCAAAAAGAAAATGGCATGATAACTATTATAAATTCCACAAATGTTAATGTTGAAGGCATTGAAGAAACTTTCAATGGCTTCTTCAAAAACTATCAAATTACAGATAAACTTTATTTGGAATCATATAATCCATCAAAGTTTTTTCTGTTAAAAGGCTATTTTGGTGATTTAAAACCATCATTCCGTAAATATATGGAAATGGCAGAAGAGTCTACTGAATTAAATGATTGGAAAACTAACGCATTTATCTTTTTTAGATTTGAATATACCAACTATGGGTGGAAACCCGATCCGGCAAATACAAAGTATTTGTATTATGAATTTAATCCTGGTGGCATTACTAGATTTGTCAAGGGTAATTATACCGGTATGTTGGAAGTTCATGAAGAAAGATTAATGAATAAAGGAGCAAACAGATTTATTAAAGATGCTAATACCATTTTAGAAAAAGGGTTTAAAGATATTCAGTTTGTTTGTGAGATGTATTCAAAATTTGGTGTTCGTGAAAATCTTGAAAAGATAGAAGAACTGAAGAAAGACATTAACGATTTGGAAGATAAAACACTGAAAATTCTTGAAACTGTGGTTAAAATGAGAGAAGATTTTAACTAATGTAAACAATTATTTACAATTTTTTAACATTGGACTATTGACAAATAGTCCATTTTTTTCTATATTATACTTAGAACTTAGAAAAGAGGTAATAACTATGGCACAGTTTGAATATCTACTAGAATGGCAACCAAGAAACGCCGATTTTTGGCGGGTTTCAAATGTAACTCACCACATTTGCGAAGAGTTCAATGATGTGGATGAAGCATTTGAGCATATTGCCGAACATAAATCTTTGTGGGATGATGAACGCATTTGGGCCTATCGCTTTGGTGAAAATGTTGTTTTGCTCCACATGGAAAATGAAACTGAAGAAAAGAATCAAATTCTCAAAATGAAAGGATGGTGCTAACTATGATTTATTACTATGGTCTTTCCGCTGACCCAATTACTATTGCCCACATTGATATTCTTAAATCTATTTACAAGCGCCTGGGTGAGAACGATAAACTCATGATTGGTGTTGTAAACAATGACGAAAAGAATTACAAGGCTCTCGGTTCCGACCGAATGGCTATGGTGTTTGAAATGCTCCATTCCAAGTTTGATATGGAAAAGGGCAACATTGAAGTTAAGAGCCAGAGTGATAGAACATACAAGTTCTTGTGTGATTATATCGCAGCTAATGGTTTGAAGATGAATGACATTACTATTGTTGTCGGTCAGGACGAATGGAACTCTCTTTGTTCCGGTAAGTGGGTTAATTGGGACCTGCTTTTGAAGCATTTTGAATTTCTTGCTTTTTGGCGAGAAGGAATGGATGATACGATTGTCATGCCGAAGTTTGGTGTGAATGTTGAATTTACATCTTTTGACATTACACATTCTGTTAGTTCGTCTAAGGTTCGTAATATTCTTTCCCGCAACCCAGATTGCCATTATGAAGATGTGAAGGATTATATCACTCACCAGGCTTTCCGTTATATCAAGGAACACAAGCTCTATAATCAAAATGCGTTTGACTATGACAAAGAAGAAGCAAAGTTTCTCCAAGATTACGCAGTAGCCAAGCAGAAGAATGGTTGGGGTGAACCATCGGTCACCACAGATACGATTGCTTACAATGGCGAACAGATTTTGCTAATTCGTAGAAAGAAACCTCCGTTCCAAAACTTTTGGGCATTACCTGGTGGTTTCTTTGAAAAGACCGATGAAGATTTGAATTATGGTGCCGCAAGAGAACTTCGTGAAGAAACATCTCTTGATATGGACCCGGACCAGTTCGTACAAATTAAGACCTATGG
>JAEEHF010000126.1 GCA_016280725.1 Bacillota bacterium | reverse complement strand
CTGTTCCCACTGCTGAAGAGTTCTTACGGGAATTCCAAATTTAGCGGAAAATTTACTTTGTGATAATCCCGTTTTCTTTCGTAACTGCTTTATTTTTTCTGAAATATCCATATCATCGTCTCCAAAAAACATTTTGTACTTTATTAAAGTATAAAGCAACTCATATACGTTGTCAACGTATACATTTCTTTTGTTGGGTACAACACTATTTCTACAAAATAAAACTGCAAGTAACCACAAGGATTACCTGCAATCTATTAACAATATCTGTACCAGATGAACGGAATAACACAGATGTACTATTCCATCTCCACGCATTAGTTTATTTACCTACATTTCCATAGTGCCATTGGATGAGTCTTTATTCTGTCTAATATCTCACAATCATCAAATAGTAGTTCTGGCTTATACTGTCTATCAACAAAATAATTCATATACTCTATTTCATTATCTGTAGGTTGCATTAAGGTCTTTATGTATTTCTTTGCACTTTCTTTTTTCCCCACAAGATTAAACTTGTCACGTACTGCTAACACCGGAAATAAGTCTGCTCTAATATTTGAAAATTGTAAAATATCTATTGCCGATGTATCAAACTCTTTATTTACTTCCTTAGCTGAAATTGTTGCATAAAAGATTATAGATTTTCTAAACATTTCTTTCTCATTTGAAAATAAATCCGATTCAATCAGATTACAAAAATCATTTTAAGTCTACATACTTTTTCAAAGGTATCTCTATTAAAACCATATTCTCTTGCCCTGTCATCTAGTTCTCTTCTATTAAATATTTGCATCTTCTATAATTCCGTTCTTCATTTCTTTAATATTTCTCGGATAAATTAATTTCCAATCTCTGCTATAAACTCCATATACTATTCCATTTGAAATATAGCGTTTTGAATTTCCAACATGCTTTTTACATTCAGCTATAAATTCATTACTTATTCCCAATTCCTCTTTATACAAACTAAAAACAAATCCCACTTTTTGATATAGAAACATTTTGTTATATGCAGCCAAATAATCCAGCATCTTTTTCTCATCGATAAAGCGCATACTTCTAACGCATTCAAGAACCTCCTCTAGTCCAGCTATCAAATTTATATCCCTAAGAGAATCAATTATGGTACGTTCTTTATCAGTAATCCTGATTCCTCCAGATAACTGTACATTAGATATTCCTTTTGATATTCTTGATTTTATAAAATGATATCTATAACCATCAAATTCAAAATCATGAAACCGTGAGTTTGAACTCACATAAACATCATAAAATACCTGATCTGTAATACCATAGTATTCAAATGCTGTATGATGAGACACAAATGAAGATTCATTTATGGCGCTTGCAATCTGAAATCTATTAGCTACAGGTCCACCATTTTCTCCACTTCTGCATGTATACAAACCATTTCTAATTTTATAGACCGTATTATCTTTTATTAATTTTTCTAAAGCTATTCTCGCAGTTCTTTCATTAGAGTAAAACAGTTTTACCTCTTTCATCGAAAAAACCGGATATCTTAATAATTCATAATACAAATTCATACTATTACACCTTACTAATCGTTAAATTTACGTATTTTTTTGCGTTTATTTACTGTTTTTTCCTACTAATTATAAAATAACATTATAAAGTATTCCCGTCAAGTTGATTTTATGTATATTTTTGCGTTTAAACGCTGTTTTATTTTACATTTTTTCAACGTTGCAACGGTCATACACTAAAAATGCTATAAATCCTTCATAATCTGAATTACATATATCCGAAATTTTAGCATAATAAATATCATTTTTCGACCATTTTGTTACATATCTCTTTATAACCGTAACTTTCTTTTCTGGTTTAGGATTAGATATTATTTTCTCCTTCAATTTAAACAGTTCTTTCTTTCTCTTATCTATATCTTTTCCCGACCATCTCTTTAATTCTTCCTCTGAATCAATCATATCCAAAGCTTTATTCTTAACAGTTTCTGTCAATCTACCATAATCATACATTACAGATGATAACGCAAACCAAAAATCAAACGCTTCCTCCGAATCATTTATCAACTCCTGATTTTCAGATAATAATTCTTCCAATGCTTTTACAGAGGATTTACCAAGTTTTAATTTATTAATATAATCTGTTTTTACATCATCTCCAACATCATTCTGAAATATTCCTGTTCCCCAAGTTCCCATTCTTATTCCTTCCTTTTACAAAATCCTATATCCTTTAGTATATTTATGATTACCAAGTTCGAATTTTATTCCAGTAACTTTCTCTGCCAATTCAACAGTTGTAACAAACTCCTTAGTAACCTTTACAAAATACTGTTTGCTACCCTTCTCAACAAGATAGAATCCAGCGATTTCTTTAAAACAATCCAACACCTCAACAACGCCCGGCTGAACAACAAAATCAATTATTTTCTCTGCAGTCGACATTTTCTTATTTTGTATCAGTGCATAGATTGCACTTGCATCTGCATGTTTGGCATAGCAAACAGCATCTCTCTTATCTCTACATTTACCAGTCTTCTCATAATCATTAAGATTAATTGCTTCTTTAATTTTTTCTCCTAATGTCATAACTATGACCTCCTTTGTTTAATCGGCCACCTCGTGGCAGTTTTTGTTTACAAGGTCATCATACGCCGTCCACTATAAAACATACAAGCAACGTGCTGTGACAACGTTGTTACTCTCCGTAACAGCACGTATTTATTAGTTCATCTATTTGCTCATTGGGCATATTATTTAATGCTTTTTCTTTAGCTTCTTTCGTTATATATTTCTTTTGAAATTCCTCAATTATTCTATCCATAATTACATCAACCTTTTATATATATCCAGCATGCTCTCTATCTGATATTGCAAAAGCCAAGATGCATCATCATATTCAGTCGTTGATTTGATTGCTTTTAGTAGCTTAGGATAATACTTTTCCGTCTCCATAATCATTCTATAAATTCTATTTCTGCTAAGTCCCCAAGACATTGTAGTCAAATTATTGCAACGATCTATACACTTAACCAATGCTGCTTTTGGATTAGCCAAAATAGCTTTATAATATGAATCCATAACCTTTTCTCTATCTGAATCGGCTGTCTTTTCATGAGTCAGCAATTGAACAATTTCCCTTGCTCCTTCGCCAACAGGAAGTTCATCAACGGTCCTATTACAATCCTCAACCACATCATGCAACAAAATCGCAGCGATAACTTCATCTTCCTTTATCCCCATCGAAAGTGCATGACAAGCCATATTCAATGGATGATAAATATATGGTGTATCAGACTTTTTTCTTCGCTGTCCTTCATGAGCTTCAACAGCATAATCAACTGCCTTCAACGTATCCGACATATTGAAATTTCTCGCCGTAGTCTTAACGTATGTCTTCATATGTTCCCAATTATAAATAGCTTCTTTCGTTTTAAAAACATTTTTCTTTTCTTCTGTAATTGAAGACAATGAAACCTCAAACACCTCGGCAAGTTTCAAAAGTTTATCTACATCAGGTTTGTATTCGTCTCTTTCCCAAGATGACACAGCCTGAAATGAAACATTAATCGCCTCAGCGATATTTTCCTGTGT
The DNA here is from genome assembly GCA_016280725.1 of Bacillota bacterium. Lineage (GTDB taxonomy): Bacteria > Bacillota > Clostridia > TANB77 > UBA1234 > RGIG6105. Next base: position 349 of record JAEEHF010000126.1, on the reverse strand, counting down.
CAAACCTTTTTCTTCTCGTAGTCTTCTAATATTTTCACCTATACTCATATCTGTCCCCCTACATATACTGGTTCATTATTTCTTTAGCTTTTTCTTCAGATATCTCATCAATCTCCATCATCACACTGGTATTACCAAATCTATATGGTGAATCTTCTGGTTCAGATGGATCAAATCCCTCAAGATAATCCATTATACGGTATTTTTCATCCACCACCCATTCTCCATTTTTAAAGATGTAATCTTCATATATTTCTTCATTGTGCTCTCTTTTTGCAAGTATTCTTTCTCTAATAAGATAATAAATAATGTTTTTCTCTTTCATAGTTTTATCCTCCTTACATTATTT
>JAEEHF010000125.1 GCA_016280725.1 Bacillota bacterium | reverse complement strand
TTTTTCAGGAATTTTACATACATTTAACCCATCAATATGCAATTCTGCTGTTCTGGTAGAAAACTTCCCTAAATTACGCCCTGTAGGCTTTGCTACCACCGGGGAATTAATGCAGTAAACAACAAATTTACGCGATATTTCTCCAAGAGAACTATCTGATTTTATCTTTTCAGTCTTATGTCCAACAGAATATTCAATCTCTATGCTTGGAATATTGGCTTTATCTCCTTTGAAATATTCATCCTTTTGTAACTTCATTGCCCCATGGGCTGCTGCTTTGAATGCTGCTGTAAGAGTTGATTTTCCATAGCCATTTGGGGCAACAAATAAATTAACTTTATTTGGTACGAGATCATTAAATTTATAACTCTTTTGAGCCGTACCTTTAACATTACAAATTGCTATTTTGGTTATTCTTTCCATAGTAGGTTATATTTATTAGCAGGTGCAAAAACGACAATACTTCAATGACAGAAGTTTCACCAGTATTATTTTCCCTACAAATATCGTAAGTTCACGATCGAAAGGTATATCAACATTTTTAGCGATCTAAAACTCTCAATATGCAACTTACTATAGTACTCAAATCGTTAACTTCTGTTTTTTTTTTAACTCTGTTTAACAATAGTGTTGATGTAAAATAAAATCAATATCAATCATAAACAGAGACAAAAAATTATTTCTTTGTTTTTTCTAGCTGTTCCGAAATTTTTTTAGCAATATTCCAAAACATTACAGGAGGAACTGCGTTTCCAATCTGTCTATATGCATCTTGTTCAGTTCCGGCAAACTTAAAATTATCAGGGAACGATTGAATTCTTGCTGCCTCCCTTGGCGTAAACCTTCGGTATAATTCTTTTTTTGAGTCTACAAGCAACACAGGATCACGTGAATTCAAACTAACTTTTGCAAGATGACTCGTTATAGTTAAACAAGGTTCATCTAATTTCTGCCACAAACCGCGTTTCATATTAGGTTTGGCGTTCTTCATCCCTTGCACGGCTCTCTCAGAGAAATAATATTTTTCTTCATCAATCGCTAGCTTAGGAACGGCAACAGAAAGAGGCAACCAATTATCTTTATGCGTTTCCTCTGGGAAATCAAATTTAATATTAAGATCCTTCCTAAAACCAACTAAAATAACTCGCTCTCTCTTTTGGGGCACCCCATAATCTGCACAATTAATCAATTTGTAGGTCAATTCATATCCGGCATCTTCAAAAGCTTTGTATACTTTTTGAAAAATTTCTCCTCTGTGAAGTGTCAATAATCCTTTAACATTCTCAGCAATAAATACAAGCGGTTGCTTATCTCTCACAATTCGTACCATCTGTTGATAAAGATTTGCACGATCGTCGAAAGGATTTTTAGTTGGATTAACGGTGCTAAATGATTGGCAAGGAAAGCCGCCGATGATTATGTCACAATCGGGAATTTCCGAAGCATCTACTTCACAAATATCAGCACATCTAATCTCCATGCCTGAAAAATTAAGTCTGTGTGTATTTAACGCCTTTTGATCAATATCCATAGCATAAATAAGTTCATATGGTAGCTTTTCGTATTTACGCTTATTAAATTTAAAATCACCAATAACGCCTTGGTCACAACCGCCGCATCCTGCAAAAAGTGATACAACTTTGTACATTTTATTGCTCTCTCTTTAGTGTAATCATGCTATTCACAGCTTCTGAGGAATAATCTATTCTGTATGTTACTGGGGTCGCTTGAATTTTCCCACTCTTTATCTTATCTGCTACATTTTCAATCACAAATACAGAAACTCCATTTCTCGTAAAGAACACTCGATAAATAGAATAATATTCTCCATGTTGCTGAGCCGCTACGTATTCATTTCTTGTTACATTAAGGGTATCCATCCATAGTGAATCATCAAGATCAGGACAAGTAAATCGCTTTGTAGATTTAACCTCAATATATTTTACAAATTCGGCCTCATCTCCAGGTTTTGCTATCACAGATTGGATATCGTAACCAATACCTTTGGTTTTTCCAAGTGAAAGAACTTTTTGAGCTAATCTCTTATTAAACGCAGATACTCTCTCTTTTTCATACTCAAATACCAATGCTTCGCCTTCATCACCAAACTCTGTAAGATTATTAGCCTTTTTCTCAGTTATTTCTTTATCTTTCTGTTTTTCAGGATCATAATTTAACGATTCTGATGTCGTGATAAATTTATTTGCAACTTCTGATAGTTTTGCAAAGTAAAAGTCCCATTCCTGTTGAAACTTTTTTCTACTATCCACATTGTCTAGATTGTATGAATACAGATTAAATTCGGGTTCTTGATTAACTACAGATGTAAAAAGATTAATGGTTTTTAATTCATTTGGATTCAAAATGACACACTTGTTAGCTGTTATTCTAATTAAATTGGCTAATTCAAGATAATTCAACTGTTCACGAATATGCTGCATCGTATAAGAGGGTGCTTTAGGTTTTCCTTCTTCATCATAGGCTTCAATCTTTCTTTGCATGCCACGTTTATGGTCATCAATAATTGTATCTAACACTTCAATGGGGGTAGCTTTTCCTTGCAAAACATCCAAAGAATTTAAAATATAATACCCTATATCATTAATCGTTATTTGTTGTTTAGCATCTGCTGCTAATTGTAATACCTTTAATACGAATGAATTTGGTCGAATTTTAATTCCAACCTCTAATCTCTTTTTTACCGTGTTAGAGGAGTCCATGCCATTAGGAAATTGCATTTTATAGCAAATATCTTTAAAAAATGCTGGCTGATCACTATCTTCTAAATACTTTGATGTTCTCTGGGACTTATACACATTACCATCATCTGCCCTGTAATACATGCCAAATAACTTTCCAGAGATTTCAGTTCTATGATTATCTAGTGTTTTCTTAATCCTTTCAGATTCTGGTAAAAAACGTTTAAATGCCTCATTAAATAATAAATCAAACTTATCCGTAGGACACGGACAAATCTCATCAATTACTAGTGCGTACGCTGGCAAAAGATCATCCATCTCTTTTTGAGATTTTCCTCTTATTATCGTGCACCTATATTGTCTAGTATGATCATACATTTTTACATTCCTCAAGCATTGATTTTATACGCATCCCAACTGCTTTTGCTAACAATGGAGGAACCGCATTTCCAACTTGTTTCAGTTGACTTGTTTTAATTCCAATAAACTCAAAGCTATCAGGAAAAGATTGAATCCTCGCAGATTCTCTCACGGTAGGAACTCTGTTTTCCTTATAATGAAAATGATGATTATGACCTGTATCTATCGTAAAGCAGGGTTTATTACTGTTCATTCGAGTCCATGCAATATGAACTTTTCTTGTATCCCATAATTCCTTAGGAAGATCCTTATAATTTCCTCCATCAGGAACCATTGAGATAATTTCTTTTGTTTTAGCATTATGAACAGTAATAGAATGGTTCTTCACTCGCTGACTTCCCTTACGCATCTGAACCTGATATTCATTTTGAGGTGCTAATTCATACGGCAAATCTTCACCTAATACGTGATCATCTGGAACGAAATCTAAATCACTAATTGCATCCTTACATGTCCATGCCGGAGTATTTGTATCTTTTCCCATAAAGGGTTCAGGGTACGAATAGCATATCCCTTGTTTTACCAAGTCTTTGCGAACACCAACAAAAAACACTCGCTTTCGCTGTTGTGGTACACCATAATTATCAGCCGATAGAATTTTCATCTGAACATCGTACCCGATAGCGGTAAAGTCTTCTAAAACTTGTTTGGCAACCAATCCCTTAAAAAGCCTAACCAACCCTGGAACATTTTCCATGACAAATACTTTTGGGGTTAGAGCTTCAACAATTTGAACGTATGACTTATATAACTTATTTCTATCATCATCTATAAGTCTTTTCCCTGAAACAGAAAATCCTTGGCATGGAGGACCGCCAATTATCACGTCAACTTCCTGTTTTTTAATCTTAGCTATTTTTAAAATATCATCTCCACTTATCTTAGTGATATCCTCATTTATAACAATTGCATCAGGGAAATTGTGCTTATATGTTGTTGTCGCATCATTCCATACATCAACACCGAACCGAACATTAAACCCAGCTTCCTCAAATCCTTTTGAAAATCCTCCACAACCACAGAATAAATCTATGACATTATACTTTCCCATTATTTATTATCCTTATTATATTCCGCACTCGTAGAGGTTACAGGATCTTCGGTTTTAATACAGTACAAAAAATCCATTATTTCACCAATATTACAACCTAAAAAAACACATATTTTTTCTAAGCTTTCTAATGAAACTGATTCGTTTTTACCCATGCGAGCCAAAACATTGAAACTAATTCCGGATTTTTCTTTTAGTTCAGTCCTACTCAAATTCCTAGTATTCAACATTTTCCATAACTTGTTGTAGCTTACAGACACCATAAAAGCCTTAATTTCTTTAGTATTACCTTTAGTGTACGGAAAAGATCTCACACTTTCGTGAGATCTTCATTTCGGCATTATAGTACATTAGCTGAGTGATTCAAGGTTTATCGGCATATTTTGAGATATTAGTTGAATTTTTATTCACATTCTGTATATCACGACATTCCTTGACTTATACACAACTAGCAGTTACGTAACAACCTAAACCTGATTCCTGCTCACCTCTTAGCCAATTCAGCGACATACTTTGTACAATTGTCAACCATACGCACAAAAATTGCTCCATCCCCTACTAAATAATCGCCGATTAGACACTATTACATAACAATTTTATGGAAAGAAAGCCTTTTCCTCTGTAAAATCCACGCTCTGTAATTTTGTTATCCAGATCACATAATTACTCGTATTTATCCAAGCAGACACCGCAAAAGATGCCTGCTTTTTTCGTATGAATCTTGACCGAACGTCAGATTTCACCAATCCCCCTGGCTACTTGTTAGGGGG
>JAEEHF010000124.1 GCA_016280725.1 Bacillota bacterium | reverse complement strand
CCTTGGCTCTAAGTACAACGTCAACGACGTCACGAATACCATATTTCATGGGCTTTTTTCCTCCTTCTTAAATTAATCTTTGTGGATATTTCTCATTCAATCTTCAGGCTTGCCGTCTCCTTTAGCCCCAGCAAGTCTTGACCGAATATCTAAATCCCAATTAGTTCATAAACTAAATCTTTCTAACATATCATTTATTTGATAGATAGTACAATTAATTAATTTATCAATAGAAATTCTTAATCCAACAGTCAAAGTTGAGATATATCTAGCATAAACGCTACCCACATCATCACCTTTCAAATGAGCCACTCTCGCACGGCCTTTTTTAATTTTTTCTGCGATTTTTGCTGCTTGAACGTTTGCTGGATTAAAATCATCCTCTTTTTTCTTTAAACAAAAAACTTGCCGTAAGATTTCTTGAAAATTATCAAAATTTCCTTCATCTATTATAATGTTTGTACCATTATAATTTAACAATAATGCCCTTGGAGTTAAAGTAACTTTTGTATTAGGAATAATTAAAGAAAATACTTCTAAAACACATTCTTTAGTTTCTTTTGCTTCTTTTTCTTGCATTATTGTCATAAATATTTGAAAATTAGTAGTATTAGATAAATCTGTTTTGCCCTCTTTAAATTGATCTTTATCTATACATAAAACTTGAATGCCTGCCAAGAATCCTTTTTCACCAATCATAGAAATTTCTTTAATTGATGGCTGATGAATTATAATCTGACATTCTGGAATTGGAATATCCACCCCAGTAAATAAAGCAAGATCAATATCTCTCATTATTCGTTAGAAATAAAAGTATCTAATGGAATAAAATCTTGATTATGCAATTCATTAAAATCATCAACTATTTTCTTGTCATCGGCTGGATTAGGTGCATTCTTCTTGTCCTCACCGCCATGAATAGCCTGATACATTAATGTAAGTCCAGCAAACTCATCATTAAGAATAATTTGACTTGCACCCAAAAAATGCAATTCACCTATTCCGGTTAAATGTTGATTATTAAATGTTGAATCAATTTCTGCTGCAATTCGATAAGGTCTTAACTGAAAATCTTTTAATTGTCATTGATCAAAATGGCAAATAATATCAAAACTGACTATATTATCTCTAAACTGTGGATTTGCACTTGGAGTAAAATTATCCATTGAAATAATTACATATGCAAGTACACTACTATCAACATAAAGTTTAGGAATAATTTTGATATTTTTTCCCATTAACTCAGCTTTCTGTTTATCGGTAAGCGCAGGTCGATCGAGCGCATCTCTATCTGTATAATATAAAATCTTACAAAGATTCTTATTCTTCATCATTCATGTTGTAATAAGTTCCAAATCTTTATCAACAGACATAAAAGATGAATGTGGTATAGTGTAATTTTTGATTATCATAATACTCCATTTTCTCCTTTAAAATAACGACTCTACAACAATAGTTTTTTCTGATGAGCCATACTTTAAAACAAATTGACCACTATATCCACTATCTCATTTCAATGTGACCTTTTTGCCTTCTGGTATTAGCTTAACAGGAACCTTTTTATCTAAACTTCATTGTGAAGTCTCATTTCCTCTATAAAAATACTTATAATCTTGTCTTGGTTTGATAAAGGTTTGACCTTTAATTAATCCATCAAAATCTTCATCTGTTATATTTGGGTCAATTGGTTCAATAACCAATCCATCAACAAGAGAATTTTCCAAATCATCACGAGTTTCATTCGCATAATATTCAACTGCAACGACTTGAAGCACTCCGCGCATACTGATACTATCAGTAGCTTCAACTCTTCAACAAGTATTTTTATCTTTCTCTTCTATCCCCTTAAGATAGAATTTAGCATAACGTCTAAAATACTCCAAAGCTTCTGGAGTTTTAGTCATTAAAATATCCAAAGAGTGATTAGGTTCATCAACACTAATACCTCTTTTTTGAATAAAATTAATTTTAGTTTCTACCGGTCCTCTAACCGCAAGATACTGAGTATATTTTTCACCTTTTTCATCAAGTCAAGATACTGTATAATTACAGCGTCTTATTTCTCCTCTAAAATAGGCTAACTCAGTTAAATCTTGTAAATAAATAATTCATTTAGAACCAGTATTTAATCAATCAAAGATATCTCCTGGTTGGTATCTATATTCATATCCAACAGAAAGAATCTTATCATCATAATTCTGTTTAGTCTTATCTGGGTTAATTAACGCAGGTGCTTGTTCTTGGTCAATCGCATCTGTATGCTTAATCTTAGCCGCTTGATAAGAATATTTAGTCGCATGGTCTAAACTTCATCGCTTATCTCGGATCATGCGGTCTTGCTGTGGTTGTCCGCCATGCCAATTTATTCTATTTGCCATTAAATTTATTCCAGAAAATTGAGATCTATCAGTACTATATGGCATTTAGCATCTCCCTTAATAAAGAAATTGATTCAAATACTGTTTTACGATATACTGGAAAACCAAGGTCTTCCGATACACGCAATCCTTCTAATTTACTTAAAAGAATTAAAAATTTGTCATTCGAAGCAAATATCTCTGATAATCCCCTAATTTCAACTAAAACAGTATTTAATTGTTCTAATCAATTTTCTTCATTTTCTTTCATCGGAATTAATTTTCAAAGTTGATTAGTTAATCTATTAATATCAGACCTAACACAACTTTCAGAAATATTAATGCCTAACTTCGTAGTCACCAAAGATTCCATTTCTAAGCACATCCCAATTAGATTCAATATACCCATCGCTATTGATGCGTCTACGTTTATAAAGACGCTGCATATGGAATGACTGTCTCTGACACTCTGATAACAAATTTAATAATTTAGCAAGATGATTGGCTTGGGAGGTCATTTTAAAATCAGAACCGCTATATTTCATACGGGTGTTTTCAATAGAAGTAACTTGACGTTGTAACCAACCACACATCATTAGCAACGCCAAAATATTAATCTCTTCACTCGTTAAATCTACATTAAAATGCGAGCGTTCAATATATACATCAGGAATTGTATCATCTTCTTCCTCAGGAGTATTCCAAACAACACCTATTATAAAATCCCCTTCTTCAACAAGGTCTTCTCTAACAACCAAAGTTTCAATAGAAAAATCATCTAAAATTTTTCTAGGAAACTCAAAGCCAGGAATCGCGTCAATTAAAAGGGACCTTAGGTCCCTCATTGTGTCTTCTGGAGTTAACTCCATGTACATATCGTCTGTGATTTTTCCAAGAAAGCGATTATATATATCGGTGAACTGTGTTCCCATAATATATTTTCTCCTTTCTTATTATAATTATTTTTTAATAATCTTTGGTTTGTTCGTAGCTGCTAATTCAGCACCTTTCGCAATTCCATCTAAAGATCTGCGTCCAGTTTGCTGAACTCTGCGCACCTTTGGAGCTGGCGCCGCAATTTCTTCACCATCATCAGACATCTTATTTTCTCTATCATGCTGAATTGCTGCGTCTACATCAAATCCAGTCATTTCCTTTAACGCCTGTCTTTTAGAGAAATCATTTAAAGGAATTTGAACACTTAAATCTTTAATCATATCTTTTACTCCGTCAGGGGCAAAATCAAGAGCATCTTTAAATTCATTTAAAGTACCTTCTTTTATAAGTTTTGCGACATTATCAGCGTTCATATAATATTCTGGTTCTCTATGGATATTTAAATCATCTAAAACCTGTTCATCTTTTACCAAGAGGTGGTTTCTGATTAAGTCAAGTCCGCCTGAAGTATAAGATAAAGCTTCAATTTCCTCTTTTGGAACTCTAATTGTCTGTCTTGGCGCGAGTTCCCTACGAATATGTCTATCTGGTATTTGATATACTATTTTTCCAGCTGTTCTATTTTCAACTGTTACTAAATCTGCCATTTTGATATATCTCCTTTTTCTCCATTTAATGAAAATAAGGGGAGTGGGGATTTACCCCTACTCCCCTACATTTTTTATATATTAGTATTTAGTCCAAATATTATGGATTTACTGGATCTGGTGCGCTAGAATCGTCGCCGCCATTGTCAACGACTACAACATTCTGAACTGTATCCTTGAGCTGGAATGCACCTTCCTTAGATAATGATGTGTCTTTATAAACGCACATAGCATTGTTCATCATGCAGATAACGCCGACCTTCTTATAAACCTGAATTTCACGGCTCCAGTCACGGTTCTTTCTTTCATCAACAAGTGTGTCGCCTTCGAAAGCAACCTTAACTGGTTTCATGTCAGCGCCTGATGGAATGATCCAGCAGAATGAAGGATCAATAACCTTTTCTTTTCCTTCAATAATGTCTTTATAAGCGTTAGGAAGAATGACAACATTCTTATCTCTATAACCACTTAAACGACCTGTTCTGTAAAGTTCATCCTTCATAGCTTCTGTATATCTCCAAGCTTCTTGAGGAATCATCTTAACAGCGAATTCATTTGTGCAGTAAATTGTTACGTTACCATAGCTTTCAGCAAGACGAACTAATTCATCAAATGCAGCCTG
>JAEEHF010000123.1 GCA_016280725.1 Bacillota bacterium | reverse complement strand
TAAAATAATTTGCGAAGCGCCTAAAAATTCAATATCACCAATACCAACTAAGTATTTATTATTAATCATTGAGTCAATTTCTGCTGCAATTTTATAAGGACGAAGTGCCAAATCAGAAAGTTGCCATTGGTCAAAATGGCAAATAATATCAAATTCAATAATATTATCTCTAAATTCTGGGTTCTCTCCACTTGTAACAAAATTATCAAAATTAATAACAATATAATTTAAAACAGATTTATCTACGTACAACTTTGGAACAATTTTAATATTTTTACCAAAAAGTTCTACGGCTTGTTGTTCCGTTATATTAGGTTTATTAAGCGCATCTGGCGTAGTGTAATAAAGTAATCGCTAAATACGTTTATTTTTGGAAATCTTATCAATTATGATTTCCATATCCTTTTCAACGGATAAAAAGCTTGATTTAGGTGGCTTATATCCATCAATCTTCATAAATTATCTCCTTTTACTCTTAGAACAAAGATTCTACAACAATGGTCTTTTGATGTTGAGGATTTTCTCTATTTCCAAAGAATAAATCAAATTGACCACTGTATGCGCCGCCCCATTTTACATTAACAGCAGGGTAGCCCTGCGGCGTTGTAAATGGTTCTATACGCACCGGCGCTCGCGTCCTGCCCAAGAACCACTCGCCGGCCGCATTTTCATCTTTTACCATATAAGTTTCTGTTACTTTTGGTTTAATGAAAATTGGACCTTCGATTTCAGTAGTTTTATCTACTTCTGGTACTTCAACAGGTTTAATCAATGCACCAACAAGTCCCGCTTGAACATCATCCTCTTGCTCATTAGAGTAGTATTCAACAGCAGTAAACTCCAAGATACCTTTTGCGCTAATTGAGTCTGTTGCTTCAACTCGCCAACAAATTGTTTTATCTGGTTCATTAGCAGTTTGTAGATAAAACTTTGAATATCTTTTAAACTGATGCATTGTTTTTTCATTTTTTGGAACGAGAATATGTAATGATAAATTAGGTTTATCAACACTTATCCCGTGTTTTTGTATATAATCTATTTTAGTTTCAACAGGACCACGAACAGCGGCATAGGTTTTAAATTTTTCGCCATTTTCATCTAACCATTCAATTTGATGGTCGCATCGTCTTATTTCTCCTCTAAAATAAGCCAATTCATCTAAATCCTATAAATATACAAGCCAAAAGGTATGAGTATTACACCACTCAAATACAGTACCTGGCATATAATTATGTTCAAAGCCTATTGAAATTATTTTATCATCATAGTCCTATTTATTCTTATCTGGATTAATAAGTGCGCGAACCGGTTCTGGAGGCCATTCTCCGTGTGGTACTTCATCATCCATTAATAATCTTGGGTCAACTGGCATTGTTGGTTTTACTTTTTTAACCAATGCTGCTTGATAAGAATATTTAGTGGCCATATCTAAAGAGTGTCTCTTGTCTTTAATCATACGGTCTTGCTAAGGGAGCCCGCCGTGCTCAATTAGCCTATGCGCCATTAGATTGGCACCAGCAACAGTATCTGGTGTATAAGTAGGCAAATCTGTATTACCAAGACGGCGATTTAACAATCTAATAGCGTCATTGCGCTTGTTAGGATACTCTTGTTCCTGTCGTCTAATATGTTTAATTGGATTGAGCATACTTAATAAACCTCTATAATATATTAATAGATTCAAATACTATTTTGCGATAAATTACAAAATCTATATCTTCATCTATTGTTTTTGCCAAGCCTTCTAATTTAGAAAGTGCCTATAAAAAAAGAGGATTACTAACGAAAATTTCGTTTAACCCTCTAATTTCAATTAATACTGTAGCCAATTGTTTACGCCAATCTTCTGCGTTTTCATACATTGGAATAATTTTCCAAAGTTGATTTGTTAACCGCATTATATTATTATGTATTACTTCGTTTGAAAACTCAAATTCATATTTAGTCTTCATAAGTATTAAATTTATACCACGTTGACCTATATAAATTATTATTTGTTAGCTCACGACGCTTATAAAGGCGTTGTAAATGATGGGATTGACGTTGACATTCACCAAGCAAAGCCACTAATTTTGATAAATGGTTTGCTTGAGAAGTCATTTTAAAATCGCTCCCACTGTATTTCATACGAATATTTTCAATAGAAGTAATTTGTCTTTGCAACCAAGCGCACATCATAAGAATTGCTATAATATCAATTTCTTCTGGTGTTAAATCTGCGCCGAAATAAGAGTGTTCAACAGCAACACGCGGCGGCTTATGTTCTTCGTCCTCACCTATATCATCCCAAATTGTTCCAAGAGAGAAATCATCATCAGTTAGTTCTGACTCATATTTTACTTCCTCTTCAATGGTCATATCATACAGATTCTTACGAGGATATTCAAATCCAGATACAGAAGTGGTTAATAGGTGGCGCAAATCGCGAATGGTATCCTGTGGTGTTAATTCAACATACATATCATCAGTAATTTTACCAAGAAAGCACTCATATACGTCAGTAAAGGGAGTACCCATTTATTGACACTCCTTTCTTTTTCAATTACTTTGTTTCTACAATTTTATAATTTACAGAAGTTCTGCGTCCAGCTGGTGCCGCCTCAACAGTAGCAGCGGGCTTATCTTCAGTTGGAACAGGCTCACCTTTTGCTAAAGCTAATTCATCAGCTCTAATCTGTTCAGCAGTAGCAATTGCTTTATCAACATCAAATCCAGTTTTTGCTTTTAATGCTTTACGCTTTTCATAATCGTTAAGAGGTAAAGAAACTGCGTATTTTTTGATTAAATCAATAATACCATTTGGAGCAAAATCTAAACAGTCTAAAAACGCATTATAAGAACCAGTTTGAAGTAGGTCTACAATCTGGCCCTCGGTCATATAGTATTCAGGTTGGGCTTTAATGCCAACACTTTGTAGTGCGCGGTCATCGGTAATTTGTAAATACTGAATCATTAACTCGCGCCCGCCTGGCTGATTGCTTAACTGACCAAGTTCTTCATAAGATATAACTTTTACTTCTCCAGGAGCAAACTCTCTACGAATATTATTTTCTGGAATTTTATATACAATTCTACTAGCACTTCTGTTTTTAACAGTAAGCATTCTTGTTGCCATTATAATTTATACACTCCTTTTTCTCCATATACAACTAAAAGGGGAAAAGGGGATGGAATCATCCTTCTCCCTCTTCCCCAATAGTATATCATAAAATTTTTAAAAAGTCAAGAATCAAGGCTTCTCGTCTTCTTTTTCTTTGTCTTTCTTATCATCATCATCATCGTCGCAAGGGGCTAAACAACCGGTGCCGCTATAGCGACCATCATAAGTGATAATCTGGCCATTTACGCCATCAAGGAACCAATCCTCTAACTGACCAAGTAAGGAGGTGTCAACATAAGCGCAAATATCATTTGTCATCATACAAACAACACCGACTTTGCGGTAGACTTGGATTTCCTTGCTCCAGTCATAGTTAGGACGTTCATCAACTAAGGTATTGCCTTCAAAAGCAACCTTAACAGGCTTCATATCGGCGCCATTAGGAATAATGAAGCAGAAGCCAGGGTCAAGGACCTTCTTGGTATTGGAAGCATCTTCAAAGCCATTCTGAAGAATAACAACATTCCATCTCTTATATCTCTGGAAGTGGCCATTGCGCCATAATTCATCCTTCATAGCTTCGGTATAACGCCAAGCTTCATTAGGAAGTAATTTAACAGCAAATTCGTCAGTGCAGTAAATGGTAGGCTCGCCATAAGCAGAAGCAACCATTAATAACTGGTCAAAAGCGGCCTCATCAAAACCATTAGCAGCAACGCGGTTCATAGGAGGTAACTGAGCAAGAGCGCCCTGCATAGCGTGAGCAATCTCTTTGTAAATCAGTTCATCCATACCTTCGTAAACAATATCAATCAGCTCTTGGAAGTCTACGCGGCCATCAAGGAATTCTTCAATACCAACTTGGGCTGCGCCGCCAATAGCGCTTGTACGAACTTCAAAGACTTCTTCATTACGGCCAAGTTTGAAGACTTCGTATACGCCAGCAAGACCAACACGAGTGATGAACTGTTTTGCACGGGCACGAGAAGCAGTTGTAAGTTTTCTACGGAAAATAGGCTTGTCGCCTTGAGCGAAAACTTTGGTCTCAGCGAACTGAGCATAGTTGACAGCAACTTTCTTAGGCAGAACATCATCTAATACCTGCTCAATTAAAGAGAAGATACGATTTTTGTTCTCACGATAGCTATCATATGTTCCGCCAAGTTCATTTAATTCTTGACGAAGAGTTTCATTTAAAGCTGTGTAGCTTAAAGATTCACCGTTCCAGCTATAAGCAGTAGGAGCGGAAGGGTTGGCATTAACGACAGCTTTGGCAAGCTGTACCAGATTTTTCTGATCTAACATTATCTTCTGTCTCCTTTCTTATTACTCGACACGCATAATCTTAACGCCACGTTGTCCATCGGGCATTGTGTAAACTTTGACTACCTGCCAAGCCTGGTCAGAACCACCCTTGGACAGAATGCCTTTATCGCCAATTTTCAGGATATCTTTGACGGCTAATTCTTCTTCATCAATCATATTGGTTGTAAAAATATCACCAACGTGAGTCTTGAAGAGACGGCACATCATAGAAGTTCCTTCGGGCATCATCTTTTCCTTATAACCACCAAGAATGTGGAAAGGATCTTCGTTATAATGTAATTCGTAAGGGTCGGGACTTGCAGTTACGTCCTCAATACGATACTTGTGGTCCTCAGTTTCGGGCCATTCGGTAATTTCATTGCCTTCGCGGTCCTTGCCAACACCATTGTAATAACGCATTTGGATATCTTCGGGATCTTTTCCACCAGCAGGACTATAAACGCGAGCGACATAATCATCAGCCTTCATAGCAAATTCGCAATCAAACTGACCATCACGGTATAATTTGATTTCGTTAAAGACTAACATCCATTCTTTAACATCTTCGGATTCTAACTTTACAAGGCCTTCTGCGTAATCATACTTTGCGAACTGGCCATTTTCAAGAATCTTAACTTCGGGGTCTACAGGAAGTTGAGCATAAATCTGACCATTGCGCTGAGCAGATAAATGATTAGGCTCAACCTGACCGTAGCCGTATTCAACATACTTGGCCTGGCTTAAGCCTTTAAGCATCTCTTTTAAAGTAGGCACTTTTTATTCCTCCTAAAAAAATCAATTTAACATTTGTTGTTCTACAGCTCGTGCGCGTTGGAACCAGGCTGGAGCAGTATTACTACTTTCAAGTGAACCAGCATTATCAATGTCAACAGTCATTGTCCCTTGAAGTTTCTTGTCATCAAGGCCAAAGCTTACTTTATTACGCACACAAATAACAGATAACTTTGCTTCAATATCATCAAAACTATAAGTATCAATGTTATCAAGCACTTCTTTTTTATCATCATCAGAGAGCATATAGAAAGTATCGTTAATTAACGCATATTTCTTCTCCCTGTCAATGGTTAATTTGAAATTGTTCAATTCGGTATTTTGAGCAGTTAACTCATCTACCTTGGTTTGTAAAGAAGCAATTGTTTCTTGAGCAACAGCATAATCGGCTTGAAGTTGAATATACTCTGGAATTTCATCAAGGTTATATTTTACAACTTCTTCCTCTTCAACTTGCTCAGGTTCTTCCGACTCCTCAGCCGCTGGTTCACCAGCTTCTTCATCGGGTTCTTCGGCAACTTCTTCTTTTTCTTCTTCAGCAGGAATTTCACTCTCTTCTGCCTCAGAAGGTTCTTGCTCTTCTTCTGGTTTTGTTTCCTCTTCTTGAGGTTCTTCCATAGGAGCAATTTCTTCCTCTAACTTTTCCTCGTTGTCAGGCATAGAGTTTCCTCCTTCTGTAAGAATTGATTTCATTTCCTCAATTAATGAGAACATTTTATTTTTAAAGCCTTCATCTAAACTAAACTAAATCTTATCAAAGCCTTCAATTCGCGCACCTTCAAAACAAGGTTCAACTTCTTCTCCTAAGATACAAAGTTTAGAGATTACTGCCTCATTTATTATGAAAAAATCATAATTTTGATTATCATCAAATGTCCAAGACCCTTGGGTTAAATTTTCATCTAATTCCATAGATTGGTTATTACCCTGTTCAACAACACGCTTTACTTCGGGATATTGACCAGTCCATAAATAACCTTCTGTCATTAAATATTCGTGTTCAACACCATCATCAACAAATTTTTGGAACCAAACACGCGCACCTAAATCAACAAATCCATAGGGACGAGTCTTATCTTTAAACTTCCATTCTCCACCAGCAATTTCAATAACAGCATTATGTTCTTCAAAATCTTCTTTAGTTTCATTATAAAAACCAACGATAGGAGAGCCAGGAAGAGAATTTGCCATCTTTGTAGCAACTTCTTTTGTAATTATTGACCCATTTCTATTAGGGTCTTGTCCAACATAACAGACCTTTATTACACAACGACTAATTAAGGGATTAATCGGTGTAATTTCCACCAATTCCATCGGTGAACTTGCTATACTTATATGCTGCACCGTTATTCTCCTTAACTCATACTTTCTTGATTGGCTATTGTTTTATCTGATTTCTCATCTTCTGGTTTTTCTGGCCGGCCCTGCTTTTGTCCATCACTACCACTAACAGCATCAATTTTAGAACCTAATCTTTGACCAGTAATATCTAAAATATCGTTTGAACTCAAAGTAGAACTCATAAGAGGAGGAACCATAATAGCGCTAAGATGTAAAATTGTATTTTCGAAGAAGATAGTATTCATAATCATACTCTGTGAATGACCAAGAGCAATCTGAGGTAACATCTTCGAGAAACCAACTTGCGTTTGTTCCTTATACATCTTCGACATCTCTTTGTAATTATATTGCGTTGTTTCAAGCATATAAAAGCGGAAATTATACTTGCGGCGGTTTGTGCTATAATGTCTAACAATATAGCTAAAGAACTAATTAAATTGAATAATTAAATCTCTCATTGTGGATTCATCGTCCAAAATAGATTTTTCCAATGAAAGATTGCCGTCTGTATTAAATAAGTTTCTGGAAACGCCCAAGTCGTTATAAACTTGGCGCTCTGAGTTGCTTAAATCGCTGGCTGCATCTGCCGTTACATTATCAGATACATCTAACAATTCAACATCGGCAAAGGTTGTTAAAACATCAACACCAATCGCGCGCTTTAACATAGCAACCGCATTGTTGTGAATATCGCGCGCTTCATCTACGTCAAATATTAAATCACCATTCTTGTCTCTTGGAAGTTTTTGAACAATAATTTTTAATAATTGTTGCATCTGACGACGGCGGTCTAATCCTTGAACTGTATCCAAGTTAATTAAATCTGGAATAGCTGACGCGAAAGTAGGAATATCGCTACCATTTAAGTTAAACTTAACAACAGAGCCCGGAGTTAATGGATACCACCCATAAATACTCCAACGGCGATAAAACCAATCTTTGGCATCTTCTCCTACTAAATATTCACTTTCTGCTTCTAATTTACGCTTTTTATAAAGTTTATATCCAGTTAAAAATTCGTCTGGAAACATCTTTAGAATTTTATCTCTATATGTTTCATCAGGAAATTTATCATCAAAGTAAGCCATATTGAATTCAACAACGGGCATACCTTCTGAATGATATAAACAGCGGCAATATTCCGGCGGCAATTCTTGTAAGATAATACGCTCTTTTGACTCAATTATATAGCCATAATAACAACCATATTTTACAACTTTTAATGCTATATCGCCACACATTTTCTTTAGATAAGAATTATCCAAGAAATTCAATGTTTTATTAAAATCAGCAACAACTTTTTCTTCATTAACTTCATTTTCTAATATTTCTGGTTCAATATACCAGTCATATCTGTATAACTGCGCAAAATAATTACAAACTCTACGATAGATACCACTCATATTGTAAAAATATTCGGAAATGGCGCGGAGCGCTGGATAATTTTTTTCTGCCAGCGCCCGCAATATTCCTTCCTTTGTAGTATATTGTGGAGGTAATATTTTACTATAGGTATTTATATCTATAGTAGCATCTATCAAAGTCTTAAGGCCAATTTTAATCTTGTTGTAATCTACAGGCATATCGGTAGTTGGGTGGTCAATGAAACTAAATCCTTTTTTATGGATTTGTTCTTGAGTTTGAGTTTCTTTTATGTTATCCAAACTTTTGCCTCCTTAATAGCCCGCAAGTTTCATTATATAATCATATGTTATTTTCTATTCATCCCAATACGGAATTTCTATTAATTTATATCCATTTAATTTACAAAAACGGCGTTTTAATTTATCATTGAATTGCTATTGATAAAATCCTTTTGTTCCGCCGAATTTTGCACGAGGTTCATAGTGTTGAATACCTTGATATTCAATAATAAAATCAATATCACCCGTATCATCAAAAATAACAAAATCAAAGCGAAGCGGTTTGTTATTACTACTTTTTAAATTAGGAAATATATACTCTTCTTGATAATCAAGACCAGCCGCTTCAAGAATTTCTTCTATTTTTATTTCTCCATAGCTAGATCTCATAACCGCTCCTTCTTTATAGAATATGAAAAAACTTGAAATAAAATTAATCTATCTTGACCAATATATCTCATATAGTATTAAAAAAACTAAAAATTATGTTCATAAAAAATGCCCAAAAATTTTTAATACAATAAAATGGAATTACTTAAAAATACATTAGTTTAGAAAAAGCCAATCCTTCGCGCAGAATTTCTTTTTCTTTTTACTTTCTTCTTCATTCTTTAAATACCAAAGGCCATATTCAACCGCAGAAAATTTATCGTGCCCTATATTGCGCGAAGCGCCCTTTAATCTTACATTAACGCCTTCGGTTTCAACACGAAGGTTCATAATTTCTTCTTTTAACAAAGAAGTTAAAAAGAAAGGACGAACATACTAATCACGTTTTTCTGGCGACATAGCTGCG
>JAEEHF010000122.1 GCA_016280725.1 Bacillota bacterium | reverse complement strand
TGATTCTGGCATATTAGTTACAGTGTCATTCCCTGCATTTGCATCGTAGCTTATTGTACATGTTCCAAATGATTCAAAAGCTGTAGCAGTGTTTAGAACAACCGTATTTGGATTATCTGTTAATACGCCATCTATTTTCAAATGAGGATCTAAATCAGAGTTTGAATATAGTTTTTCTGCTTTTGTATATAATGTCAAACCTTTTAAAAATTGTCCAGTAGAAACACTTGATGAACTAGAATTAGTACTTACAGAAGAGAGTAAATTAATTCCTGATTCACTGTTCTCAAATATATTTAGAGAAGTACTTTGATTAGCAGATGATGTAACAGTTACGTAATCAATTGTGTAATCTATATCATCTTCAATTGCTTCCACATAACCTGTACTCCAATAATAATCGTTATTACTATTTGTGCTTCCTGCTTTTTTTACAGCGCGTATATCATATATTCCAGGAGCTACAGTAAGTTTCAAAGAGCTCCCAGTACTAATCTTCGTAGAAGACTTTAAATTGTCATCTTGATATAACTTTATAATTACACCACTGTTATCCCATGTTTCATCGTCTTTTCTAATATTAATTGTTATATCGTTTGTTGCTATAACTCGTTTGCAAACAGAGTATAGTGTCATATTTCCAGGAGTCTTATAAACAATATCGGATTCATTATCATAAGATACTTTATCTGAATTAGCTGTCATACTCCAGCCAAGGAATCCATACTTATTAGGAACAGGAGGCTCTTTATATGTACCAGAAATTATAAAATCGCTTGCATCATATCCGTTACCAGTAATAATAGCATAATAGCCATAGTATCTTCCACTTCCATCTGTTCTAAAGCCGAATGTTACAGAGTCCCCTTCTATGTCACCTTCAATATATGTTGATGGCATTGTTGTTCCAGAATTTCCACCGAATTTTCCAGATGCACCAGTATTAGAACCGAGTTTACTTGTTGAATAATTGATTGATGGGTCGTAATCTGGATGATTACCTTCCCATACACAAACCCAGTCATAGGTCGTACTTTCAGTTGCGTAGTATAGTTTTACATGAAGAGATGTAGCACCAGGTATTGTAATTACTTCTGTAGTATTTAAATTATTTTCGTAAGTTCCATTTGCAATACCATTATTATAAATATTTGGCGTATGTGAATATCTAGTACATGGATGTATAGAAGACGATTGATTATTAACAGAGTATTTTACAACATTTGTAGTAGTTTCATCACTAAATGCGTAATTTGGAGATTTGTAAGTTATAGTATATTCTGTTCCCCATATAGCATATAACGTAGTTGGACCATCGTCTGTATAGGATGCTCCAGCAAGATATGTGCCATCTACGTCATTTGAATTTTTACTCCAACCTAGGAATGCACTACCCTGTTTTGTTGGTATTTGATTAGGTATTGTTATTGCAACACCATTTATTTTTGGGAGTTCAGTTGGAATACTTCCTAAAGAACCACCATTTGCATCAAAAGTAATTGTTTCACCATATATTGCATACAAAATTGTATTTGATTCTAAAGTAAAATTATCTCCAGGATTGTATACTACATCACTAGAAGAAGCACTTAACCCCCAACCAGCGAAGGTAAAGCCTTCTTTAGAAGGTTTTGCTGTATTTAATGTTAAAGTTATTTTATCTATTTTCTTTTGTGCACTTGGAGCACCCGTTCCACCGTTTGCATCATATGAAACATTGTGATACCAAATAGCATATAAGGCAGTATTACTATTTGATGAATAATTTCCTCCTGGTTGATAGCTTGCAGATGTTGAAAAAGCAGATGTTCCCCAACCTAAGAAAGTATAGTCCCCTCTTACCGGAACTTTATCTGACAATTGTATTGTTGTTCCACCATACCTTACTTGATTATCTGGCATGTTTGTCACAGTATCTGTATCTGCATTAGCATTATAAGTAATATGGTATTCATTTGCTTTCCAAATTGCATATAATTTTACAGATGCATTTGATGAATACGTTGCAGAATTTCCAACATAAGTTGGTGTTTCAGGATTTTGATTTGGATTTTCATCCCATCCCATAAATGTAAATCCAGTCTTTGTTGTAGTAGGTAGAGTTAAATCAACATTCTTTAATTTTATGCCATTTGGAACAGTGGTTCCACCAGTTGCATCATATTTTATAACGTAACCATATACGGCATATACTGTTCCATTAGGAGCTTTAGCATTTATTACGTCTGCTTCGGTTATATATGTTGGAATGGTAGCATTATTATTATCTGCCCAACCGACAATATTCATATTTATAAGCTTTGGTTCTTCATAATCACCAGCTATAGAACCAGTTCCATTACCTGTAATAATTGCATAGCATCCATAATATGAAGCCGAACTATCGGATTTAAAGCCAAATGTTACGGAGTCACCTTCGATATCTCCTTCAATTAGTGTTGCATCTTCAAATGTTATTTTTGCTCCACCGCTAATTCTTCCAGTTTTGGCACCTAGTTTACTAGTTGAAGAATTTTTTGACGCAGTATATTCAGGATGACTTCCTGCCCATACACAAACCCAGTCAGAACTTGTTTCTGTTGAGTAATATAGTTTAATATGTAACGAAGATGCATTAGGAATTGTTACAATTTTTGTTGTATCTAAATTATTTTCATATATACCTATTGCCATACCAGAATCATCTATATTGGATGTATGGTAATATTTTGTTACTTCAGTGTTATCTTGATATGCGACCAAATTCTGTGATGTGCCATCTCTATATGTTCCTGTTCCTGTTTCTGTGTTTACTGCGCTGTATGTTACATGTTCATCTGGCATCCATATGGCATATAATGTTGCATCACCGTTTTTAGAATATATGTCGCCTGGTTGATATACTGGCTTTATCGATGTTGCAGAGTCTGTCCATCCATAGAATGTATAACCTGTTCTCGATGGAACTTGATCACTTAAAGTAATTGAAAAACCATCTCTCTTTTCTTGAGAAACAGGAATATTAGAAACAGTGTTGTCATCGGTGTTTGAATTATAAGTTACTATATGATTATTTCCTATTGCCAATACGGCTCTTGAAATATCATTAAGTACCCTGCTTGCGTTTTGATGAAAAATACCAATCTGTGTTTTATAAGTATAATTAACAGCATTGCCTCCTCTTACAGAAAAGCAGTAAGAGTCACCAATATTTGCAACAACAGAATTGTGCCAACCACGATGAGAGCCATCAGTTATTTCATAATAAGCATCACCTACGATTTTATTGGTTCCTAACAATTCATAAGATGAGCCTGTAGCATCATATGGATAAACCTGCTTATACTTTAATTCTGTCTCATTTACTATAGCAGGATTATTTTGCAAGCTAGATGCTTCAATATTTACATATGTACTAACATTATTTGTTTCGCTACCAGTTATGTCATATATACCATATATATTTCCTGTTGAACTAACTTTTTTTCCAAGAGATTTATACCAAACATGCTCCGAAGATTTAAGCTCATCTATTGATAAAGAATATGAACTAAACTTATTATCACCTGTTCCTCTTCCACTTCCGGTTATATGTTTAGAATTAGTGCTTAATGAAACTTCATTTCCGTTTCTTCCATAATTTGAGTATGCTAAATATGCTACGGCTCCCCATTCACTATTTTTTATCATGTGAGAACTCAATGCACTATTTACCAATTTTAGACGAGAATACATATCATTTGTACCAAACATATAACAATTTGGTTTAAAAACCAATCTTAATTCTTCAGAAGAAATTCCAGATGCATTTATAGTTCTATTAGATAAAGGTTGAGCCTTGCTTTTCCATACGTTTTCATCGCTATCATATTCTTCTATACTTGATGAAAATTTCGCAACCCATAATCCTTCAAGTTCTCCATCCCACTTGCCTAATGAATTTAAACCTTCTACTTCTTCTTCGGCTGTTATCTTTTGGAATGCAGGATGAACAATGTAGCCATCTGGCAAGTCATGTAGAATACCATCCTCTCCCAAATATTGATTTGAAGTACCAGCCAAAAATAATATTTCAATTTGTCCTGCTTTATTATTGCTATGATCTTCGTATAAATCTATTTCATTTTTATATAATCTATCACTACTTTTAAAAGAATGAATTTTATAAGCAAATCTAGGAATCCATACCCAGTAACTATGATCATCTTCTGTAATGGCATTTGCCCATTTTGATTGTTTTTCATCTCTTACATCATGACCAATTGAAACATAATTATAAGAACCTTCAGAATAGTTATCTGCTATTACTTCGCTATTATCTGGATCATTTTCATCTGTCCACCATACAGCTTTCATTCCATCACCAAGTATTGGAGCATTTGCCACTGAATCTGGTTGATCAAATGTAAATACTGCATATAGAGTAGTGTCTCCTGTAATTGTAATTTGGTCTCCAGGATAATATTCAACAATTTCTCCACTTTCGCTTTCTACAGCATCTTGAAGATTACTTGCCCATCCTTCAAAACTATGCATTGTAACTGGAGACATTATCTCAGATTTATTAGTAGATGGTATAGTGGCAATTGAGCCAGGTGTTACAGGTCTTGACGCTAACTCTGGTATTGAAGAGATGTCTTGACCGTTTCCATCAAACGATAATATAGGAGCTCTCCAAATAGCATACAGTGTTAGTGGGGCGTTCGCCGTATATTTCGCACCTGGATTATAAGTCGATTCTGTAGCAGAAGCGTTTTCAGACCAACCTAAAAATACCCAACTATATCTTTCTGGAATTGAGGAAGAAAGATTAATTGATAAACCATATTCTTTTTCTTGATTTTCGGGCATTCCAGTGACTGTTTCTGTAGTATTTGTGTTGTATGTAATTGCATATTTTTCCCTTGTATAATAAGACGTGAAATTTGAAGTACCATTTAATGCAAAAGTAGCAGGAATTTCAGAGTCTACATCATTAATCTTCAAATTTGGGATACGTCCACTTGAAGCTGTTACATTAGCATAAATAGTTTGTCCTTTTAACAATTGAGTGTTATTATTTATGTCCGTTCCAGTAGCTGAGTTAGCTCGCACGGTTAACGATGTATTTGCACTTTGAGATTTAGAAATAGTGTAATAATCCAAAGTAACATCATGAGAACTATACGAAACAGGTATTTCTGTATCAACAAGTGCTGTTAAACTTTGACTTAGTTTAGTTGCTCTTATCGTATATTCGCCATAGGTAACGTTACTAAATACAATTGTTGAACCAGTCTTTGTTGCGCTATTATAACTATATTTACGAGTATTTCCCTGATATAATGCAACATTTATTCCGCTATTTTCCCATGCTACGTTATCTTTATTAATTGTAATTGTAGCTGTGAAATTTGGCACTGGTGTAGGGCTCGGAGTAGGACTCGGTGTAGGACTCGGTGTAGGACTCGGTGTAGGACTCGGAGTAGGACTTGGAGTCGGGCTTGGTGTCGGTGTAAATGTAGGTGACGGCGTTGGAGTCGGACTTGGTGTTGGTGTATATGTAGGTGTAGAAGTAGGCGAAGGTGTAGGAGTATTAGTAGGAGTATTAGTAGGAGATGGCGAAGGTGTATCTGTTATTTCTGGTTGTTCAAGGATTCCTGACACCTCGACCTTACTTAAAGATAAAAGGCCATCTGTTTCTAATGCCCTAATATAATAAATCCCATTTCTGCTAACAGTAGCTTGATAAGTTTTTCCATTAGTACTTCTTCCTTCAATTCCATTAAAGTATACTTTTAGGCTTCCGCCTAATTCCGAAACGACATCGCAAGAAACAAGAGCTCGCCTATTTTCTTCTATTAGAGAAAATCTTTCGTTGCTAATAACTGGTCCAGTAATTCCCTTGCTTTTTGTGACATTAGAATTGTAATGAATCGCATTATTATCATCTGGAAATCCAGATAAATAAAAAACTTTTCCGCCATTATCTATAATAAAAAGGTCAGTATTACTTCCAAAGGAAACCTCATTTGAACTAGGAATAGAACCTTTTCCTCTATTTATAGATGCTAGTTCCAAAGTATTTAAATCAACGACATACCCTGTAATTATATCTTTATCTGCGCTTCTAAATGTCCAAGGAGCTTTATTTACTATTACTTTCTTAAAGCCTAACGCAGAAAAAGAATAGTCGTCACGTTTTTCCTTTTGAAATTGGAGCTGCATAGAATTAGCCTTATTTTCAATATTTTGTATATCGTTTACAAACTGAGAATAATTGGCTTTATCAACAACATTATATGATTGAACTAATACAATCATTGCTATAATTATTATAATTATTATTGTAATTACTAAAGCTACAAGGGAAATTCCCGAATTCTTTTTGTTAAATAAATTCTTCATAAGTATTTCCTTTCAAATGATAGATTTTTAGCTATCATAATTATATAATATAAGAAAGAAATAAATTAACATTTTTATTTTTTTTAATTATTTTGTAATAATATAAAGGGAATAATAGTTTTTTTAATGGAGGTAAAAATGGATATTTCAAAAAATATTTTTAGAGGTTACGATATTAGAGGAATTGTTCCTGAAGAAATAGACGAGAATGTCGCACTTGCTATTGGAAAAGGTTTTGCAACGTTAATGAAAAGAGAAGGAAACTCTTCAATAATTGTTGGCAGAGATGCAAGGCTTTCCGGCGACAGTTTATTTAAAGCACTTTGTGAAGGAATAAATTCAATTGGAATGGATGTAATAGATATTGGACATTGCATGACTCCAATGACATATTTTGCAAGAGAAATTTTGAATATTAAGCCTTCAATAATGATTACGGCTAGTCATAATCCTAAAGAATATAATGGTTTTAAGATGTGTGGAATGGGAAAAGATACAATTTATGGTGAGGAAATTCAAGAGTTTAGAAGATTCTTAGAAAAAGGAGAATTTGATGAATCCAAAGAAAAGGGCAAAGTTATAGAGCATAATTTAAGAGAAGAATATATTTCATACATTGTCGATAGAGTAAAGCTTGGAAATAGAGATTTAAAAGTTGCTGTTGATTGCGGGAGTGGTGCCGCAGGTTGGTTTGCACGAGAATTTTTAGAAAGACTTGGAGTTAAAAACTTTTTAATTGAATGTGAAACTCCTGATGGAAATTTTCCAATTCATCATCCAGACCCTTCTCAAGAAAAACATATGCTTGCATTTGAAGAATTCATTCGTGAAAATAAATGTGACATTGGAATTGCTTATGATGGTGATGCCGATAGAATTATATGTTTTGATGAAAATGGACGAATCAATTTTGGCGATGAATTCATGATAATTATTTGGAGAGACTTAATAAAGAAATATCCAGGTGCAGATGCAATCTTAGACGTAAAATGTACACAAAGTTTATATGAAGACTTAGAAAGAATAGGTGCAAAACCTAGATTTGTAAAGGTTGGAAGCTCATTAATAAAAGCAGATATTAGAAAAAACAATCTAGTATTTGCTGGAGAATATGCTGGACATATTTATTTTAATGATGAATATTTTGGGTTTGATGATAGCTTCTATTCAACAGCAAGAATATTAAAAATATTATCTAATACAGATAAAAAGTATTCAGAACTATTGGATGGAATTACAAGATACATAGGAACACCTGAAAAAATAGTAAAAGTTACAGATGAAACTAAATTTGAAATTGTAGAAAAATGCGTAAATTGCTTTAAAGAAAAAGGATACAAAGTAATAGATATAGATGGTGCCAGAGTAATATATGATGGTGGATGGGGTCTTGTTCGTGCATCAAATACTGGTCCAAATCTTACAATTAAAGCAGAAGCTGTGACTGAAGAAAAGTGCACTGAAATAATGAGTGAAATTGAAGAAACTATTAATCAATTTTCTAAATAGATTGGAGTGAAAAACATGAATAAAAATGGTGTATCGATGGTTGCACTCGTAATAACAATGATTGTAATAATTATTATTGCAGGAATAACTTATAATATGAGCATGTCAAATGTAGGTAAAGCTCAAAAGTCATCCTTTATGGCAGACTTAGAAAATGCAGTTTATTCATTGCAGGCATATGAAACAAGAGCACAGGCAGCATTTTTAATGGAGAATGAGAATGCAAATCAAAACTTTAATTCAAAAGAATTAAAATGGGATGGTCAATCTGAAAGAGCTGAAAACACTGCCAGAATTGAAGATAAAAACGGAACACTTGAAGATAGAATAGATTACATATTAGATAACGGACTTACCAAAAATTTAGAAAATAAGATAATTATTAAAGAAGGTGTACTTTATGTGCTTCCACAATATGAAACAGAATATGAATGGGCATGTGAAGTATATGATTACATGAAATAATATATTATACAATTTTTTAGGTGATTAAATGATATCTTTGGAAATTATAGAGAAATATTTTTGCTTATTTTTAATATACTCTTTTTCTGGTTGGCTTATTGAAGTAATAGGTGAATTAAAAGCATCAAAAAAATTTGTAAATAGAGGCTTTTTAATTGGACCTATATGTCCAATTTATGGAATTGGAGCGGTTTTA
Source organism: Bacillota bacterium (assembly GCA_016280725.1). Lineage (GTDB taxonomy): Bacteria > Bacillota > Clostridia > TANB77 > UBA1234 > RGIG6105. The sequence continues at coordinate 65,518 of JAEEHF010000122.1, read as the reverse complement.
ATTACGCTATTATTCTCACAATATGAAGGCGATATATTCGCGGTATTTTCACTTTCTATGATTCTATGCGGAACACTTGAATATTTAACTAGTTTAATAATGGAAAAATTATTTCATACAAGATGGTGGGATTATTCGCAAAAGAAATTTAATATAAATGGCAGAATATGTTTGGAAACACTGGCTTTGTTTGCAATATCTGGAGTACTAATAGTAAAATTTATTTCTCCGTTTTTTCTTAACATTATAAAGAGTGTTCCTTTGGATGTTATTAATGTGTTTTCAATTAGTACATTTTGCATATTGATTATAGATATAGTAGTTTCTCTTAATGTAATAAATAAAATAATGAGCATTAAAGAATCAATTGCAAATAATACTAAAGATACAACAGAGGAAACTTCAACAAAAGTAAGACAAATACTTCTTGAAAAATCTGCACCTATTAGAAGAATAATTCTTGCCTTCCCAACAGCTTTTACAGAAAAGCTTAATGTTGGAAAGGAAATGATTCAAGAAACTGCAAAAAAGATAAAAACAAATGTAGTTGAAACAAAAGATAGGGTTACAGAAAAAGTTAATGGCGTTAAAGAAAATACGATAGAAAAGGCTAATGAAATAAAGTCTAAAACAATAGGAGAATTACAAAGACAAGCAAGAATTAGAAAGAGAATAAAAGGAATTAGACTTATTAGGACAGAAAAGAGTGAAAAGAAATAGTGAAAAAAATAATAATTCTAGCAAGCATTATTATGTATGTTTTAATGCTTGCTAATACATATGCAAACTCGATTATTCATACGATTAAGGAAACAGAGGAAATATCTACAGGAACTATGCTATCAAAATATGAATTATTAACGAATGATGGCTGGGTGGTTGCAAACGTAATTGAAATAGATACTAATGACGAATATACTAATGTAGTCACGCTTGTATCTGATCAAGGTGTAGCAAAATTAGCTAGTACAATGTCAATGACAAAGAATAAAGGCGCTATCGTTGGTATAAATGGCGACTTTTTTTCTGGTGTATCAGGAAAAGGACATTCAATTGGAATTCTTGCAGAAAATCACAGATTAATGACATCTGCAACATCCGAAAATGACTCAAGAGACAAATTTGCTACACTTTATCTAAACGATAAAAATGAACCATTTTATGAATATCTTAAAAACGATATTCATATTAATGTTGGCGGAGAAAGAATCAAGGTATCAGATATTAACAAATACTCTACAGATTTAAGTGTGCCAACGATTTATACTCCAGAGTGGGGTGAAAAATCTTATGGTTCAAATGAAGAATTATACTGCACAGAATTTGTTATAGATGATGGTGAATGCATTGAAATTAGGGATAGAAAAGAAGGAGCAGTTATTCCTAAAAATGGATTTGTCATTATAATTGAAGAAAAAGCAAATCAATTATTAAAAAGCTTAATAAGTGTTGGAACGAAAGTATCATATGATACAGGAAGTTCATTTGATATAGAAAAAATAAAATTTGCAATCTCTGGCGGAGCAAAACTTGTAGACAATGGTCAAATTCCAGAATCATTTTCACATAATATTACTGGCAGAAATCCAAGAACTGCAATTGGAACAAATAAAGATGGAAATAAAATTTACCTTGTAACAGTAGATGGAAGAATTTCAACAAGTATTGGAATGACACAAGAAGAACTTGCAGAATTTTTAAAAAGAATAAACATATATAATGCCATCAATTTAGATGGGGGTGGGTCTACAACTATGGTTGCAAGACGCCTTGGAAATACAAATTTAACAGAAATAAATACTCCAAGTGGTGGCACAGAAAGACTTGTTGCAAACGGAGTTGGCGTAGTTAGTACAGCACCAGAATCAGAAAAACTTGAAGAACTAGTTATTAAAGTTGATAATACAAATATATTTGTTCATGAAAAAGCTCCAATAAGTGTAATAGGGCTAAATAAATATAAGGCGCCTATAGAAATAGATAGTGGAGATGTTTCGTGGGATTATGATGGCGTTGATGTAAAAATTGAAGATGGCACAATTATTGGAGATGTTGTTGGAGAAGTAACTGTTATAGCAAGGATTGGAAAGATTAAGGCTACTAAAGAAATTAATATTCTAAGCGATGTTAATGAGATTTTTATAAGCCCAAAATCAAGGACAATTGAACCTGGAGAAAAAGTATGGTTTAATATGCAAGCAAAAAACAGAAACGGATATTATGCAAAAACAGATGACACAACATTTGAAGAAAATATTTATAAATACTATAAAAATGAAAAAGAAGAAGAAATACCAGAAGATGCTATCTTTGAAGGACATATGTTTACTGCAAACACTGCAGGAACATACATTTTAAGTATAAAAAAAGGTAATTGTACAACATTTGCAAAAGTAGTTATTAAATCTCAAAAATTTATTGCTTTAGATGATTTTGAAGAAGTAGATTATTATTTCGATCCATATCCTGATGAGGTCGGAGGAAACACTTCAATTTCTAATGAATTCTATTATTCTGGTAAGTCTAGCGTAAAATTAGACTATGATTTTGATAGAGACGCAAAAGTTAGAGGAGCATATATTGTAATGAATGAACCAATAATTGTTCCAAAAGAAGCAAATTCTATCGCGTTTAGGATTTTTAGTGAGAATTATAAAGATGAAAAATTAAAAATCAAAATGCTTGATGGAAATGGAGATACAAGGATTATAATTCTTCAAGATAATATTCCGGAATGCTATTGGAAAGAAGTAGTTTATAATATTAGAAACTATACATTGCCATTAAAAATAACAGATATATATCTTGCACAAAACGATGAAAACATTAGAAGTAAAGGCTCTATTTATGTAGATAATTTTGGATATTATACAAATACAAAAGATACAACAGATATTATAGATATTCCAAAAGATGTAAAACTTGAAGACGCAAATAACACAAGCATTCGCGGAAGTAAATCATATGATATAGCATTTTTAAATGATTTTAGTACAGATACTCACATGATAAATTGGCTTAAAAATCAAAAAATGATAGATTCTATTAATAATACTGCAGATTTGTTAGTATTTATTGATTCAATTTCGGATAATAAAGAAAAATATGCGGTTTCTGGCGAAAGTATTGTTGATGATGTTGATAAATATAGTGTAAGTTACAACAAAATGTTAAAAGAAACTATCGAAAATAATGGATACAGAACGGTTTCTAAAGATGACTGTACAATTATAATGATGGATATATCACAAAATAGCATAAGAAAATCTGATGGTGACCAATATGCAAATATTGTAAGTGATATTAACGGAGACGAGACAGATAATATTGTAATAGTACTAAATAATACAATAGACAAATTTACAGATTTGAAGGAAAGAAAAGCATTTGTAGATATGCTTTGTGAATTAAAACGTAGCACAAAGAAAAATATTATTGTTGTTCACAGTGGTTTTTTCCAGGATTATTCTTTAGAAAGAGGTGTCAAATTTCTGTCTGTAAATAATACAATAAATAAATACGAAGATTACTCTAAGTCAGAATATTTGGTTTTGTCTATTGCAGGAAAAGAAACATCTTACGAGTATAAAAGAATATTTGAATAAAAATTGTTCAAATCATTGATATCACTTTTTGTGATTGCTACAATTAATATGAAAATATAAATAATGAAAGGGGGAATAATAATGAAAAAAATAGGAATTTTAACTATTTTAGCAGTAGTTTTAGTATCAATGGTACTAGTATTCACAGGTTGTGGAGAGGAAGGTGCTAAAGGAGGAAATGGTATAGTTGGAAGTTGGACATATCCAAATACAACATATACTTACATTTTTAATGCAGACGGAACAGGATCTTATGCTGGAAAAGATTTTACATATGAACTAGATGGCGATAAAATTAGCATTCTTTATGATGGTAATACAGATCCATTTGTATCGACATATAGTATTGATGGCAATAAGCTAAACATATTAGATAGCCTAGGAAATGATACTATCTACGAAAAGAAATAATTTTTGAAAATTATAGGGACGTCCATCAAAGGTTCGAAATTATGAACTTTTGATGGACGTCCATTATATTTTAATTCTTAATTAATTTCGAGATTTCCAATTATCTATACAGTATCCTAACAACGCAAAGTTAAAGTCTTTTGAAAAATTCATAGAATACGTGTGTCCACTTTCAACAAGTAAGTATTCTTTGCCATTATAATGGAAAAGAGTATTGGTTATAATTCCATTTGCTTCTTCGTGATATTTTTGACCGGCTTTTGAATTTGTTGTTTGCATACCAATCATAAGTCTATATTTATCAGTGTCTTGCCTATATTTTTCAAAATTCTTTAATTGTGAAACAGGAAAATATAAGAAAACCGAATAGTCATTATAATCTCTTTTTTCATCATTTGAAAAATCATAAGAAATACTGTAAGCAGGAGAGAGCTGATCATCAATCAAATATGGAATATCTTTGTCGTTAGAAAAGTCTTGAATGCTATCAACTGAACCAGGTGCTATTTTAATAGGAACATTTTGATTAATGCGTAGAGCATATAAACCATTACATTCTACAATATCTAGCTGACGTAACTCTCGGTGTAGATTGCTTATTGATAGATATTCTTGTATATGTAGGGCTTTTTCTAGAATATCATAATCTAATATTTTATAATCAAATGAATGTATGTGAGCTAGTCCAAAGAGGTTTTTGTCTAGTTCTTCAATATCACGCGAAGCTTCTAAAAAATCTTGTTTAGATTTATATTTTAATGCTAACAATGTTGTTGAAGAATTGAAAAAATCAGCATTAATAGAATTCAAGTCAACATCGTTTTCATATTCAACAAGAATTTTTAGGTCAAACAAAATATCTTTTAAATTGTTTCCGGTAAATTTTTTATTTATCAAATTATGTGCATATCCTTCTGAAAATGAAATTTCAAAAGAATCTCCATATTTTATGTCAGAAGCAAGTGCTTTTGAAGTTGTGCTAGAATCTAATGCTTTAACAATAGCGTTTTTGATTTCTTCATACTGATAATTATCATAGCAGGTAGAATCGTCAGATTTTCCGCTTGAAAGTACATAGTAATTGTTTCCATCTTTTTGAAACTTTAGTAATACTTTACCGCTATAGTCATACTTCCATCCTACAAAAGCGTCATCGGTTCCACCAACCATATTTATACTGCTTTCTGCATACTTTTTTACAAACACTGGTTCAAAGCCATATTTATCAAGAATATGTTTTTTTGCATTTGCTTCCGAAACACCAAGATATTCTTCTTTTTCTTCGTTGGTTTTAGAATTGTACTCGTTCATTTCTTGTCTTAAATCATTTTTCCATTGTTCAACGGAAGAATAATTTGAAATATCTTTTGATTGATCCGGCAATATAAATGCATTAAAGTTTTCTTCTGATTGTGAGCCCGACAAAGATAGAAATGACAAAACTAAAAATATAAGGACAGACATTTTTATTCTCCTTCATATAATGGTTTTTCACTGTATGTAGTATGTAAATATTTATGTGCTACATGGCTTCCAGGTTTTTCTAAAAATTCATCATATAGCATTTTCATAACTGGATTTTCATGAGATTTTCTAATAGTTGATGCTTCATCTATTGAGTAAATTGCTTTTCTACGTAAACCAGCAACATCAACACTCATACGAGTTTTTGCCGATTGAATTGGTTGACCACCACCCATAATGCATCCACCTGGGCAAGCCATAATCTCAATAAAGTGATATGGAGATTCGCCTTTTTCGATTTTTTCTAATAGCTTTCTTGCATTTGCAAGCCCAGAGGCAACAGCAATTTTAATCTCTTTTCCAGCAACATTTAAATTTGCTTCTTTTATTCCTTTTTCTCCACGAACTTCTTTATATTCTACTTGCTCAATAGACCTGCCTTCTAATGTTTCAACCGCAGTACGAACTGCAGCTTCCATAACTCCACCGGTTGTTCCAAATATTGCACCAGCTCCAGATGCCTCTCCCATAGGATCATCAAACTTTGAATCCTCAAGTTGAACGAAATCGATATTTGCTTCTTTAATCATTCTTGCAAGTTCTCTAGTTGTTATAACAAAGTCAACATCTCTAACGCCATCTACTTCCATCTCTGGCCTCGAACACTCATATTTTTTAGCAATACAAGGCATAACAGAAATAACAGCAATGTTTTCTTTATTCACACCAATTTTTTGTGCATAATATGATTTTAATAGAGCACCAAACATTGTATGAGGAGATTTACAAGAAGATAGGTGTGATAATTCATTTGGAAAATTCTTTTCACAAAATCTAACCCAACCAGGACTACAAGATGTTATCATTGGCAAAACGCCACCATTTGTAACTCTATCTAAAAATTCATTTGCTTCTTCCATAATCGTAAGGTCCGCACCGGTGTTTGTGTCAAAAACATTATCAAAGCCCATATTTTTAAGTGCAGTTACCATTTTGCCAGCAGCATTTGTTCCAATTGACATTCCAAATTCTTCACCAATAGCGACTCTAACTGCTGGAGCAGTTTGAACGATTACATATTTGTTTTCATCATGAAGCAATTTCCAAACATCTTCGGTATTATCTTTTTCGTGAAGAGCTCCTGTAGGACAGCTTTCAATACACTGTCCACAAAAAGTACAATTTGAATCTGCAAGAGAGCAACCATTTACGGTTGATATACATGATGTAAATCCTCTATTAGATTTTTCAATTGCCCCAATTTCTTGAACTTTTTTACAGGTTGCCGTACATCTACTACAAAGTACGCATTTATTCGAATCTCTAACAATTGAAGGAGACTTATCGTCTATTTCATAATTAATCAATTCACCTTCATATTTAACTTTTCTTACATTAAATTTTTCTGCAAGTTTTTGAAGTTCACAATTTCCATTTCGAATGCAAGTTAAACAATCTCTGTGATGATTAGATAAAATCAAATCCAAAGTTGTCTTTCTTGCATCTTGAACAGCTTTAGTATTAGTATGAACAACCATTCCTTCTTCAATTTTAGTTATACATGAAGTAGTAAATCCTCTACGACCTTCTACTTCAACTATGCACATTCTGCAATCTCCAACTTCATTAATATCTTTTAAGAAGCAAAGTGTAGGAATATCAATTCCGTTTTTCATTGCAGCTTCTAAAATTGTAAGGCCTTCCTCACATTGAATTTGTTTTCCATCAATTGTTAAATTAATCATTTTAAATCTCCTTTTGAACAATTATAGCGAATATAATCATACATTAATGTGCTTAATAATAATCCTGTATGGCGACCAAAGGCCAGTGCTGCGATTTACACCAATTAAGTTTGTGTCAAAATACACATATCGCAAGGAGCTTAGACTACGAGCGCCAGAGGCGTATATTGATACGTTGAGGACGCGAGTAGTTGTAGCGACACAGCGAGTGCGGATTTTCAAACAAATGGGCTATTTACTAATTGCATGGAATGGACATTTGTCAGCACATGTTCCACATTTAATACAAATATTTGGATCAATGTGGTGAGGTTGTTTTACTTCACCAGAAATAGCATTAACTGGGCAATTTCTCTTACAAAGTCCACATCCCTTACATTTTTCAGGGTCTATTACAATATTTGCCATTGACTTACAAGCACCAGCTCTACATTTATGTTCATTAACATGTTCTAAATATTCATCTCTAAAGAAACGCATTGTAGATAAAACTGGATTTGGAGCAGTTTGACCAAGTCCACATACAGAAGCAGCTTTAACTTGGTTAGCTAGATTCTCTAATTTTTCTATGTCTTCAAGTGTTCCTTTTCCATCGCAAATCTTTGTAAGAATTTCAAGCATTCTTTTTGTGCCAATTCTACAAGGGTTACATTTTCCACAGCTTTCTGATACAGTAAAGTCTAGATAGAATCTTGCAATATCTACCATGCATTTTGTATTATCCATAACGATAAGTCCACCAGAACCCATCATTGAGCCAATTGATTGTAAGCTCTCATAATCAATTGGTGTATCTAAGTTTTGAGTTGGAATACATCCACCAGATGGACCACCTGTTTGAGCTGCTTTAAATTCTCTGCCATTAGGAATTCCACCACCGATATCATAAATTATTTCTCTTAATGTTGTTCCCATTGGAACTTCAACAAGACCAACGTTAACAACGTTTCCACCAAGAGCAAATACTTTTGTTCCTTTAGATGTTTCTGTTCCGATTGCAGAATACCAATCTGCACCATTTAAAATTATTTTTGTAACGTTTGCATATGTTTCAACATTGTTTATTAGTGTTGGCTTTCCGAATAAACCAACGTTTGCTGGAAATGGAGGTTTAACTCTTGGTTGTCCACGTTTTCCTTCTATTGACTCTAAAAGTGCAGTTTCTTCGCCACAAACAAAAGCGCCTGCACCAAGTCTAATTTCTATATCAAATGAGAAGTTAGAACCTAAAATATTTTCACCTAAAAATCCATATTCTCTTGCTTGTCCAATTGCTATTTTTAATCTTTGAACTGCAATAGGATATTCTGCTCTAACATATATAAAGCCTCTACATGCGCCACAAGCATAACCAGCAATAGTCATTGCTTCTAGAACACAGTTTGGGTCACCTTCTAGGATACTTCTATCCATAAATGCGCCAGGGTCACCTTCATCTGCATTACAAACGATATATTTAATATCTCCAGTTGCGGCTTTTACAAAACTCCATTTTTTACCAGTTGGAAATCCTGCACCACCACGTCCACGAAGACCAGAATCAGATATTTCCTTTATAACATCGTCTTGTGACATTTCAAATAAGCATTTTTCCAAAGCTTTATATCCATCAAAAGCAATGTATTCATCGATATTTTCAGGATCAATTACACCACAATTTTTAAGTGCGATTCTCTTTTGCTTTTTATAAAATGTTAGTTCATCAAGTCTATTTACTAAACTTCCGTCAACGTCTTTAGCAAGTAATCTTTCAACTTTTGTTCCAGATGCAACAGCATCAATTATATCAGCACAATCTTCAACCTTAACATGACTATAAAAAGTATCTTCAGGTCTAACTATTACTATTGGACCTTTTGAACATAGACCAAAGCAACCAGTCTGAATTACTCTTATGTTTGGAAGATTTTTTTCTTCGATTATTCTACGCATTTCTTCAATTATTTTTGGAGACTTTGAAGAAGTGCAACCAGTTCCACGACAAACTAAAATGTGTTTTTCTGTTGTAGGTAAATTTTGATTTACGCGAAGCTGAAGTTCTTCTCTTTTAGATTCACGAATTTGTTCAATTTCTTCTCTTGTTTTCATGTATAGGAGTTCTCCTTTCGATTCTACTCATTCATTAGTTTATCTAGTACTTCGTCAAGCATCTTAACAGTTGCGTTTCCATATACTTCGTCATTTACCATAAATACTGGGGCTAATCCACATGCACCAACACAGCGAACCTCATCTAAGCTAAATAATCCATCCTCGGTTGTTTTACCAGCCTCTATCTTTAGACGTTCTTTAACCCTATCTAATATAGCCTGTGAACCTTTAACAAAGCACGCAGTACCAAGGCAGACAGAAATTTTATATTTTCCTTTTGGCTCTAAAGTAAATCTAGAATAAAAGGTTATAACACCATATATTTCTGCAAGGGAAATTCCCAAATATTTTGAAATTTCTGATTGGGCTTCTCTAGGAACATAACCAAATTTTTCTTGAACATCATTTAAAATTCCAATTAATCTATCCTTTTCATTTGGATATTTCTCTAAAATTTGCTTTGTTTCTTCAATTATTTTTGAGTCACAACAATTCATAATGTTTCCTCCATTTGTTTTAAATAAAGCACATAATTATCAAAAATATTTTATTACTATTCTTAATTGTTGTAAATGAAAATGACGTAACGTAATTTTAACTTAACAAAGCATATATTTGTTTGTATAATTAATTAGAATACAAAAGAACTGGAGATTATTATGAAAAGACAATTAAAAATATTTTTGAATGTTAGTTTAATTTTATTGATTTGTTTTTCATCGATTGCATTTGGATTACTTATTGATGAGAGAGCATCATATGATGTTGCGGATAACTGGATATACGAAGGTGTAGTAATGGATGCGGAAGGAAAATTCCCTCAAAAAAAGTACACCTATAGAAAAGATTTAAGTGAATCAATATTATATGGAAACAGAAATATTTATGATGAATTAAAAGAGAAGATACCGTTTATTAGTAAAGAGACGTTTCAAAGCATGTTTTCCGAACAAGATATGGCATCTGTCATTGCTGGCGCAAGTGGAACAGAAGCTATTTCAAAAACATATGGAAACAATACTTTTTATGAAACGATTAAAACTCAAAATGTTACACAAGAAGATGGTACAGTTACTGAAATAAAAAGTATCATCGATATGTGTTTTGAGGATAGTTACATACATTCATTTTCATTTAGTTATACAGATTCAACAGATGGAATAGATGATTATAACAAAATGTTAGCATCATTTGAAATTGGTAAAAAAGAGGAAGTAAAGTATAATCGAGAGTATTATTTACAAAAAGAAAGAGAAGCGGCTAAAAAGAATCAGGCTACGGAGGTTGTTAATGTCACTGAAGCTCCAAAACCAACTGCTACTGTTGAACCGCAAATAACAGAAGAACCACAAGTTACTAACGAACCGGTAATTACACAAGAGCCGATAACATCAGAAGAACCTATCGTTACGCAAGAACCAATAGCTACTGAAATACCAACTGCCACTGAAGAGCCAAAAGATAATTCAAATTCTTTAAGTGGAGAAAAGTTTGTAGCTGAAAAAAGTGTCGATTCAGAAGATAGTGGCGAAGTAAAAGAAATTGTTAAAACGCAAGAAAAAAGTGGGGAAAACAGAATAGAAGAAATAACAATTAGTATTTCTAATGTAAAAAAGAAGGATAATACTATTGAAAATCAGGAACAAACTATATCAATCAAACCACAAGAATACAAAAAAACAAACATGTTTTTTGCCATTTTATCACTCCCAATTGTTAGAAACCTAATTATTTTCTGCATCATATTTGATATAATAATCACAATACTTGTAAAAAGACATAAAAAGAAGAAAAAGCTAGAAAAAGAAAGTGAAAATAGTAAAGAAAAGGAAGCAGAAACTAATAAGGAAGATGAAAATAAATATTAAAATCACGTGCTGAAAGATTAATTCTTTCAGCACTTTTTAAGTTATAAATAGCGCTACAGATTGACTTTGAAGCAAAAATGTGTTAACGTAATACCAAATTATAAAGACAATAAGGGGAGAATTAAGATAAATGAAAAAAGTATTAACAGGCTTACAACCAACGGGAAGTTTAACCCTTGGAAATTATATAGGTGCAATAAAGCAAATGATTAAATATCAGGAGGAATATGAAACATATATTTTCATTGCAGATATGCATGCTATTACTATTCCTCAAGATCCTGAAAAACTATCTAACAACATTCGTGACTTGATAGCTATTTATTTGGCATGTGGAATCGATCCTAACAAAAATATTATTTTCTTACAATCAGATAATGTATATCATTCAAATGTTTCATGGGTGCTTGAGTGTAATACACCTTATGGTGTTTTGGGAAGAATGACACAGTTTAAAGATAAAAGTCAGAAACACCAAAACTTTATGGCAGGACTTTTAACTTATCCAATTTTGATGGCGGCAGACATTCTTATTTATGATGTTGATGGAATTCCTGTAGGAAAAGATCAAAAACAACATGTTGAACTAGCAAGAGATATCGCAGAAAATTTTAATAAAAGATATAAAGTGGACTTTTTCAAAATTCCAGAACCTATTATTCCTGAAGAAACGGGAAAGATAGGGGATTTAATTGATCCAAGCAAAAAGATGAGTAAATCGGCAGACAATCCTAAAGGAACAATTTATTTATTGGACGATTTAGAAGTTATTAGAAAAAAGATCATGGGTGCAACGACTGATTCTGAAATGCTAATTAAGTATGATATTGAGAATAAACCTGGAATTAGTAATTTGATGGCTATTTATCATGAAGTAACAAATATGTCAATTAAGGAAATTGAAGAAAAATATAAAGGAGCAAATTATGGCACTTTTAAGAAAGATGTTGCAGATGCAGTTGTTAACTATATTGCTCCAATTCAGGAAAGATATAAACAAATAATTAACAGCAATCAAATCGAAGAAATACTTGCTAAAGGAAAAGAAATAACAACAGAAATTGCTAAGAAAAAATATGAAGAATTAAAAAATATAATTGGATTACACATATAAAAAGATGGCCTAAATGGCCATCTTTTTTTATTGAATTAGCGTATAAATGACCTGAAAAATACATCCAAGTATTATTATGCTAATAAAGAAAATAATGGGCTTTTTTCCATAGTTCCGGTTGAAGTATAGTGCTTGACTTTGAAAGTAATAGTAAAAAAGCATAGCGACAAGAACTCCAGCTAAGGCAAACATACTTACACCCCCTTAGTGTCTATCAAAAAAGAAAACACATATAAAAGACTTATATATGTGTTAATAATATTATATTTTGTGTACAAAATCAATAAAATAGGAAAAGTGGTCTGGGTAGCGCGATTCGAACGCACGGCCTCTTGCTCCCGAAGCAAGCGCTCTACCAACTGAGCCATACCCAGATAGATAAGACGTTCAAAAAAATGAACGTCATAATTCTTTATAGTAGATTTTTAATTGTTTCAATAGCTTTTGTTTTGTATATTGCTTTTCCATATTCGTGTATTTTTGCGAGCATGTCTAGAGGATTTGATACCATAGTTGAATACTCTGAAAGAAGTGGGTCATAAGTATCAACAACAAGATAAAAATCTTTATTAAGCGAGTATAGAGATGATCTTGATGAATGTGATTCAATTTTAGCAAAATCTAGCAAATCATCAATGTTTTGAAATTGAAAAACATATGGACCACACATATTTGAACTTGTTTTTCTTTTAAGTTTTAAGTCAGGCTGTTTATAATCATAGTCACTTTTATCAAAACAAGGAAATTCTTTTGTTGATTTTGTTACAGTCAATGTAAATGTTCCCGTATCTGTAACCCTTGCATCAACTCTAATCATTGATTCATCGATATTAAAGCCATATTTTTTCTCTGCTTCTTGCATTACATCCCAGAAAAAATCTTGGGTCTCTGGCGAATTTCTTAAAAAAGAATGCACATCAATGTTATTTTCTTTAAGGTCATTTGTATCTAAAGTGATTTTTAATTTATCATCACTAATTTTCTTAATAATCAATTTTAGCTCCTTCCACAAATTTAAAATATTAAATTTAGTAAATGCTATCTTTTCTTTCGTTTGTTTCCTGCTCGGTTATTTTTGTATCTTTGTAATCTAAGTATTCACAAAGAGCATAGTAAATATCTTGCAGATTGTAAGTGTCTAGCATATTTTGAATCTTGTTATAATAAAACAAATCTTTTGAATTATCAAATAAGACCGGCTCATCAATATCTTTATTCAAAATTGATATTTGTTCAGGCAATATTGACGTGTTGAATAAAACACGTGGATTTTCAAAAGTTCCAAACACGTATTCAGCAATGGGTATTATATTATATTCTTTTTGCTTTATTATAAGAGCAACTTCATTAATTACGTAGCATTGTTCAGGATAAAGAAACACTTTCAAACAAGTATACGCATTAGAATTATATTTTGTTAAATCATCTTTTGGATTAAGCAGACCAACAAAAACTCTTTTTTCAAGTCCGTTTATAGGAATGACATTTGAATAGTTGTCGGATAACTTAAGACCAAATTTTTGAATTGTTTCTAATTTAGAACTATCTACGTAAAAATATATTGTTACCATATATAGTCCTTTCAAAGTAATATGCATAACATACTACCTACAACATAAAACAAGATTAGTATACATTAAAGGGGTAAATAGTCAATAAAATATAGACAAGTTTTAAATAATAATAATTTGACAAAAAAGGTTCAAAAAGAGTACACTTAAAGTTGATGAAGTACAATTATTTTTAGAATTTTTACGAAGGGAATGATGATATAAAATGATAGAAATTAGATGGCATGGAAGAGGCGGACAAGGCGCAAAAACAGCATCGCTTCTTTTAGCAGATGCAGCATTTAATACTGGAAAATTTATTCAAGGATTTCCGGAATATGGACCAGAAAGAATGGGAGCACCAATTACTTGTTACAACAGAATTTCTGATGAGCCAATTAGAATTCATAGTAATATTTATGAACCTGATTATGTAGTAGTTGTTGACGATACTTTATTGGAAGCGGTTAATGTTACAGCTGGTTTAAAAGAAGATGGTGCAATAATTGTTAATACTACAAAAGCACCTGAAGAAATTAGGCCTCTACTAAATGGATATTCTGGAAGAGTTTGTACAATAGATGCAAAAACGATTTCAATAGATACTCTTGGAAAATATTTTCCTAATACTCCAATGCTTGCAGCAGTTGTAAAAGTTACTGGAATAATGACCGAAGAAGATTTTCTAAAGGATATGGAAAGTTCTTTTGCACATAAATTTGCTAAAAAGCCAGATGTTATTCCAGGAAATATGGAAGCTTTGCGTAGGTCGATGCACGAAGTCAAAGGAATATAAATTCGAATGAAAATCGACGCTTCGCTAAAAATTCGAATGAAAATCGGCATCTTGCGTCGTCAGTTGCGGTGTCTTGCATCCTCAACGTACCATCATAAATTCGAATGAAAATCAGCGTCTCGCGGTGTCGCTACGACCATTTCAAATGCTCAACGTCAAGCAATGCGATAAGCATTGCGACCCTCGTGAGTTTGCAAAGCAAAGCTCACGCATATGATCCTTGTATTCAATTTAATTTGTTAAATTGAATACGCCTCCGCTTTGAAAGGTCTAAGCTCCTTGCGATACACTAATTTTGATTCGAATTTGACAAGTAAAAAGTTGTCAATATGAATTTGAATGAAAAAGAAGAACGATTTTGATATAGTGGTGCACGGTGCGCCAAGTAAAAAGAAAGGAGAATAAAGATGTTTGAATCTAGTAAAATAAATGCAAAATCAACTTGGGAAGAGATGACTCCAGGTGGAACAATATATGATGCTGGTAATTCAGTTGATTTTAAAACTGGAGACTGGCGTTCACAAAAACCAGTATTCTTAAGTGAACAATGTAAACAATGTTTACTATGTGTTCCTTGCTGTCCAGATGGAGCAATACCAGTAAATGAAAATGGTCAAAGGGAAGATTTTAATTATGATTATTGCAAGGGATGTGGAGTTTGCGCTAAGGCATGTCCTTTCCATGCAATTGAAATGAAATAAATAATTTGCATGAAAATCGGCATCTTGCTTCGTTAGCTTCGGTGTCTCGCATCCTCAACGTACCATTGTACGCCTCCGGTGCTCGCACCTAGCTTCCTTGCAATATACCAATTTTGATGCAAATTAAAGATATAGAATAGAAAATAACAAATAATCATTATTTTGAGCTTGCAAGACGCTAATTTTCATGCAAGCGACCAAGGAGGAAGATATGAGTATAAGAGAACGCCTAAGTGGTAACGAAGCGGTTGCCAATGCTATGCGACAAATAAATCCAGACGTTGTCGCAGCATTTCCAATTACGCCTTCAACAGAAATTCCACAATACTTTTCAACATTTGTTAATAATGGACAAGTATCAACTGAATTTGTTCCGGTTGAAAGCGAACATAGTGCAATGAGTGCATGTATTGGTGCATCATCTGCTGGAGCAAGAGTTATGACAGCTACTTCTGCAAATGGATTATCATTAATGTGGGAAATGCTATATATAGCATCTTCATTAAGACTTCCAATTGTTATGAGCTGTGTTAACAGAGCAGTGTCTGGTCCATTAAATATTCATAATGACCATTCAGATTCAATGGGTGCTAGAGATTCAGGCTGGATACAATTATATGGTGAAACAAACCAAGAAGCATACGATAATATTTTAATGGCAATTAAAATTGCTGAACATAAAGATGTTATGCTTCCAGTAATGAATTGCTATGATGGATTTATAACTTCACACTCAATTGAAAATATTGAATTAATTGAAGATGAAAAAGTTAAAGAGTTTGTTGGAACTTATCACCCAGAACATTATTTATTAAATAAAGATGAACAAATAGCTATTGGACCTCTTGATGTTCAACCGTTTTTGTTTGAACATAAATATCAACAAGCAAGAGCGATGAGAAAAGCAAAAGAAGTTATTAGAGAAGTTCAAGAAGAATTTTTCAAAATGACAGGTAGAAAATATGACTTAATTGAAGAGTACAAAATGGAAGATGCAGAATTTGCAATCGTTGTTTTAAATTCAACTGCAGGAACTGCAAAAGAAGCCGTAGATAAATTAAGAGCACAGGGAATTAAAGCAGGGCTTGTTAAGCCAAGAGTGTTTAGGCCATTCCCTGGTGAAGAAATTGCAAACGCACTTAAGAATGTAAAAGCTGTTGCAATCATGGATAAAGCTGAGGGCTTAAATGGAGTTGGAGGACCATTATTTACAGATACTACTTCAGCAATGTTAGTTAATAACATTGTTACACCAAAAGTTTTAAGTTATGTTTATGGTATTGGAGGAAGAGACGTTAAAGTTTCAGATATTGAATCTGTTTATAATGATTTACAAGAAGTTGCAAATCAAGAAAAGGTTACCGATACATATAGATACCTTGGATTAAAAGGAGGTAGAGACTAATGGCATATGATTTTAAAGAAAACATGAAAAAGAAAAACCGTCTTGCCTCTGGACATAGAATGTGTGCAGGATGTGGTGCACCAGTTGTTGTTAATGCAGTCCTTAGAGGATTACATGAGAATGACCATGCAGTAATAGGTGCAGCTACAGGATGCTTAGAAGTTTCTACATTCATGTATCCTTATACTGCTTGGAAAGATAGTTTTATTCATACAGCTTTTGAATGTGCGGGAGCTACTGTTTCAGGAGTTGAGGCAGCATTTAAATCACTTAAAAAACAAGGAAAATTGCCAGAAGAATATTCATCTAAATTCATTGCTTTTGGTGGCGACGGTGGAACTTATGATATAGGACTACAATCACTTTCTGGTGCAATGGAAAGAGGACATGACATGGTGTATGTTTGTTACGATAATGGAGCATACATGAACACCGGAATTCAGCGTTCATCTGCAACACCTAGATTTGCAGATACTACCACTTCTCCTGCTGGAAAGGTTATTCCTGGAAAGCAACAACCAAGAAAAGATTTAACAGAAGTAATTGCAAATCATCATATACCATATGTTGCACAAACTGCTGCGATTGGCAATTTTAGCGATATTACAACAAAAGCAGAAAAAGCAATATATACAGAAGGTGGTGCTTTCTTAAATGTTTTAGCACCATGTCCAAGAGGTTGGGGATACAATACAGAAGATTTAATGCAAATAAATAAACTTGCGGTTGAATCTTGTTATTGGCCTCTTTATGAAGTTGAAAATGGTGTATATCACATTACATATAAACCAGCAAATAAAATTCCTGTAAGTGAATTTTTAAAACCACAAAGAAGATTTAAGCACTTATTTGCTCCAGGAAATGAATGGATGCTTGAAGAACTTCAAAAAGAAGTAGATGAAAGATGGAATCGTTTATTAGAACTTGAAGAAATAACTAATAAATAAGTTATATATGTCTAAAAGAGAATGGGGGTGAATAATATGGCATTTTGTGAACATTGTGGCACACAACTAAATGACTCTATGAACGTTTGTCCTGGATGCAATGCTCCAAATCCACACTATCAAGCACCACAACAACCTGCTCAAAATATGGGAACAGCTTTTGGAACAAATGGAGGACAAAATTTTGGTACAAATAATGTTCAAAATAACGGACAAAATTTTGGCGTAAACAATGGTCAAAATTATGGTACTAATAATGGACAACAATATGGACAAAGCAATCAGCAGAATTATCAAAATAATACACAGCAAGCATATAGTAGCGTGAATAATGTAGGTGATCATACAGCAGAGTTTGATCCTAATGATATAGCAAATAATAAAGGTATGGGAGTCTTAGCTTATTTTGGAATACTAATACTAATACCGATTTTTGCTGCACCTCAATCTAGATTTGCAAGATTTCATAGCAATCAAGGACTTATTCTAATTATAGCATCTATAATAAATGTTCCTTTATCAGTAATACTTGCATTTATTCCATTTATAGGTGGACTTCTAAGTCTTGCATGCACTATTACACTACTTGTGTTCATGATCATGGGTATCGTATATGCCGCACAGGGAAAGGCAAAAGATTTACCACTTATAGGATCATTTAAAATATTAAAATAGTAAAAGTAAAAAGGCTCTCCAATTAAGGAGAGCCTTTTTGGTTACTCGTTGTTAAGCTGCCAGTCATAGAAATACTGGCTTACCTCATCACCCGAGAGGAACATATAGTAATAGTTCGAGTTGTCCATGAAAGAATAATTGTTGATTTTGTATATGACAGAGAAGTTCTGGTCGAAGGACAGATACGCCTCACCATAGTCGTCGAAAATCACATAGAAGCCATAGCCAGAATACTCCTTTTCATCTTCATTTCTAGAAAGAACGAAAGTCTTTCCAATGAAGTTGGAACGATACCAGCTGAGCTCACGGAGAATGAAGTACATCGCTTCGTCACGGTCAAACGTGAAATTACCGATTTCGTCGTATTCGGTGAGTGGGATTCGTACAGTTTCATCTGAGAAGTCAAAGCACAGAGTCGAGTAGTCGCCGTCGACCAAAATCTGGGTGTTCGGCATATACCCGAGATATTCTTTGACCATGGCCATGAAATCGTTGTAGGAGACATAGTTTTCACCGTCATAGTCAAATCCGTCTTCGAAATAGAGAAAGTCCTCATCATCGTTGTCACCCGCAATCGCAATGGACAGGGTCAGAATCATGGAAAGAGCCACCAACAGAGCAATCAACCGCTTCATTGAAGAAGCCTCCTTTTTTGAGCTACAGCTCAATAGTCTGCAATTTATGCAGCCAAGAAGCATTATATCACGGTTAACATAAAAGTGCAAGCGTTTTCGAATTTCAGAAATATTCCTGTTTTCAAAAACAATCAAAAAAACCGCCAATTCAGGCGGTTTTTTGATTATTGATTTACTACAAAAGTATTATAGATATACATGGCTTGAGCAATTTCGTTTCCGGGTATAATGATTCCGTACTCAAAGAAATCATAAGAAGGAACAACATAGACGAACTTAGAATTTTCGATGTCGAAGGTCAAATACGCTTCATTTCGTGAGTTTAAGGTTATGTATGGCCAGACATTGGCAGAAACATAGTAAGTATCTGTAGGGGTAACTGTTTTGAAAAAGCGCATTGAGTTATCCTTATATGGCGAGATGTAGTCAAATAAGTCTCTAGAAAGCAGATTTGTTATATCCTCTCCGGACATGTACATTTCACCGGTTTCGATGTCATATTTTATCATCCTTTGAACATCATCTGCCGGAAAGTGAATAGTCATCACACCATATTTTCCAGACCCACCTTTAGAAAGTGTTACCAAGGGTTTGTAGCCAAGATACGTCGTAATGTCATTTACTAATTCGTCCACAGAAAACAAAGTCCAGTCGACTCCATCACCTTCTTCAGCAACAGACGCGTAAGACAGAGAGAACAGGAAAACAACGATCAGGGAAAATGCAATCAGTTTCCGCATAGTAGCCTCCTTTTTTGTTCATTACTAGAAAAATTGAGACAGGATTTATTATACCACGGTTTACATAAAAATCAACTGTATTTTTTAGATATATGCTTGTATTTAGTCTTTTTTTGTTATTTAACAACGGCATGTGTTACCACTTTTGTCTCTGATGCCATCATAAATGCCTTATCGTCTTGTGACATAATTAGTTCTTTGAATTCTCGAAGCCTGCTGTTTTCAATGACTGCAAATATTAAGTACTTTTCTCCTGAAAATTGAGATGGCTCTCCATTAGACACGGTTACTTTAAAACCTTTATCTTGAATCATTTTTATCATTTCTGGATCTCTTTTTGAAGTAACTACTTGAACGTTTATAGTTCCGGATATCTTTTTAGATAATTCTCCACCAATAATATTTCCAGCAGAAAATCCTAATGCATATGCAAGTGCAATATTTAGTGTTTCCAGTTTATTTACTGTTTCAAAGTTTAATGCTTCTCTAACAACTAAAAACCAAACAAGTGCCTCAACAATTGCAATTATAGCAGCTACTTTTGTTTTACCTCTTACTATAATTACTGTTCTAAAAGTTGAAAGTGAAACATCAATTATTCTACAAAAGAAAATTTTTAAACATAAAATAATTAGGTTTGTAGTTAGCATAAATACCTCCTCAAATTTGGTGAATATTTCTATTTGATTTTATCATAATTAGATTAAAACAACAAATCTGCTTGAATACTAAAATTCTTATATATATAATTGAAATGATAATGAGAAAAGTAAGGAGAGATGATAATGGCTGATACAAAAACAGAAGGTCAAAAACTTGCTGAAAAACTTTTAGTTAAGAAAAAGAATGGCTGGGAAGGTTTAACTGATGCAGAAAAAAGAAAAATAATGAAATTCTCTGATGGATATATAGATTATTTAAACAATGGCAAAATTGAAAGAGAAATAATTAAAGAGTCTGAGGAGATTGCAAAAGAACATGGTTTTAGACCGCTTTCTTCTTTTAAAAAACTTAACGCAGGAGATAAAGTTTATTATATTAATAGAGATAAAAATATAATACTTGCAGTTATTGGTAAAGAAAAATTAGAAAATGGAATCAATGTAGTTGGTGCGCATACCGACTCTCCAAGATTAGATTTAAAGCCAAATCCACTATATGAAGACACTGAATTTTCATATTTTAAAACACAATATTATGGTGGAATTAAGAAATATCAATGGGTAACAATTCCGCTTTCTATTCATGGTGTTGTTGCATTAAAAACAGGAAAAAAAGTTAATGTTAAAATTGGTGATGAGGGTGACGATGTTACATTTGTTATCACGGATTTGCTTCCACATATGGGAAGACATCAAATGGAGAAAAAGGCGTCAGAGGTAATTGAAGGCGAAAACTTAACCCTTCTAATTGGTAGTATGCCATTTGAAGATAATAAAGTAAAAGAAAAAGTAAAGCTTAAAACAATGGCTATATTAAATGAAAAATATGGAATTTGCGAAGAAGATTTCTTAAGCGCAGAACTTGAAATTGTTCCTGCATTTAATGCTAAATCACTTGGATTTGATAAATCAATGATAGGTGGATATGGACAAGACGACAAGGTTTGTTCTTACTGTTCATTAATGGCCATTTGTGAAACAGAAGCTCCTCAGAAAACAGCCGTATGCCTTCTAGTAGATAAAGAAGAAATCGGCAGTGTTGGAAATACAGGAATGGAAAGCCTTGCTTTTGAAACATTTTTAGGAGAATTGATTCATCTTTGTGGTGAAAATAATACACCAAATATTTTACATAGAATATATCAAAATTCTGCAATGCTTTCTGCAGATGTTGATGGAGCATTTGATCCATTATATGCTAGTGTTGCTGATAGAAAAAATGCATCATTCTTCGGATATGGTGTTGGAATGAACAAATATACTGGTGGAAGAGGAAAAGGCGGAGCTAATGATGCAAATGCCGAGTATATTTCAAAAATACGCAGATTATTTGATGATAATAAAGTTAGATTTCAAATTGCAGAACTTGGAAAAGTTGATGAAGGTGGCGGAGGAACAATAGCATATATACTTGCTAATAAAGGCATGGATGTTATTGATTGTGGAACTCCAGTTTTATCAATGCATTCACCATATGAAACAACAAGTAAATTTGATGTATATCATTCATATCTTGCTTACAAGACATTTGTTAACAAATACACAGGAAAGTAAAAAACAAACTTCATACACATTAAAAAACCCGAAGTAACATGACCTCGGGTTTTTTAATCTAATTGTTTAATAGGAGTGCATATGAATAATAAAAATAAAATTGAACTAATTTTATCTATAATTGTAATTATACTAGTATTGGTTTTTGTATTTTTAAATAAAGAAACAGAGTTTAATTTATACGAATCAGAGTCTGAAGAACAACAATTAAATAATTTAGAACAAGAAAATGATGAATTAGTCGAAGACTCTTTGTTATATGTTTATTTCTTAGATGTTGGGCAAGGGGATTGCATTTTTGTACAAAACGAAAATGAAACCATGCTAATTGATGCTGGAAATAATCCTGATGGTAAATATGTAAGCAAGTATTTAAGAAAAGAATTAGGCATTAAGAAAATTGATTATTTGATTGGAACACATGCACATGAAGATCATATTGGTGGAACAGATATTATAATCCAAGATTTTGATATTGGAACATTTTATATGCCAAATAAAACCTCGGAAAATAAGTGTTATACGGATGTTATTAAATATGCAAAAGAAAAACAAATTGATATAGTATCGCCAAATATAGGGACGAGGTTTAATGTTGGAAATGCGACTTGTGAAATAATGACAAAAAATGATGATGCAGAAGACTATAATGAAACATCAATCGTAATAGAAATGAACTTTGGAAGGCAGAAATTCTTATTTACCGGAGATATGGAAACAGAAAATGAAGAATCTAGAAAATGGGATGACATAGATGTGCTAAAAGTTGCACATCATGGTTCAACGTATTCTACTTCGTCAAAGTTTTTAAATGAAATTAGACCAGAAATTGCCGTTATAATGTGCAGTAAGAATAATGATTATTATTATCCTCATGAAAAATTAATAGAAAGACTCGAAAAGTCAGGATGCAAAGATATTTACGTTACCGCCGATGAAGGTACGATTTTAATTACTTCTGATGGAAGAAAAAATACCGTAAAAAGCTTAAAAGAACTAAGTTTTGATGGTAATAAATAGGCATAAAATTTGACAAAACCACAAAAATACTATAAAATTGCCTCTGCACCTTACAAAGTAAGGGAAAAGAGGTAATTTTATGATAAGAAAAGGAAGATTATTACTTATGAAAAAATCATTTCAAGCAATAATAATACTAATGGTTATAATGTCAGTATATTGTTTGGGCACAATAGTAAATGCAAATGAAGTTGAAAATTTAAATGATGAATTAAAAGTAACAGCTTTACATAGAAAGTATGAAAAAGCAAAGCTTCTTAAGTTTGCAGAAAATGATGATGTAAGTGGAGAACAAGAAGAAACAATTGAAATAGAAGAAGATCTTGAGGCGGAAAATATAGTTATTGAAGAACAAAGACGAATAGCGGAAGAAAAACAAGCCAATAGAGAAAAAGCTGAAATATTTATACGAAAACTTCTTGAAAGCTATATAGCTGGAACAAAAAGAATTACTGAGATGAATGAAAAGGCAGAAAAACAAGCCCAAGAAGAATTGATTGAAGTAATTGAATCTGGTGAAAATATAATTGTTGAGGAAGCTAAAGAACCTGTTCCAGAGGAAATTCAACCTGAAGAAAAAGTTGAAGAAAACAATGGAAAACCTACTAACTATGTAAAAGTATTAGATGTTACAGCAACAGCTTATTGTATTTGCCAAAAATGTTGCGGAAAGAGTCCAAGTAGTCCTGGATATGGAGTAACAGCTTCTGGATTAAAAATCATACCTGGTACAGGAATGAAAGTTATAGCAGTTGATCCAAAGGTTGTAAAACTTGGAACAAAAGTTTATGTTGAGGGATTAAATGGAGCTCCAGATTATGGATATGCAGTTGCTGCAGATACAGGCGGAGCAATCAAAAATATGAAAATAGATTTATATTTTGACGCACATTCAGACACAATAAAATGGGGCAGAAGACCTGTTAAACTTTATATTTTACCAAATTAATTATTGGGAGTGTTCCAAATTTCAGGAACGCTCCTTTTTTGAATTTTAGGGGTGTTCCTAATTTTTCAATTTCTTTAAAAAAAGCAAAAATTGTTTAAATGTTAGTTAAACAATGATATTATAAGTATAATGTTAGAAACTGGGGTGGAAAGATTTGAATTTGTATGAAGAAACAAGGATGTTATTAAACCAGTATGGTCTAAAAGCAAAGAAGAAGTTTGGACAAAACTTCCTTGTTAGTGATGAAATAATTACTCAAATTGTTAAAAAAGCAGAGATTACAAATGAAGATGTAGTTTTAGAAATTGGCCCTGGGCTTGGAACACTAACAAAAGAACTTTTAAAAAATGCAAAAAAAGTCATCGCTGTTGAACTAGATGAAGACATGATTGAGATTTTAAAAGGCAGGTTTTTGGCTGACAATTTGGAAATAATAAATGATGACATCTTACAGCTTGATTTAAATGAAGTTACAAATAAGTATGGAAAAATAAAAGTTGTGGCAAATTTGCCATATTACATTACAACTCCAATTGTGATGAAACTTCTAGAGAGTAAATATGATATTAAAACAATTACTGTAATGGTTCAAAAAGAAGTTGGAGAACGAATATGTAGTTCTAATTTAGATAGAGAAAATAGTGCGATTACTATTGCAATAAATTATTATGCAAATGCAAAAATGGTGCTTGATGTGCCAAGAGACTTGTTTTTCCCTTCGCCAGATGTTGACTCGGTGGTTGTTAGATTAGATGTTTTAGAAAAACCACCAGTTGATGTTTTTGATGAAAAGCTATTTTTTAGAATAGTAAAAATGGCATTTTCTCAAAGAAGAAAGACGATATTGAACTCGCTTTCTTCGATGGAATTTTCTAAGGAAAAAGTTAGAGAAG
Organism: Bacillota bacterium; assembly: GCA_016280725.1. GTDB lineage: Bacteria > Bacillota > Clostridia > TANB77 > UBA1234 > RGIG6105. The sequence goes on along the minus strand of JAEEHF010000122.1, from coordinate 40,693 downwards.
TTTTGGATAAATTAGGACTTGATCAAAAATTAAGAGCAGAAGATTTATCAATTAGTGATTTTGCAAATATTTCAAATGAAATAGTAAAATAATTTGGAGGAGCTTATGTTTAATACTAAAGAAATTGTTATTATTGATGATGCAGGAGATGTGTTTGAATTAGCATCAAATATTTTCAAAAAAGAAAAAGAAGAGTATGAATTTATGAGGTCAACATCAAGTAAAGAAGATATGAATGCTGCTCTTGCAGAAATACCAAGCCTTATTATTATAAATGCAGATAACCTTAAAAAAGATGCACTTAAAGTATGTGAATATATTCGAAACGATTCGGAAAATAGCATTACTCCAATTATAGTTACAGGAACGACAAAAGATGTAAATTACAGAGTTGAATTTTTAAAGAGAGTGGTAGAATATTATATTCCGAAGCCACTTACTAAAATATATTTTTATTATACAATCAAAAATCTTTCGAGACTTATCGAAGCTAATAGATGCATTAGTAACTTAACTGGACTTCCTGGAAACACTCAAATTGAAATTGAGCTTAAGAAAAGGGTTGCTAGCAAAAAGTTATTTGCAGTTTTATATGTTGATTTGGACAATTTTAAAGCTTATAACGATAAATATGGATTCATGAACGGCGACGAAACTATTAAATTTACAGCAAATTGTATGCGTGAAGCTATTCAAATATACGGCGGGAAGAAGGATTTTCTTGGACATATTGGTGGTGATGACTTCGTTGCGATTGTTGATTTTGAAAATGCAAGAAAAATTGGAAAAGATATTATTAAGAGATTTGATAAAGGCATAGTAGATTACTATTCAGATGATGATGTTGAAAAAGGATTTGTAAAAATTTTAAATAGACGTGGCAAATTAGAAAAATATCCTCTTATGACGATTTCTGTTGCTATGATTTCGAATAAGTATAGAAAATATGCAACTGTGCTTGAACTTGGTGAAGATGGAGCAAACGTTAAGAAAAAGGCTAAAGCTATAGCTGGAAGCACATTCTTAGAGAATAGAAGAAGAGGAAGATAGATAGGAAATAATAAATGGAAGATATACTAAATGGACTTAATAAAGAACAAAAAGAAGCGGTCACTACTACTGAGGGGCCACTTCTTATTGTTGCTGGAGCGGGATCTGGAAAAACTAGAGTATTAACTCATAGAGTAGCGTATTTGATAAAAGAAAAAAATGTTGCGCCGTGGTCTATAATTGCAATTACTTTTACTAACAAAGCAGCAAAAGAAATGAAAGAAAGAATAAGCAAACTTCTTGGCGATGACGTAGCAAAAGATATGTGGGTTGGAACATTTCACTCTATGTGCGTAAGAATACTTAGGAGAGAAATTGAAAAAATTGGTTTTGATAGAAATTTCTTAATCTTTGACACTACTGATTCAAAATCTGTTGTAAAAGAATGCATAAAAGAACTAGGAATTGATGATAAAGTTTTTTCCGAAAAGTATTTTATGGCTGAGATTTCAAAGGCAAAAAACGAATTTGTTGACCCAGTTGAGTTTTCAAAAAAACATCAAAATGATTATAAAACTGAAAAAGTTATAAAGGTTTATTCTCTTTATCAGACAAAACTTAAGAGCGATAATGCATTAGATTTTGATGACATTATCAACTACACAATAAAAATATTTAAAGAATTTCCAGACACTCTTTTTTATTATCAAAATAAATTTAGTTATGTGCTGGTTGACGAATATCAGGATACAAACAAAGCTCAGGACATACTTATTTCACAGCTTGCTGAAAGAACTCAAAACGTCTGTGTTGTTGGTGATGATCAACAAAGTATATATAAATTTAGGGGCGCAGATATCGGAAATATTTTAAGCTTTGAAAAAAGATTTAAAAATACAAAAGTAATAAAGCTAGAACAAAATTATCGTTCTACAAAAAATATACTAAATTTAGCAAATGCAGTTATTAAAAACAACGAGGGAAATGTTAAAAAGAATCTATGGACATTAAACGATAGTGGAGATAAACCCGTTGTGTTTCAAGGAAATAATGAATATGACGAAGCAAACTACGTTGTTCAAGAAATTAATCACCAAAGAACAAATGAATATTATAAATATTCGGATTTTGCAGTGTTATATAGAACGAATGCACAATCTCGTGTTTTTGAAGAAATTCTTTTAAGGGAAGGAATTCCATACAAAGTAGTTGGTGGACAAAAATTCTACGAGAGAAAAGAAATAAAAGATATTATTGCATATTTAAGAATTGTTTCAAATCCGAGCGACAATGTTAGCTTAAAAAGAATAATTAATGAGCCAAAAAGAGGAATTGGAAAAACTAGTTTAGATAATATTCAAAAAATAGCAAATGATAATGGCATTTCAATGTTTGATGTTATCTCGAATATAAATAGCTATGTAAAAACAAGGGCTAATGAGGCTTTGGTAGATTTTGCTAATATGATAAATCAATTAAGGGAAATGCATTGTTCAATTGAAGAACTAACAAAAAGCATTCTAGAAAAATCTGGATACATGAAAGCTCTTGAAGATGAAAATACAGATGAAGCAAAGTCTAGAATAGAAAACCTTGGAGAATTTTTAAATGTTGTAATTGATTTTGAAAGAGAAAATGCAGAGAACTCGCTAAGAGATTTTTTGGAAAATTTAGCTTTGGTTACTGATTTAGATAGCGTTGAAGAAGATGCTGATAATGTTTTGCTTATGACACTTCACACTGCAAAAGGGCTAGAATTTTCTACAGTTTTTGTTGTTGGGCTTGAAGATGGTCTTTTCCCAAGTAGTCGCTCTTTTGAAAGCGAATCAGAATTAGAAGAAGAACGCAGACTTTTTTATGTTGGAATAACGAGAGCAAGGGAAAAATTATATTTAACGTGTGCCAAGTCTCGTACTGTTTTTGGAAGTACGTCATATTCAATACCATCGAGATTTTTGACCGAGATTTCAGATGATTTATATGATGGCGATTTATCATCAAAAGAAACTAGGTATGACGATGACATGTATGATTTCGAATCTGAATGGACATATGGAAAGAAAAAGTCATATTTATCTAGTGAATACGCCACTGCAAATTCAATGTTTGGAAAACGTGGATATAAAAGTGAACCTTTAAATGAACTTTATAGTTTTAGTAACGTGAAAGCAGACAATAAAAAGCAAAGTGTTGCATCCAAATCGTTTTCGTTTAATAGCGCCGAAGAGTTTTTAAAGAGAAACAAAACATTTCCAAAAGAAGTAGATTTATCTTCATATGAGGTTGGACAGAAAGTTGAACATAAAAAATTTGGAATTGGCATTATAAAAAAGATTGAGCCTGAAGACGATGACTTAAAAGTTGAAATTGAATTTGAAAAATCTGGAATGAAAAGATTGATGGCAAAATATGCAGGAATAAAAATAATAGATAATTAATTTGCATGAACTATCAATAATGGTATAATGATTTTGAAAAATGAGGTGAGGTAAAGCCATGAAAAATAAAAAAGGTCTAACCATAATAGAATTAGTTATAGTTATTATAATACTTGTACTTCTTGCAGTAATAGCCGTTTGGTCAACATCAAATATTATTAAAAAAGCAGAAGCATCATCTGTATATGGTGAATTTAAAGCAGTGTATGCAGGTGCCGTACAGCTTCAAAATTTTTATAATGCTGGGACAATTGAAGAATATGAGATTGGTGAAGATTATTGTAAAAAAATTGAAGATGAAGACGGAACATGGTTTGTTATATATGGGCTTAACCATATGGTAGATAAAATGGCATCGGGCGATAGGTATAGCGAGAACGTTATTAAAAAATGGGGGCTTGATGAACTTAAAAGAAGTTATCAGGTTTTGTTTGGAGATAATATTGTAGTTAAATATTTGGATGGCGAGTACACTTTGGTTGGTGGTTATAAAGTAACATCTTATGATGACATACTTGCACTATTAGAAAGTGGGGCGGTTTAAAATGATAAAAACTAATAAAGGTGTTACAATGATAATGCTTGTTATCACAATAGTTATAATGCTTATTCTTACATCTTTTGCAGTTTATTATTCTACCAATATAGCACCAGAAGCTAGAATAGCTGCCGCATTTTCTAGTTTGAAAGAGGTAAAAACCGCTTGTCAAAGAGCGATGAATGAGATTGAATTAGACTCTGAGAACTTAGATGAATACTATTTCTTTGGGAAAAACATCTATAAAGAAGGAGAAAACTGCCAATTTCTTTTAAGTAAGTGTGGAATTGATAGTATTGAAGGTACTTATGAGGAATATTGCCAAAGAATATATCATATATCGGGATCTAGTAATCCAGAAATGAAAAGAAGGGTTGAAAAACTAGAAATAACAGGACTTGGAAGCTATGAATTTTTGGTTGATTTAGAGAGAGACAAATATTATTTGCTTGGTGGTACAGGTCGTAATTGGTATGATGAAGTCTATGAATACTCAGATATAGAGAGACTATATTCAATGCTTACTTCAACGAACGATTAAGTAATTTTGGGAGAGTAATATGTCACTAGAAACGGTAAGAAATGAAATTGTATCTTTGTTAAAAAAAGTTAATAGAGACGGAATTGATAGATTAATTGAATTCTTAGAAAAAACAGACTTTTTTATTGCGCCTGCAAGCACAAAATTTCATAATAATTTTGAGGGCGGGCTTGCGGAGCATAGTTTAAATGTTTATAAGGAACTAAAGGCTTTAACAAACGGAGAATGGCCTGAAGAAACAATAATAATTGTTGGAATTTTACATGACATTTGTAAAGTAAATAACTATAAAGTTGAAATGCGAAACAAGAAAAATCCGGATACGGGAGTATGGTTTCAGGAGCCATACTATACAACTGAGGACTTAATGCCTTTGGGACATGGTGAAAAATCTGTTATGCTAATATCAGAATTTATAAAACTTACAAAGGAAGAATTATATTCGATACGTTGGCATATGGGTGGATTTGAACCAAAGGAAAACTATAGTTATGTATCAGGAGCGTATTACAAATATCCATTAGCGGTTTATACACATATGGCAGACATTAAGGCAACGTACATTGATGAAATAGTGAAAAAATAGTGAAAATAAAGGGACAGTCCTTGAACAAAAAAGGGCTGTCCTTTTTATATTTGGCGGTGTGGGTGGGATATGCTTCGCAGATTCCTTCGGAATGCGAACCAAATCCAGCACGTGCTTCGCACGGCTGTATTTCTCCGTGGGTTCGAATCCCAAAGAGACAATTAAAAATAGAGCAACACATAGCTGCTCATTAAACATACATATGGCGGTGTGGGTGGGATTCGAACCCACGGGCGGTTTGATCCGCAGAACTGATTTCGAGTCAGGCCCGTTATGACCACTTCGGCACCACACCAAAATTGGAGCGGGAAAGGGGAATTGAACCCCCATCGCTGGGTCGGAAGCACAGAATTCTACCATTGAACTATTCCCGCACTAAATGAATTGTATAGTAAAACTATATTTTAAGCAATAATAAAAAGGTTACAAGCTAGAAAATATTTATTACAAATCAGTTAAAAAAATAAGCATTTATATACAACTAAAAAAAATAGAGCTAAAATTAATTTAGCTCTTGGTAGCGGAAGTGAGATTCGAACTTACGACCTACCGGGTATGAACCGGGTGCTCTAGCCAACTGAGCTATTCCGCCATGAACAACAGATATTATATACACTTACGTAATTTTTGTCAACATTTATTTACTTGTTGAAATCTGGCGAGATGTTATGTATAATTATTTAGTATATATTATAAATTTATAAGGAGGATTTTTATGAAGAAAAAGTCGGTAATTTTATGTGTTTTGGCAGCTATTTTTAGTTTTTCTTTTTGCATGACTGCATTTGCTGGAGTAAGTATTCCAGAACCTAGTGAACAAACTGGAGGAGAGTTGGCTGAGACCGCACAAATTATTTTAGGAATTATTCAATGGATAGGACTTGTAATTGCGGTAGCAATGGTACTTTATGTTGGTATTAAATACTTGACTTCTACAGCTGGTAAAAAGGCAGAAGCAAAAGAAACCATGGTTCCAGTTTTAATTGGTGCTGCCCTTCTTGCACTTGCACCTACAATAGTTAGATGGATATATGGTGCTGTTACAGGAACACCATCGGAATAAAAAACAGAGAGGAGAGTAAAAATGAAAAAAATTACGTTTTTAATGGTGATAACAGCAATATTTTGCATATTTGGGGTAGCATTTGCAGCTCCATTAGATAAAATTGAACCATATGATCCAACAGGTACAAGTGCTGCTAGTGTAGCAGAAACAATACTTGGAATTATTCAATGGATAGGACTTGTAATTGCGGTAGCAATGGTACTTTATGTTGGTATTAAATACTTGACTTCTACAGCTGGTAAAAAGGCAGAAGCAAAAGAAACCATGGTTCCAGTTTTGATTGGTGCAGCCCTTCTTGCAATAGCACCTACAATAGTTAGCTGGATTTTCACAGCTGCTGGAGGAGAATAAAAAAGGAGATAACATATGAAAAAGATATTCGCTATAATATTTGTTTTAATATTTTGTTTATCAAGCATTTCGCTTGCAGTAATTCCAGAACCTGGCGAAGCAAAAGTTGATGAAATTGAGGACACAGCTAGCACTGTTTTAGGTATTATTCAATGGGTAGGCTTAGTAATAGCAGTAGCTATGGTGCTTTACGTTGGTATTAAGTACCTTACATCCACAGCTGGCAAGAAAGCAGAGGCCAAGGAAACGATGGTTCCTATTTTAATCGGAGCAGCATTGCTTGCATTGGCTCCTACGGTTGTTAGATGGATATTTGATGCAGTTGGTGGAAATAGTAGTCCTAGTACCTCTCAGGGTGCGGCTGATAATGCTCCTTCGAGTAGAAAATCACCAGTTAAAAATGGCAGGGATGGTATTCATAGTGTAAATTAAACATATGGTCAAATTTTTTAGATAATTTGCAAAATCTGTGTCAATTAGTAGTAACAATATGGGGGAAAACATATGAAAAAGATATTCGCTATAATATTTGCTTTATTATTTTGTTTATCAAGCATTTCACTTGCAGTAATTCCAGAACCTGGTGAAGCAAAAGTTGGTGAAATTGAGGACACGGCAGGTACTATTTTAGGTATTATTCAATGGGTAGGCTTAGTAATAGCAGTAGCAATGGTGCTTTACGTTGGCATTAAGTACCTAACATCTACAGCAGGTAAGAAGGCTGAGGCCAAGGAAACGATGGTTCCAATTTTAATCGGAGCAGCATTGCTTGCATTGGCTCCTACGGTTGTTAGATGGATATTTGATGCAGTTGGCGGAAATTCAACGGCTGCTAGTGCAAGTAGTAGTGGCGTAGAAAGTAGAGAGAGCGTCTACGGAGGAGCAAAAGATAAAGAAGGTTAGGGAGAGCATAATGTTGAAAAATAAAACAAGAAAAATATTTATTATTCTATTATCAATTGCATGTTTAATGTCTTTTGCTTATGCGGATACTACACCAGTGCCTAATAGAGTTGGAAGTATTAATTTGGTTGGACAATCACTAACAGGATTATCCGGATCGTTCTCCGAAATTTTAGGTGCGATACAGTGGATTGGTTTAGTTCTTGCAGTAGCAATGGTACTATTTTGTGGAATAAAATATATGACATCTGTGTCTGGAAAAAAAGCGGAAGCAAAGCAAACTATTATTCCAGTGCTAATTGGTGCGGCTATTCTAGCAATTGCGCCAATTTTAGTTAATTGGATTTTTAATGATGTTTTTGGAAAATAGATATTTTTTATCTTGTATAGTTAAAACGCTAATTTATGTTTTAGGATGTGTGAAGATGAAGAAAAATTGTAATAAATTTATACTATGTTTTGTATGTATATGTCTTTGTGTGTTCGTGTTTAGTACTTCTTTTGCTAGTCAAACGTCATCGGCTGTTCAAGCGATTAATAGTGGGACAGGTACATACGCAAGAATAAGGGAAATAATGCAGATATTGTTTTGGCTTGGAGCAGCGTTAACATTGTTTAAAGCGATGCATATAGGTGTAAAGTTTATTTCTTCACCAGCACAGAAAGGCGATGCCAAAGAGGCAATTATTCCTTGGGCGGTAGGAGCTGTATTGCTTGCTACAGCCGGGGTTGTTGCTCCTTGGATTATAGATATAATTGAGCCAAATGGTGGCTCTACAGACATCTTTAACTTGCAATAATTACAATAATTACAATATCGTTAAGAATCGCTTAAAATGCGATTCTTTTTTGTTTTTCATATTTAAATATGATAAAATATTTAGGAGAATTTATACCTTATATGGAGGTGCAGTAATTATGGGAACACATCTTATTCCTAGATCAGACGTTAAAGGTCAAGACAGATTTTTTATATTCTTTTCACTTCAAGGACTAATTGGCACAATAATTGGGGCAATCCCAGCAATTCCTATATTTTCTTTGTTTGATTCTCTTAATCTAACTTTGGTGGGATTTGTATTTTTACTTTTGTTTGGTGGTACGGGTTTTATTATTGGACAATGCAAGATTCCAGAAGGTTTAACAGTTCCTGGCCTAAAAAAAGTTAGTGGACTTTATGTTAAAGATGTAATACTGATGTATTTTAAATTTAGAAAAAACAAGAAGAAATTTGTTTTAGAGACAACTGAGGGACAAAAGTTTGATGAAAAACAAGAAACACAACTTGAAAAATTTGTATTAAACAAATCATAAGAAACAAAGGAAAAGAGGAGGAAATTTTATGGATCAGCTAACTGGTATTTTGATGCTACTTATGGTAATTGGGGGAGCCTTTTTAGGAGCACTCTTAATAGTCATGTTTCAAAGAAGTAAAGGTGGCAGAACGGCTACCCAAGAAGCACAAGACTACAGAGAAAAGATGGAAGAAAAGCGTAAGCAAGAAACTATGAATGCTCGTGCTGAAAAGATGAAGGACTTTATGGAGTTCGACAGAATAGAAGACGACATGATTGTTCAAAATGATGGAAATAGATTTTGTATGGTCATTAGATGTATGGGTATTAACTATGACCTTATGTCTGAAAATGAAATGTTAGCTGTTGAAGAAGGTTTTAGTAATTTCTTGAATACATTAAAATTTCCAATTCAGCTATATGTTCAATCGCGTACACTTGACTTGTCTGATGGATTGGCTCTTTATCACAGAAGATTAGATGGAATAAGGGAAGAAACCGAAAGATATATTGATCAAGTTAATAGAGCGAAGGCTGGAAATGTTAATTTATCACAGTCACAAAGACAGCAAATGGACTATGAAATAAAGAAGAAGAGAAACCTAATTGAATATGGAACCGACATTGTTAGTTACATTGAAAAAATGAGTATGAATAGAAATATTCTACAAAGAAAATATTATATGGTTGTATCATATGATATTTCTGAAATAGGCCTAGCAAGTAATTACACAAAAGAAGAGACAAAGGACGTTGCATACTCTGAGCTTTATACTAGATGTAAAACCCTTCAAGGTGCTATTGCTCCTTGCGGTGTTGAAACAGAAATTCTTAGAAGCGAAGATTTGGCAGAATTGCTATATATTGCATATAACAAAGATGATGCTAATGTTTATAACATTAGAGAAGCCCTTCAAAAGGGAATATTTAGATTGTATTCAACTGCAACATCTGTACTTGAGAAGAAGAAGGCTGCACTTAATGCTAAACTTCAAGAAGAGGCACTTAATGCTGCAGAAAGTGCTCTTAAAGCAGCAATGGAAAGTGTTAGAAACAAAACGTATTCGGATTTGTCAGGTCTTACTGAGGATGAGCAGTTTGAGGATGACACCAAGAAAGAAGCAATGCAGATCATATTAGATAACCAAGATAGTTTTGATCCTATGGTTGTAGACAAAGCTCTTGAAGATTTAAATGCAGGAATGCATAATCCATTAGTTTCAAAAGAAGAACTTGATGCTGCTGAAGAAGAAGCAAGAAGAGAAAACGAGGAAAAGAATTCTAAAGCGCAGCAAGAATACATGGAAAAGAATTACTCTAGTGATAGCGACGATAGTGGGATAGACAATACGCTTCAAAGCGATCCACTAAAAGATATAATTAGTTAGGAAAAGGGGGAATTTATAATGGCTGGTGAACTACAAGAAAATCAAAGTAGTCAAATGCTACTTAATCGTAAAGAATTAAAAGATATTATTGCACCATCTGGACTTGATGCGTCGGATATAGATCATTTGGAAATCTATTCAAGTACTATAAAAAGATATGCAAGATGTCATTACATAGCTGCTATTCCAAGAATGGCACAGTTCCCTTCTTTTCTTAGAAATATGTATGACTTTGGTGATATTAATACTTCGGTATTTATAACACCTATTGAAGAAGCGGAATCTCAGGCTGATTTAAATAAAACTATCATTTCTCTTGAATCAGAAAGAATATTTGCTGCTAAGCGTGGAGATATTAACAGAGAGCGTGAAACTGATGATATGAAAATTGAAGTTGAGCGTATAAGAGATGAAATTGCAGCAGGTTTTAATAAACTATTTCAATCAACAGTTGTTTGCACATTGTTTGCTGATAGTTTAGAAAGTTTGGACAAGCAGTCAGAACTTCTTACTATGGAAATGGCAAAAACTCTTATCAACTTAAAATCTGCTTGGGCAAGGCAAGAAGAAGCATTTAAATCGAATTTGCCATATAACAAAAATTACATGACAAATGCTAAGCATATTTTTGATAGAGCTTCAATGGCAACAGTATTCCCATTTGTTTCAAGTGAAGTTGGACATCCAACTGGTGTTCCAATAGGCTTTGATAAACAAACGGGACTTCCGATTTTATATAACAATTTCCACTCTTCGCTTACCAACTACAACATGGTTGTATTTGGTAAATCAGGTGCTGGTAAGTCTGTAACAATAAAAACAATAACATCTAGAAGTTCAGTTCTTATGGGAATTGAAAGTTTAGCACTTGATGCTGAAGGAGAGTATGGGGCAGTTGCTGAAGCACTTGGTGGTATAAATGTTGTTATTTCACCAAGCTCAAAAACCATTATTAATTTCTTTGATGTTGAAACTGAGGTCGTAAGAGATGAGATCACTGGAAAAGATAGAACTGTACTAAATATCGAAAACAAAGTTGAGGACGTCACAAATGCATTGCTTACTATGGCTAGAGGATCAACACGTTCTGAAGATGTAAACGAAATTACAAAGCAAATTATTGCAGAAACAGTTGCAGAAGAATATCAGGCAATGGGTATAAATAATAATCCAAATAGTTTGTATGAGGATAACAGTATCGAACTTGGAAATTCTCTTTCGAGGAAGAAAAAAGAAATGCCTACTATTGGTTCGTGGTATTCAAGAATTTTGCAGAAAGCATCAATGAATGAGAACATTGACTATCAGTTCCACTTTAGTTATTTGACAAAAGTAATGAGACAATATACTAGAGAGTATGACGGCCAGATGGCTTACTTTGATGGCCAGTCAACATTTGATTTGCTAGAAAGTTGTCCTTTTATTAACTTAGATATTTCTCAACTTGAAGAACGTTTTGCAAGACCTCTTGCTCAACAAATATTACTTTCTTGGGTTTGGGAAAAATATGTAAAGAAAAATAGTGAAGACAGGACAAAAGCAAGACAAAAGAGGGTGCTTGTCGATGAAGCATGGATGCTTCTTCCTTACCCTGAAGCCGTAGACTTTTTAAACACAATGGCAAGACGTGCAAGAAAAAGAAATGTTAGTTTAGCCGTTATTTCACAGAAATTCCAAGATTTTTATGAGAACAAATCTGCACAAGTCGTTTTGCAATCTGCAGATACCAAATTGTTCTTGGCACAAGATAAATCTGAGATTGATTATCTTAAAGAAGTATTTAAATTATCTGATGGTGAAGCTAGTTATCTTCTAACATGTGTAAGAGGAGAAGGATTGCTAAAGGTTGGTAACGAAACGGCAATTCTAGAAATAAGACCAACGGAAAAAGAATTCCAGTTTATCGAAACTAATGTCAATAAATTATTGGCACAAAGAAGATCAGAGTAATTTATGTATTGAGAGAGGAGTGTGTTGTATGAATAAAAATATAGAAGTTGTTAGGCATAGAACATTTTGTATAACACTAACTCTTTTTTCGTTTTTTGCAGTTGTTTTATCATGCTTTTCGGTTTGCTATGCAGGAAGAGAGACCGTTCAAATAGTCGATGAAGATAAGCATTTATTACATGGTTATTCAGAAAGTGATGGATTGGGATTACCTGATGGTTATACGACAACAACTTTAGACGGAATTGAACAAAAGGCATTCTCCGGAGATAAACTTACAGGCGCTGGAGTGCGTTTTACCGTACAAAGGTCAGGTGCATTTACGATTGGCATAGAAAAGAATGTTAAGCCTATTCAAGAAGTGCCATACGTTCTTCAAGTATTGGATGAAGAAGGAAATTGGAAAGATGTTAGGTTACTTGCATATGATAATGGAGAAAAATATGTAACTTATTCTCCGCTGTCTTCGCTTGGCAGCCAGATTGTAACAGTGTGGTTGGATACGGGAAGGACTTATCGAATAGTTTCTAACAAAGCAACAGGTGCACATGATATGTACAGAGTCAATTTCTATTATGATCCGGATATTAATAGTAATCAGGGAAATATGGTTAGAACACAATATAGCTCTCAATACAGGACAAATACAGGTGTTTTTAACAATCTAAATTTGGAAGAAGAGGTTCCTTCAGGATCTCCTAGAATTCTGACAACAAATGCGGAAATGAATAAAGTTGTAACTATTAATGGTCAAAGTTCTCATTTCGTTCGACCTGCACAAAACAAAGTCACTTTTATAAAAGAATTCGTTAAGCTAATGATGGTTATTGGCGACTATAGTGTTGACTTACTAAGAGGTATTTTTAGAGAAGATGTTACAATTTCAAAACTGGTATATAACAAAGTAGCAATGGTAAATCCTAACTTTTTTGATGCAGAGTCAACAGGTACCATGGTTGATTTACAAATTAAAAATGTTGTAAATCAGTGGTTTATGTTTTTTAGAGGCTTAGCGATTGTGTTCTACATTTTGGCCTTTTTAGGAGTAGGTATTTATACATTATACAATTCCACTGGCGCAGGTATGGAAAAAGCCAAAAGTATGCTTTTAGATTGGATAAAAGGTATATTAATATTATTTTTTATTCCTTATGTGATGAAGTATATATTAGATTTGAACGACGCGTTAATCAATCTTTTAATAAATAATAAGGCAAGTTTCTTAGAACAAGGTACATCATTTGATGATGGGAGCAAGTGGAGTGTAAGAGCGATTGACTTTAGAAGTCCAAAATATGTATCCAGAAGAACGGGGTATGTTCAATATGCATCAAGTGAGTATAATGAATCTTATGCTAGTGAACTTACAACTTATGAAAACAACTTTGACCTTATGAGAATAATGAGAGCATATACTGGCGTAACGTACAGCCTGGGGTACTGCTTCTTATGGTACGTGTGCATTGCACAACTACTGACATTTATATTTATATATATAAAAAGATTCTTTATGATTGCCCTTTTAATAGCGATCTTTCCGGTAACGTGTATTTTTAATGCAATATCTATTTTAAGAGGTCAAAAGGGAATGCAGATGAATACATGGATAAAAGAGTTTGTAACCAATGTATTTACTCAATTCATACATGCAGTCGTGTATTCTATAATTACAGGCGTATGTGTAGACCTAATTAGAACAATGTTAAAAGGAAATACTTCTTCCGCAACAATGAATTGGCTTGTTATGCTTGTGGCGATTAATTTTATTCCTGCGGGAGAAAAAATATTGAAGAATTTACTATCTGCTTTGGCATCAGGAAGTTCTTCAACAGGCATCGCAGAAGGTGCAAAGGGTATAAAAGGAGCAGTAAAAGAGCGGAGTTGGGCGTGTAAAATCGTTGTTCCGCGGATAATTGTTTAATGAAATTTTAGGAGGTGAGAATATGAAGGCACATATAAAAGAAGTATATTTTTGTTTGGCTTTCATTATTCTTGCCTTGCTTTTTACAAGTAATATAGCATTTGCAGATGACGTTGAGGAATGGCTTAAACAGGGGGTTGTATTACAGGAAACAGAATATCATGAAGAGAATGATACTGGCAGGCATGACTACTATGGATATAGTTTGCTTCTTCCAAGTTTGTCAAATGGTTTAGTCTTTGATCCGGCAATTGGATTGCAAAAAAGAGAATATGATGGATCAAATAATTACGTAGGAAACACAACAATAAATAAATTAACGATTGTGATTAAACTGAAGGATAATAGCACAGAAGAAATTATTATAAATCCAGTTCAAGAATTTGTTGAAACAAATGAAGGATATCATATTATTTTGAAGGAACAGGTAGATAAATCCGGCGCTACAAGAGATAATTGGGCAGGAGCAAGCGTGGTATCTATTAGTTATGAAGCAGCCGACGGTTCATCTTCGAAAGTAACTTCTATCTCTACCAGTAGTAAATCAAAAGGACTATCAATTTGGTCAAGGATAGGCACATGGTTTAGTGAAGTATGGGAAGATATAAAAAAATGGGCCGTTGATAAAATTGCAGATATATTTAACGAATTATTTGTCCCACTTGGCGATGGAATACATAAGTTAATTAGAGATGTATACGGGACGGAAATAACCCTTGAGGGAATAGTGTATAATACGGATCCTAAATTATCAATAAATTTTTGGGACGATGCTAAATTAAGTAGAGCAGGACCTAATGGCATCGGAGCAACAATGAAAATAATAGTTAGATTTTGCTACTCAAAGCTATCTTTGATTGCATTAACTTTTATGATAATGATGTTTTTATACACAGTTATAAGAATTATACTTGCGAGCACAGGAAAAGGTTTAGAAGAAGCAAAAAGAAGACTTAGTGCTTGGGCAATGGGAGTAGCTATTTTGTTTTTCTACCCATACGTTATGAAATATATAGTGGTACTAAATGAAGCATTGGTTGATCTAGTAGCATCAAAAGGATCTGGCACATTCGAAGATGTAGATACAATGAGACAGATTAGGGCAATGGCAGGACATGGTGACGACTGGGATGGCTTTCCAGTAAAAGATGCAAGTGGAAAAAATATTGAAGGCCTTTGGAGCTTGCCACTTACTATAGCTTTTATCATTATGAATGGGCAACTAATTGTAATGCTTATTGCATATTACAAGAGAGCTTTCTCACTTGCTTTTATGATTAGCATTTTTCCGGTAATAGCAACATATAGCATGTGGGAAAAGATACAGAGCGGCAAGCGGAGGTACATTACAACGTTGGACAAAAGAATATGTAGAAACTGTATTTATTCAATTGATTCATGCGATTGTTTATACAATTTTAATAAAAGGTGCTTTGGAAACTTTTCAGCTTGATAAAGGTGGAAATTTTATACTGTATATAGTTTGCGTGATGTTTTTATTCAAAGCTGAGAAATTATTAAAGGGATTATTCAACTTAAAAACTACCAATAATACTATTGGTGATTTTGCTAACGCTGGTGGTCAAGCAATAGCAATGGCTAGCCAAGCAAAACAACTTTTCGGAAGAAATAGGACAAAACATGAAGATGAAGATGAAAAAGATGAAAAGGAATTAGAAGAAGAAGTAAGAGACAATAGCAGTTCGGGCTCAATAAGCGGCGCTGGTGCAGCGGGAACGGCAGCGGCAAGACGAAATATTGCGGCTGCTAATAGTGGTGAGAACCCAGATGAACCACCAAGAAGTCTAGTTGGAAGTGGACTAGAGGGCACAACAAATGGTAATACACCTCCAAGAGCAAACCCAGACGAAATAGGAAGACTTATGCCGGAAATCAGAAAAGCGTCTGCTGTACTTCAGCATAAGGCATTAAAAGATAAAAATAAACGAGGAGCAGTTAGAAAAATTCTTGGAACGGTAACAAGTGTTGCTTTAAGAACTACTGGAACCGCTGTTGGTGCACTTTCTGGACTTGCAATGGGAAGTCCTACGGCTGCAATTAGAAATGCTGTATTAATGAATCAAGCAGGTGGAACGGTTGCTAGAGGAGTTCAGAAAATTGCAGGATATGCTGTTGGAAATAAATTTCAAGGACTTAGGATGAGACACAAAGTAATGTCTGGTAAGTATGATGACGAATTAAGGCAAGCTGGTGTTGATGTAGATGCATTATATGAAAGTGCAAAGGCAGATATTATTAGGAAGGCGCTTGCAAAGCAAATGCAAGGAACTAGAAAAGGTGGTAAAGCGCTCGGGGATGTAAAATTTACAAAGGTTGTTGAGCAAGAAAGAAGAGATCAGTATTAAAAGGAGGGCAGAAGAGTGAAGAATAACGATAAGACTTCTATTAGAATTTGGTCATTAATTATTTGTATTATAATGTTTTTTAACTTTTTATGCCCAATTGTTTTGGCTGTTGAACCAACAACTGGAGTAGAAGGATATGTTTTTTCGGAAGGTGACTCTGAAAGAAGAGTAGTTTCAAATCCGAATGATCCGATGTTTAATGTCGGATATGTTGTTGGTGTTGAGGGAGTAACAATTCCTGTTGATAGAAGAAATAAATCAGAGCAAAAAGGACTTGAAACCGGACTATATCGGTGTTCCAATTCGTGTTAAAGAAACGGGTCTATACAGACTGGAAGCACAAGATATAAACGGAGAGCCAATTAAATATCAATTATTAAAATGGGATCCTATTTATGAAATAGTAGGCGAAGAAAATGTCACAGATTCTGAACTTACTATAACGCAAGAAAGACTTGAAGCGAGAAACTATTTTATGCCTAATCAATATTACTATAATGTTGGACTTGCTCTTGCACCACAAAATGGTGCGAGAGCCCGTGCAGATCATGTTGGCTTTTTGGAAAGAGACTATTTTCCTTATACTGCTAGAGATAAGAGGCAGGTAGGACCTGAGGATCCACCAAGAACAATAATAGACGTAATTTTACTTAAAAATAGATGGTATTTGGTCATTTTCCCAGATAACGATTTTGAAGCGGCAACAGCAATGAATAAAAACGTAGCGCTAACAGTTGAGGCACAGTATGCTGGACAGGTTAATAAGGTTCAAGGTAGTGTTGGAGAAGACTTTTTCTTTGTAAATAGTGACGTCAGCAGCTCGCACTTGTCTCTTAGAAGATATACACGAGATAATAAGTTAACTCATGTTAGTGTTAATAGAATTGAAGTAGATCCTGATGAAGTTGAGGGACAAATAAAGATTACAGATGCGTATTCTTTTGTTAGTATGTCGACGGATAAAGTTCATGCATATCTAAAGTATATGGGACTAAAGGAAGACGATGATGATTTTTCATATGAGGTTCCTGGATCGTGGATTGAAGGAGCAATAGGAAACGTCATATTAGCTCTTGGACAAGGTATTTTAGACTTGATGGAATTTGCGTTAGGATTAGGTCAGGATGCTTTAACAATTGATAAGTTGATTTTTAATTCTATGCCTACTACCGATAAAAACAGATATTATAAACCAGTAGTAGATTTAAGACCACTTGGGGGCATTGGAAGAATGCTTGGAGACGAAACAGAGTGGGAAGGAGTAGTAGCAAAACCAGAAGTTAAAACTGTAGTATCGTTTCTTTATAATGGATTAAAAGGAATTGCAATCGTAATATATATTATTATGTTTGTTGTTGTTGGAATAAAAGTGTTACTATCCATAGGTACGAAAACGCAATCAAAAGCACTTAAAAATTTACAATATTGGATTGAAGGAGTGCTTATTCTATATTTTGCACCATTCTTCTTTCCGCTTATTCCATATATTTCTAATGAATTGTGTACAATGATGACAAAAGCGGGAATAGTTGAAGTTATTACACAATATACAAAAGATGATCTTTTTGATATGTTGGGGCCTGATGCTGCTGGTGAAGATCCTTCAACTGCTGAGTCAATTAGGAAATTGGAAGTTAGACGTTCAGAACTAGAAAGAAGCATGAGCATAAATTTTGATGTTACAAAAACAGAAGGTGAGAACCTTCAACTAGTAGAACAAAGAATAAATCAATTAAGAGGACATTTAGATGCTGAAGCAAGTGCAGACCTAGAAAACTATTTTAATGAGAAAAAAGGAGAAATAAATAGCGTTTCAGTAGTTATTGACAATCCTAACTTTGGATACGTTGAAAAGGCGGAATACTATTTCAATCATTTAAAAGACCCTGCTAACCCACCAGCGGCTTTTCCAAACGTAAAAGCAATAGAAGATACATTACATGAAGCTTTTTTAACAATTAAAGATGCTAAAATTAGTGAGGCTCACAATGTTATAGAAACAATGTTAAAAACAACGGCGACAGACCCACTTGTTACTTTAGAGGTTAGATTTAAAGAAACAGACAGACCAATTTATGCTATCGCATGGTTTATCTTAATGCTACAAACATTCTCATTGGTATTCATGTACTATAAAAGAATAATAGTATTATTACTACTTATAGTTCTATTCCCAATAGTTATGGCAGTATATGTTGTAGATAAAGCCGGTGACGGAAAATCACAAAGCTTGAAAACTTGGTTCCAAGAATTTATTGCAAATACAACTATTCAGTTTGTTCATGCATTAGTATATATATCGATAGTAAATATTGGAATAGAAATATGTAGAATAGATCCTGCAAGATACTGGTTTTTCCTATTCCTTGCAGTATGCTCAATATTCCCAACAGAAAAAATCTTGAGAGGAATATTAGGAATAAAATCTACTACTCTAGGAGAAGTAAAAATAAATATTGGTGGAATGATTATTGCAGGTCAATCGATTAGAAAGACTGGAACCAATATGGGAAGACTTGGTGCAAAAGGTGCAAAAGGAGTTAAAGGGTTTGCACAAAATGTTAAACAAAAAGGTTTTAAGAAAGCGGCAATTGATGGAGCAAAGAATACAATGAAAAAAGCAAAAGCTTCACTTTTAATGTCTCCAAAAGAGAAAGCAATGACGGATAAAGAGAAGGAAAAATATCAAAAAGAAGAAGCAAAGAAGAAGCAGAAAAAACAACATCGTTTGGATAGTAGAGTAGCAAATAGAAATTACAGACTAAATGCAGCAAAAGATGCAAAGCAGCACATAAAAGATAAGAATGCAAGAATAAGGGATTATGTGGATGTAGCTAGAGGGACTGCTGCTAAAGTTGGTCAGGCTGGAGCTAATATAACCAGCAAAGTTAAAAACAGTAAAATTGCTCAAGCTAGTATTAGAACTGCACATAGAGCAAGATTGGCAGGAAATGTTTTGAGAAATACTGCAAATGCATACAAAAAGTTTGCAGGGACAGCATTTGGACTTGTTAAAGGTATGGAAAAAATGGGTGAAAGTGGAATTGCAAGTGGAATCGCTGTTGGAAGACAACAAATACACGCTCTAGGAGGATTTAAAGATCAAGAGAAGGCAAAGCCAAAGAAAGAGGACAAAACACCAAATCCAGTTCCAGGCGGATATAATCCTAAAAAAGCAAAGAAACCTTCTGACGAAGGCGACAAAGAAAAGGATAAGGATAGACAGGGACAAGGCTCTAACGATCAAAATTCTAATAACCAAAACTCTAACAATCAAAATTCAAACAATCAAAACTCTAATAATCAAAATTCAAACAATCAAAACTCTAATAATTCAGAAAATGAAAATCAAGGAAATACTGAAAATACCGAGAACACAGAGAATACTGAAAACACCGAGAATACTGAGAATACCGAAAATACCAATAATACTGAAAATACTGAGCAAGAAACAGAGGATACTGAGACAGAAAATAATTCTGGAGAAGATGAAACAAACGATGAGGAAAATTCAGATGAAAATTCTTCAGATGAAGAGAATGATGGTGAAAAAGAGGGCGACGATGAGAACGACGAAGAAGAAAAAGGCGGTGGAAACAGTGGCTCTCAAGGAAATACTTCGAATAATGAATCTGGTGAAGGCTCAGATGGTGAGTCAGATGAAGGTTCAGATGGTGAGTCGGGTGAAGGCTCAGATGGTGAGTCGGGTGAAGGCTCAGATGGTGACTCAGATGATGATTCAGATGGTGACTCAGACGATGATTCAGATAGTGAATCCGATGATGAATCAGATGGTGGATCAGGTGAGGAATCAGATGGTGGATCTGGCGAAGCACAAGGAGAAGCATCAGGTGAAGAATCAGGTGGTTCGCAAAGCGGTTCTACTGGAAATGAATCATCTGAAGGCAATGATTCTCCGGGTGAAGCAGCAGAAGACGAAGGTTCAAATGCATTTGATGAAGAAGCAGAGTCAGATGAAGCGCCGGAAGGTGGCTTAAATAATACGTCAGAATCAGGTGGCGAGGGAACAGCTGGTGATCCTGAGATAACTATCGAAGATGACGAAGATTATTAATAATAGAGACTTAGAAAGGAGAGTGGAAAATGAATAAAATCATAAGCATTATTATAGTTATAGTGACGCTTGTTAATTTTGCAATTTCTCCACTTTCCTATGCAATAACAAGTGGTGTAACAATAAATGTAAATCTAAATGAAGGTGGCGCACAGAGTTATTCGTTTAATGATATAGACTATAGCGGAAAAAAAGTTGATGAACTTAGGGATAGCCCGACTGAAATTCTAAAAGTTTCAACGACGGGATATTATGAAATTTCATTTACGCATAACTCTCAGCGTGAGCAATTTGAAATTGTAGATAATAATGGTAATATTTTAAATTTGGCAGCCTTTCAGATAACAGATGAAGATCCAAGAATTGTATATTCTCTTGGCTCTTTGGGTGGAACTGACTATACGAGGGGATCTGTTTTAGTAAAACTTGAGGCTGGTAAAACATATTATTTGATTGGATACTATGAACCATCTGAAACAGTGGGGGTTGCAACATATAACGTTAGACGAGTTCAAGTCCCAACTGATTATGTGGAAATAGATACTGGCGTGCTATCATCTGAGTATTCAGCACCTTACATTGGAGTAGAATCAGCCTACAATTCACGCACTAAAGCAGTAGCTAATCGTGGGGCTAAGTATTCAAGACCTGGTAATACAGTGAATGCTTCGGGTGATGTTATTCCAAATAGGCTTTATTATTCGGGTTTGCCAGAAAGATATGATCCGAGAACAGGTTCGGCAGAAAAACATCATGACTTTATTCAAGGTGTTATTGTATGGTTATTTATTCATGGCGTTGCTGACCCGTTTAGGGCACTTATATCAGGGCTATTTGGAGAAGTTACAATAGACGATGTACTATTTAACGATTTTCCTACTACCAAATTGTCTTTCTACAAAGAAACAGGACAAGGAGGTTCGGATAGAAATACATTTTTGGAATCAAGTACTGCAGAAGGGTCTACAACGATTCTTAAAATGATTAATGAGTTTTATAATCTCTTTAGATTAATAGCAATAGTAATATATATTGGAATGTTTATATTCATTGCTATTAAAATAATACTTGCTTCAACTGGACAGGAAAAAGAAAAATACAAATCGATGATTATGGATTGGATAAAAGGTGTAGCTTTACTATTCTTTATTCCATATGTAATCAAATATACAATTATTACTAACGAGGCACTTGTGGCACTTATGCGCGCTGAGTTGGTTGATGGTAACGAAAATATCAACGCTGCTAAAAAAGCATCTCCGCGTTTACAATCTATGAGCGGAACTTTCAAACAAGCTTTGGGACACAATGATAAAAAATACGAATCAGAAGACTTGATGATGAAATATAGATCAGAAGCACTTGAGGAAGGAAGCATAGTTAAAGGATTAATCTATATCTTTTTGTTGGTTCAATTACTAGGAATAGTCCTACAATATTTCAGAAGATTATTGAGCATTATGCTTTTAATAGTAGTATTCCCATTTGTCGCGGTTACATATGCGGTTGATAAAATAAAAGATGGACAGCCGCAAATATATCAGTCATGGCTTAAAGAATTTTTATTAAATGTTTTTATGCAATTTTTCCAAGCAATAGTTTATATAGCAGTTATGTATTTGGTTGGTGCTTTGATGGAAGGTGGAACAACAGGTGCAAATTTATTAATGGTAGTAATTGCAATTAAGTATATTACAAAGAGTGAGAGTTTACTTAGAGCATTATTCCCATCACTTATGAGTGGCGGTGGAGTTGGAACTGTTAAACCACTTGAGAGTGAAGTAACAGCGATGACAAATACTACATTGATAAAACGTGCCAAAGGTAATATGCTTGCTCTTGGCAATAGAGTAAAAAATATGAATGATAGAACGGGCGAGTTTATAGATAAAGCACAGAGCTATAGAGAAGAAGCAAACAAAAAGAACGCCGATTGGCGTGCTAAGAGAAATTATGATGAACAAGTAAGTAGAGTAATGACTGACGGACACTTTGAAGATTCGCTTCAAAGGATAGGTGATATACCAGTAGGTTTAAGCAATGCAGATAGAGCAGAGGCAGAGGAAACAAGAAAAGCTAAACTTGATAGAAAAGCACAAGCATTAGATGATCTAAATTTTGCACGTCATAGTGATGATGATGAAATTCGAAGAAGATATGAAGAATTTATGGCTAGCAGGTCTGCTGATGAAAGAGAAAGGCTTGAAAAGCAGATGGATGCTAAAGAAAGTCTTAATGAAGTACTTACAGGCAAAGACCGTTCAGGAAAGCAACTTTCTGCGATACAACTTGCTATAAGAGCAAAAGTAGTTATGGACGTTGTTAGATCTTCAGAAGGCCAAGTCGGAACACCAGATTATAAAGACATACGTGAGTGGATGGCAGGAAAGACAATTGGAGTAGAAGAAACACTTTATGATGGCGGAAAGCTTACTGCGGACGAAGGAAAGAGAAGACTAGAGCAAGGAAGACAAGTTCGAGTAAAAACAGCAACGAGACAAGTTGCACTGTTAGATTATTTAGATGCAGACAAGGAAAAAGAATTTATAACAGAGACAGAAAGAGGAAAAACCACAACGCTGCATAAAGGACAAGGGCTTGCAGGATTGTTCGTTACCGAAGCAACTGCAGAAACTCTTGAAGAAGCACAGAGAATGTTTGGTGGAGCTAATGGTGGAATTCAAACAATCTCTTCTGATAGATTGGTAACAAGATTTGACGAAGATACTGGAAGAACAGTCTTGGTTGGATATTTGGATGAATTTGGTAGTCTAGTTGAAGACCCGGATGCTCTTAGAGTTAGAAAAGAACGTGGTGAAGAGACAATAGATATCAGCTTTGACGAAATGGAAGAATTAAGAAGGGAACAAGAAGAAGAGATTGCGGAATTAGCCGAGAGATTTTATAAGGAATCTGATGGCGAAAAAGCAAGTAAAGAAGAGAGAGCAGAAATTGATGAGGCCGCTGGACTTGTTTTTGAACTTGTAAAATATATGGAGCGAATTAATGATCCTTCTAATTCTGGATTGGGGATGGATGCGAGCGAGGCATATAGAATTTCTAGTAGATTGAATGCACTTGCTTCACGAAATGAATTTGTTGCATCTTTAATTTCTCAAACTTTATATGCGGCTCCTACTCCTCCAATATTCAGAGATGAGGAAGAAGATATTATAAAGCAATTTCAGGTTGACATGCACGGAATCTCACTTAGTTGGATGGAAGCGATGTCAGCAGAGGGAGTAATTAGAACAAATGGTTCTTTATCAGACAGGAACAGAAAATTATATACTCAGGCAGCAGTAAAATCCTTAAGTCGTGACACGGTAGATTCTGTAATTGCTTCTATTGCAGGGCGTTCAGAAAATGATGACATTTTAGGCGATAATCCTATTACGGAAATAGAGAAAGATGGTAAAATTAAACGTGATGGAAAGAGCCAAGAGCAAATTTTAGAAGAAAAATTTGAAGAAGAAATAAAAGAGGAAACTGAAAGAATTACATCAAATAGAATTGCAGAACGACGTGCTGAAATGTTTGGAAGTGCAGTAAGAGCTGCGGGTGCAACAGCTTCTGCTGTTGTGGGAATTCCATTTAATATTGCAGTAAGTGGAACTACAGCAGCTTTGACAGCTGGAGGTTCTGATGAGCCAGAACTTTCTGGTATTCTTACAGGATGGGAAGCTGGTTCAAGGTTAGAAAACTTTGCTGAAACCGTAGTTCCTGGTACTACTTCTGCAGGAAACTCAGGAACGATAGGAAGCATGATAGGAAACGCACCGGACAGATTAGGAGGAAGTAATAGTAGTTCATCGTCGGAAAGAGAAAAAAGGCATAGAAGAAGCGCAGAAAGAGATGCAGATTCTAATGATCCTTATGTAAGGCAAGCTGTAAGAAACTCTGCTCAGGCAAGTCGTTCTGCAGAAATAAGAAATAGATTAAGTTAATGGTAAAGGAGGGATAGTAAAATGAATAAAATTCACAAAGAAAAACAAACATATAGATTCTTTGCTATTTTTGTTGCAATATTTACTATCCTTTCAAGTAAAAGCATTGCTTATGGTATAGATTTCTTTGCAAGTTTAAGATCAGCAATTGCGTGGGGAATAGATCAATTGGCAAATAACCTAAATAATATGGTTCAACTTGGAATTCGTATGACTGATTCAGGTGCACCAAACCTTGTCCAATTTGATGATGTTGTATTCGATAGATTTGAAGATATTCGATTATCATTCTACGAAAAAGATGAAAGTCCAAAAAGTGGGGGAACAAAGGACGAAACTAAAAATAAAAATCTTTTAATTTCAAACTTAAAAGATTCAATTAATGAGTGGTATCACGTTTTTAATAATATAGCAATTTGTGTATACTTGGGAACGTTTATATATATTATTATTAGGATGATTCTTTGCTCTACAGCAAAGGGACTTGAGGAACAAAAGAAACTTTTATTCTCGTGGCTCGAAGGAGTAGTTATTTTATTCATTATGCCATATGGAATTAAATATGCGATAGAACTAAATAATTCAACTGTAAAGTTAATATATGAAGAAGTAACAAATCCATCAACCGGGTTATTTCACGAACTAGGCATTGATTATGATCCCGAATTGAAAAATGAAAAATTAGTAGGAAGTTTAAGTTATACAGGACTAACAATTGAAGCAGGCGAAGCGGTAGCTGATTATATGGACTCTAATGCATTTGAGGATCCAACGGGTGAAAATGAGAGTAAGAGTTTTATGGCTTATTTGGCAGCAAAATCGCATTCAGCGCAATCAATTGCAGATTCAGCAGTATACTTTATTGCAATTGTTCAATTTATTGCACTTCTAATTACATATTATAAAAGACTGTTTATGGTTGGTTTTCTAATAACGGTATTTCCATTGGTAGCAATGCTTTATCCTATAGATAAAGCAAATGATAATCATGCTCAATCTTTCTCGATTTGGCTTAGAGAACTAATAATGAATATTTTCACTCAAACAATTCATGCTATTATTTATGTTTTTGTAATAGGTGTTGTTACTAGAGGTTCAATGACAGGTAACTGGCTTCTTTCAATGGTTGGAATCACGTTTTTATTTAAAGGTGAAGAAATATTGAAACAGCTATTGGGAGCTGGTGGAGGAAGTACAACATCTAATTTGAGAGATACTGCTACAAAGACTATGGCTACTGTTGGAGCAATTGGGGAAGTTACAAAACGTGTAGGGGACAATTTTAGCCATGCCAAAAGAGCAGTTAGAGCATTTAGAAAGTATAGAAATGAGAATAAAATTGCAGAAGGTATGGCAGCGGGTGACGGAATGTACACTGCGCTACCTGAACGACCAACTAGTGCTTTGGCTCCTGGAGAAGGAATCGATGGCTTTGATCCTAGTCAAAGCGGAGACGCTAGATATATGGCTATGGTTGGAGCAGTTCAAACATTAAATGGAATTGGAACAGAGAATAATCCCGAGGCGATTGCATCTGCACTTCAAACTGTGCGAGCAAATGAGGGAAACACGGATGCAAGAATTGTTGCATTGAGAAACCAATTACACTTATCTGCAGAGCAAAGAGCAGCATTATATAAGGAACAAGATGAATTATCAAAAGCTGCAGGCAAAGTAGATACGAGCGATCCTGAAAAATATGGAAAAGATGGCGTTCAAAAAATAACGAAAGATTTAGAAATACATCTTTCAAAAATTCTTCCTGAACAGTCAGAGGTTGCAAGACGACTATTGAGCAGAGGTTTAAGAATTGGTGTTATAAATGAAATGAATAATCCGGCGAGAATAGGTGTGGATGGTAGACCAGAAACATCACCAACGGCTGGACAAAAGAGGGTGCTTACTTCTCATCTTGAGAAAGAAGTTGAAGATGCGGTACAAAGCGAAAGATCTATAATTGATACTGGTTCCATAGGAAGAATGGCTGCTACTGCAGATGCTAAAAGATTAGCTCTTTCGAGAGCGTCAATGCCAGAAACAGGGACTATTCGTGATTTGGAAAAGTATGGATTTGTTGTTGATCCTAGCCTTTTAGGAATGACTATTAATGGGTTTAATCTAAACTGGGCTAGAGGAAAAGGCTACTTAAGAAGAGGATTAATTAGACCTACTGAAGAAGCACACGAAATGACAGATACTGGAAATGAAGATATCGACAACTTCATAAGAGGCTTTTTAAGCTGGAAAGAAGAACAAGGTGATGCTTATTCTCCAGAAAAAATTGGTGAAAGAGTATCGGTTGAAGAAGAAACACTTGACGGAGATGACTCTGACAGCGTATTTACTGCGACGGGTAGAAAAGAAGAACTTTCTAATGAGGTTAAAAAGAGAAAGGAAGATCTTCTTAGTGAAATGGCTCATAGCAGAAGATATATGCTTAACCCATATGATGGTCAAGATGATAAAGAAGCCGGCAAGAAGAAAGACAAGAGTAAATTCTTTGAACTTAGTAAGAGAGAAAGAGATAGACTTTGTGAAGCTGTTGCAATGTTAGAAGACATTCAAGCAAGGATGGGATCTGATAGACAGCAATCACTAGCTGAAGGAAGAACATTAAGCAAATATGATATTACACAGGTATCAAACGCTTGCGAATTGCTAGTTGAAATGGGCGGAAAAAGTGATGCAGTACAAGAGTTTGTTGAAGCTCACTTAGGTGCAACTGCATTAGAAGTTCAAGGTGCAATTGACCGAGCTGTAATTAGACAGTTTGCTTATTCAGATGAAGAAAGAGAGTATAGGGTATTACAAAGAAAGAGAATTTCATTAGATAAAGAAATAGAGCAAGAAAGAAAGAGGATTGAAGCTGGTGAAGTAACTGACGCTTCTAGACTTGTAATGCTTATGCAAGAGCAGATTGCTGCTGTGGCAGAAAGTGATGAGCAGAAACTTAAAGTAATGCGAAGAAGACAAGAAATGATTGCCGATTTTGATAGGGAATCAAAAGAGGGCACTATAAGATTTGATATACAAAAAGCACAACATATGCGTGATGTGTACTATCAAATTCAAAGAGATGTTAGCAACGGAGACACAAGATGGGATATTCCTGAGGGTGAGGCCGATATGACGTCAAGGTTAGAGGCGCCTCTTACTGAGGATATTCATGAAAACATGTTTGCTAGAAGTATTAGTTCTGATATGGATACGTTTGAAGCAATGATTCAAAGAGAAAGAAAAAGACGTCAGGCTTCAACAGTAAGAAGCGAAGAAGATGGCAGAGTAAGACTTTCACGAGAATCTCATTCTCAAATTTCAAATGCTGATGGTATGATGATTGAAGCCATGGCAGATTTGATGCAGGATTATGAGGCTAGCCCAGAGTCTGGAAGTTCAATAATGGGCACTAGAGTGGGAGAAGCAATATTATCTGATGTTGCTGAGGCAAGAAGAGAAAAGGTTACAACAGTAATGCTAGATTCATTAGAAATGACAAAAGAATTTGATGATAAAGCATTCGATCCTCGTTATGATGGACTTTCTAGTGAGGAACACAAAAAGTTAGCTGATGATCACCTTAGAACAGCTATTGAAGAATTATTTAGAGCAGAAGTGACAACGGCTGGTGTTGCAATTGGTGGATTTATGGGTGCTGCAACTGGAGTTGGTATGGCGACAGAAGATTCTATTATGAAAGAGATTCTTGTTGGTGCTGGTGCTGGTATGGCAGTAGGTGATACTATTGGTGAAAAGATAGCTGGCGAAAAGAAGGCAGGAGGAAAAATTAAAATTTTGAATCCTTACGACGGAACCGTTACTGAAGTAGAGATAAATACACGAGGACTATCGATGGATAATCCAATATTAAAATTTGTTCGTTCTAATACCGTTTTGGAAGCAGATGACTGGAGATTAAGAGGTTTAATTGGAACAGATATTAAATATGATATTGATCGTCAGTTAATAGATGCCGCTAGAAAAAATAGGAATGAACTTGAAAGAAAAGCAGCTCAAAAGAGAGCGGAATTGTATGAAGAAGCAATGAGAAATAGAAGAGATAGTTCTTCAGGAGGATCTTAAACTTGAGAAACATAAAGCTAACAATTGAATATGACGGGAAAAATTTTGCGGGCTGGCAATCACAGCCCGCAAAAATTAGTGTTCAAGGAGAAATTGAAAAAGCAATTGAACAAGTAACTGGTGAAAAAGCGGAATTAAATGCATCTGGACGAACAGATGCTGGAGTGCACGCACTTGGGCAGATTGCAAATTTCAAATCAAATACTAGTATTAAAGTGGAAAAGATACCATATGCACTAAATAGTAAGTTGCCTAACAGTATTGTGATTAAAAAGGCTGAAGAAGTATCAGAAAGATTTCATGCTAGATATAACTGTGCAGGAAAGACATATAAGTATGTAATCAACAACAATGAATTCCCATCAGCACTTGACAGATACAGAGAATTCCACGTTGCTCAGGAACTTGATTTTAAGGCTATGGAAAAGGCTTTAAAATGCTTTGTAGGAGAACACGATTTTGCAGGGTTTAAATCTTCTGGTGGTAATGCCAAAAAGACAACCGTGAGGACAATAAAAAAAGCTACAATTGAAAAGTCTGAAGACAATCGTATAACCATAACATTAACACGGAGACGGATTTTTATATAATATGGTAAGAATTATATGTGGAACAATTGTAGATGTTGGACTTGGTAAAATTAATTATAAAGATATTCCAAACATTATTAGAAGCAAAGATAGAAAAATGGCAGGAAAAACTTTGCCGCCACATGGCTTATATTTAGTAGAAGTATATTATGATTAATATAAAAAATAGGAGACACAATGTTCAATTTTGTGTCTCCTAATTTATTTAACCTTCAAAATCATATTCTGCCATTCCAGAATTAATACTAATTAGCTGATACTTTACGTATTTGTTAGATGGTTTATATTTAAGGGTCACTTCCATGTTTGGAAAGCTCGTCTTTATTCCATAGTCTTCGGTACCAATCGAGCATGCACATTTAATAATATATGCATCAGACTTTGAATATGAAATAGACTTAATGTCATCAATTTCCATCCAACTTGCTCCAATTGGAACAACGTAGTAGTAATCATAATCACTGTCATAAAGGTAATAAAAATCATCAATTATAATTGGATCCTTTATTCGAATGCCGGATAACTCAAAAATAATTTCATGTACTACATCTTTTGGTACATATTCTAAATAAACACCATCAGTTTTAGTTTCCATTAAACCAAGGTTAGCCGCTAATCTCATTGCTGCTTCTAAAAGAGGCTCATAATTAACGTTTAGCATATCAAATGTTTGTATTTGTACTAAGATGTTTATATATGATTCTTCCATTATTTTGTCTTGCATATCTTTTGTAACTTCAACAAGCTTATCTGTAGCAACAGGCTTAGGACCTGGAATAGAGGATGCTACTGGTTCCTCAGTAGGAGAAACACTTGATTTACTTGCATTAAGTACGATGGCAAGCGCAATAAGGACTATTAGTATTAAAATAACAAGTACTTTATTATTCATTTAGTTCACCTTATTTTAAAAATGGTGGAGATGACGAGAATCGAACTCGTGTCCGAATACCTATCCCTAAAAACTTCTACGAGTGTAGTTTGCTTTTTGAATTCCAATAAATAAACGCCAACAAACGGGCTTTTACAAATTGTAACTTTATAAATACCCACCATCTCAAAGTTTTGATGGCTTTGTTTCCACTTAATTTATCGCGCCCTTTACTTTATGTAAGTGGGCCATAAAGCAAGAACGAGCCGCGCTTAGGCAGCTAAAACTAAATTGTTTTCGTTAATTATTTTTTCTCTCGTTTTTTAGATGGCCAACGAGAATCCATCACTCGCTATCTTTAGTTCACAGTAACCGTCGAAACCATTACATCCCCATAACAGCAAAATGTCTTTAAAGACGAGATAATTATATCAAGATTTCGTTATTTTTTCAAGTTTTTGAGGTTCAAATGCTTGATTTTTAGGAAAAATCGGTGTAAAATTCTTTTAGCATAATTTAGTAGACAAAGAGTGAGGTTCGCCTCACTCTTTATGTGTATAAGGAAGTGAATTCATGACAAAAACCGAGCAAATTGTAAAGGATATGGTGGCTCAAACGGTTGAAAACCTAGGCTTTACGCTTTATGACGTTATGTACGTTAAAGAGAGCAGCGAATGGTACTTAAGATTATTTATTGACAAAGACGATGGTAAAATTGACCTAGATGACTGTGAAAAGGTTAGTAACACTGTTTCAGAGCTCCTTGACGAAAAAGACCCTATTTCTGAGAGCTATAACCTTGAAGTCTCATCTTGTGGGGTAGAAAGGCATATAAGAGAAAAAGAGCACTTTTTGATGGCCATAGGGAAAAAGATTGAGGTTAAAACTTATAAGGCAATAGGCAAAAGTAGGGAATTTGTCGGAGTTCTAAAAGATTATTTAGATGATAAGATTATACTCGAGATTGAAAATAACGAACTTGAAATCAGCTTGGATAATATTGCAGGCTGTAAACTATCATATAGTTGGGAGGAATTATAAAAATGAATAAGGAAATGTTTGATGCACTAGAAGACTTAAGTATTGAAAAAGGAATTAATAAGGATTATTTGCTTGACGCAATTGAGCAAGCGCTTATTACTGCTTATAAAAGAAATTTCAACTCACAAGAGAACGTTAAAATTGTTATAGATGAAGAAAACAATACTATTAATGTTTATTCCATGAGGGAAGTTGTTTCAAAAGTTGAAGACCCAGCTATTGAGATTGAGAAGGCAGATGCAAAGAAATATGATAAAAAGGCTAAAGTTGGCGATATTGTTGAGGTTGAAGTTACACCAAAAGACTTTGGAAGAATTGCTGCACAAACTGCAAAACAAGTAATCGTTCAAAAAATAAGAGAAGCAGAAAGAGAAATTGTTTATTCTGAGTATTCAGATAGACAAGGAGAAATCGTATCTGGAATAATTCAAAGAGTTGAGAAAAACGTTGTAATTGTTGACCTTGGAAAACTTGAAGGTGTTATGACACTTAATGAGCAAGTGCCAGGAGAAGTATATAACGTAAACGATAGAATAAAAGCATACGTTTTAGAAGTTTCAAAAAATAATCGTGGAGTACCTCAGATGCTTATTTCTCGTACACATCCAGGATTTGTTAGAAGACTGTTAGAGCTTGAGATTCCAGAAATTTATGAAGGACTAATTGAGATTAAAAACATAGTTAGAGAAGCGGGATCTCGTACGAAAATTGCAGTATATTCTAAAGATCCTAATATAGACCCGGTTGGATCTTGCGTTGGACCTAGAGGAACACGTATACAAAATATCTTAAATGAACTAAAAGAAGAAAAAGTTGATATCGTTGAATGGAGCGAAGATCCAGTTCAATATATTGCATCAGCACTTTCGCCAGCAACAGTATTAGCAGTAGATATTGATGAAGAAAATACGGCTTCAAAAGTTGTTGTCCCAGACAATCAATTATCTCTTGCAATTGGAAAAGATGGACAAAATGCAAGACTTTCTGCAAAGCTTACAGGATGGAAGATTGATATTAAATCTGAAACACAAATTAAAGGTGGAGAGTAATCGAAGAATCTTTATAACTAGTTGATGAGAAGAGGTTAGAAAAATGCTTAGAAAAATCCCAATGAGAAAATGCTTAGGGTGCATGGAATCAAAACCTAAAAAAGAACTTATTAGAATTGTAAAAACAACTGAAAATAATATTTTAATTGACAGAACTGGTAAGCAAAGTGGCCGTGGAGCATATTTTTGCGATAACAAAGAGTGCCTAGATAAACTTATCAAATCTAAAAGACTAGAAAAAGAATTTGAATTGAAAATAACAAAAGAAGAATATGATAGATTAGAAAAAGAGTATTGTAATTAAGGAGAATCAATGCAGAATAAAATTTATTCAATGCTTGGCCTTTGCATGAAGGCTGGAAAACTAGCATACGGGACAGATATGTGTCTGGATCAGATTAAATATGGAAAGGCAAAATTAGTAATTGTTACAGAGGATGCTTCAGAGAATACAAAGGAGAAGTTTAAAAATATATGCAAGAACGAAAAAACCAAATTGTTTGAATATGGGAAAAAAGATGAGATTAGCTATTCAATACGGCAAATCAAACAAGACGGTTTTTGTTGTAACAGATAGTAATTTTGCAAAAAGCATATGTAAGATGATTGAAGAAGTTAAGGGGGCAATTGGTTAATGGGAAAAATGAAAGTACATGAACTTGCTAAGGAGCTTGGAATACCTAGTAAAGATATGGTGGAGAAAATCAACGAGTTGGGAATCGAAGTAAAGAGTCACCTATCAACACTAGAAGAAGATGATGTTAAGAAAATAAAGAGCAAGTTATCTAAAAAGAATACGGAGGGAAACTCTAAATCTTCGAAGCCATCAAAGACTGAAAAGACAGAAAAGAAAACAGAAGAAAAGCCTTCTTCTGTTAGAGTTACAACGCCCGCCAAAAAGGAAAAGAAGCCAATAACTCCTGTAATTATTAGACGAGAAGTAACAAGGGTTTATTCAGATGATATTGACTCGCGTTCAAAACCAGCGGATGTTGATAGACATGATTTAGGTGTCGTTACAAGAAGAACAGATACTTCAATGAATATTAAATATCGTACTGAACCTAGAAGACCAGCGCCAATAGTTACAAACAAAAATGCTTCAGCACCTAAACCAAATAAAGAAGCCCCAGTTCAAAAGGAACCAGAAATTGAGAAAAAAGTTGAGACTGTTCAAAAATCAGAAACACCAAGGGAAGAAAAACCAGTTGCAAATCAGGCACCAAAGCCACAAGAAAATAGAGAAGTTCAAAAGCCAAGAGATACAAGACCAAATCAAAATGGATTTTCTAGACCTCAAAATAGACCTTCAAATGGTCAAGACAGACCATTTAATAGAAATAATAATCAAGGTGGCAGAGAACAAAATGGAAATAGACCACCGTTTAATAGAGAAGGCAAACCTTTTGGGCAAAATAATAGGCCATTTAACAAAGATGGACAAGGAAATGGATTTAATAAAAATGGAAGAAACTTTGGAAAACAAAGCCAAGAAAATCGTTTAGAAAAAGGCATAAAAGAAATTATGTCTTCGACTGCGATAGATGCTATGCCAAATAAGGAACTAGGAAAAGAAAACTTCGGAACAGAATATAAAGATAAGCAAAAAGCAAATAGAAAGTTTGAAGAAGAAACAATAGTTAAGAAATCACCTAAGAACAAGGCTTCTCGTAGTAATGCTGAAGAAATAAACTACGAAAAGTTAAAAGACTTACAATCAGAAACAAACTTTTCTTCAATGTTTGATGATACAGAAAGTAAGATGTTTGATTACTATGATGTATCTAAGCAAAAGAAGAATAAAATTGACAAGAAAAATAAGTTAAAGAACAGAGAAAAACAACACAAAGAGCAAAAGATATTTGAGCTTACAGACATTGAAATACCTGATTCTATCTCTGTTAAATATTTAGCAGAAAAGCTTAAAAAGACCGCATCTGAGGTAATTAAAAAGCTTATGGGTTACGGAATTTTAGCATCACTTAACCAAGAAGTAGATTTTGATACAGCATACTTAGTGTCATCAGAATTTGGAATAACTGCTCATAAAAAAGAAGTTGTTACCGATGAAGATATACTATTTGATGAAAGCGAGGATAAGGAAGAAGACCTAATCCCAAGACCACCAATAGTAGTAGTTATGGGACATGTTGACCATGGTAAAACTTCACTTCTTGATGCAATTCGTGAAACAAACGTTATAGAAAACGAAGCTGGCGGAATTACCCAGCACATTGGTGCATATAAAGTTAAAGTTAAAGATAGAGAAGTATGTTTCTTAGATACTCCTGGACACGAAGCATTTACTGCAATGCGTGCTAGAGGAGCACAAGTAACAGATATTGCAATAATCATAGTTGCAGCAAATGATGGTATAATGCCACAAACAGTTGAAGCAATTAACCATGCTAAAGCAGCTGGAGTATCAATTGTAGTAGCAATCAATAAGATAGATGTACCTGGTGCAAATGTAGAAAAAGTTAAACAAGAACTTACAGAATATGGCCTTGTTCCTGAAGAATGGGGCGGCGATACAATATGTGTACCAATATCTGCAAAGCAAAGGCAAAACATTGATGAATTATTAGAAGTATTATTATTAGTTGCTGACATGAAAGAACTAAAAGCAAATCCAAATAAGCAATCTAAAGGAACAGTTCTTGAAGCAAGACTTGATAAGAATACTGGTATTACTGCATCACTTCTTGTTCAAAGAGGTACATTAAATGTTGGAGATACAATCGTTGTTGGAAGTGTTATTGGTAAAGTAAGGGCAATGAAGGATGACAAAGGCAACAAAGTGACTGCTGCAGGACCATCTACACCAGTTGAAGTTGTGGGACTTACAGAAGTTCCTTCTGCAGGAGAAGTGTTCTACGAGGTAGATAATGAAAAAGTTGCTAAGCACTTAATTGAAAAGAGAAAGTCTAAGGAAAGAGAAGCTATGATAAATGCTTCTAGTCCAGTTACACTAGACAATCTATTTAATCAAATTGAACAAGGAAAATTAAAAGACTTAAATCTTATTATTAAGGCAGATGTTCAAGGTAGTGTTCAAGCACTTAGATCATCACTTGAAAAGATTCAAAATGAAGAAGCAAGGGTACGTGTTATTCACGCAGCTGTTGGTGGAATTAATGAGTCAGATGTTACACTTGCAAAGGTAACAAATTCATTAATTATTGGATTTAATGTAAGACCTGAACCAATGGCAAAAGCGGTTGCTGATAAAGAGAAGGTTCAAATCAATATTTATTCAGTAATTTATAATGCAATTGACGATGTTGAAGCAGCACTTAAAGGCATGCTTAAACCAAAATATAAAGAGGTTATTCAAGGAACAGCAGAGGTTAGACAAGTATTTAAGATTACAAATAGTGGAATGGTTGCAGGATGCTATGTAGTAGAAGGCAAGATTGTTAGAAACTCTGGCGTAAGAGTTCTAAGGGATAACGTAGTAATTCATGAAGGAAAGTTGTTCTCACTAAAGAGAATGAAAGACGATGCAAGAGAAGTTGCTGAAGGATATGAATGTGGTGTTCAAGTTGAAGACTATAATGATATTAAGGTTGGAGATAAGATAGAGTCGTTTATTCTCGAAGAAATCAAGAGCTAATTCGCATGAAAATCAGCGATTTGCGTCGTTGATAGGAATTGTGAAATCCTCAACGTACCATCGTACGCCTCCGGTTTCACAATTCCAATCGCCTTGCAACTCACTAATTTTGATGCGAATTGGGATAAAAAAGAAGAAATTGAATAATAATTTGAAAGTATTAGCTTTTATCAAAAATAGTATATTGCAAGGAAACAAGGTGCGAGGAGCGGAGGCGTATCGATATACGTTGAGCATCCGAGTCACCGCAGTTGACGAAGCAAGATGCTGTTTTTCATAAAAGCGGATGGAGAAGTTATGGAAAGAACAGACAGAGTAGAAGAAGAAATCAAAAAAATAGTTAGTAAACTAATCGAAAACGGAATCAAAGACCCAAGAGTTACTGGACTTGTTTCTGTTACAAAAGTTGAAGTGTCAAAAGACATGAAATATTGTAAAATATATGTAAGCATGATTGGTTCAAAAGATAACAACGAAGTTATCGAAGGACTAAATTCAGCAAAAGGTTTAGTTAGAAAAGAAATAGGTGAAAAGGTCCGCACTTTTAATACTCCAGAGGTTAAGTTTATTTATGATGATTCTTTAGCCTATGGACAACATATTGAAGAAGTGCTTGGAACTTTGAATATTAAACACGATGATGAAGAAATTAGCGAGGATGATACTGCTTCTGATGAGAATGTACAAGAAGATAACATGGAAGAATAGGAGATTTTATTATGCCTGTATTAGATAGTATTAAGGAAAAAATTAATGATTCAAAATCTATTTTAATATTAACTCATGATAACCCAGATGGCGATGCAATCGGATCTTCACTTGCTTTATATAATGCACTTAAAAAGATAGATAAAAAGTGTGTTGTATGTATTCCGGTTCCTGACAAGACATACAAATTCTTGCCAGGTTTTGATGAAATACTTATGGGAGATATTCTTCCAGAAGCAAAAGATTATGATCTTTGTATAGCGCTTGACAGCAGTGATTTAAATAGACTTGGAATTGCAAGAGAATTGTTTGAATCTATTGAAAATACAATTTGCATAGACCATCATATCACAAATCAAAACTTTGCGGATTTTAACTATGTTAATGCAGTTGCTTCATCAACTTGTGAAAATCTTATGATTGTTCTTGCAAGTCTTGATATAGCTGTAAATAAAGAAATCGCCGAATGCTTATATACTGGCATTTTAACTGATACAGGTGGCTTTAGATATAATGCTACACCTGAAACAATGGAAATCGTTGCGACAATAATGGAAACAGGAATTAATATAGCTAAATTATATAGAACTATATTTGATATTGTTTCATTAAACAAGACAAAACTCATTGGAAGAGCAATAGATAGAATTGAGTTATTGAGTGAAAACAGAATTGCATTCACGTTTATATCTTTAAAAGATTTTGAAGAACTTGGCCTTGATGAGAGTGATAGCGAAGGTATAGTTAATTATGGCAGAAATATTGATTCTGTTGAAGTTTCGATTCTAGCAAAAGAAAGAGAAGAAGGACTATATAAAATTTCATTGAGAGCAAATGACTATGTTGATGTTTCTGTTATTGCAAGCAAATATGCTGGTGGCGGACATGTTAGAGCTGCTGGATGTGAACTAAATATGACACTAGAACAGATTAAGCAAACATTGACAGAAGAAATTGAAAAACAACTTAAATAAACAAATGATAATGGTGGCAATAAAAGGCCACCATTTTTAGAGTGTTTGAAGGAAGTGAGGGTAAAGTTGAAAGACGGAATTTTAATTATAAATAAACCTCAATGGTATACTTCATTTGATGTTGTGGCAAAACTTAGAAGAATCTTAAATACTAAAAAAGTTGGTCATACAGGAACGCTTGACCCAATGGCGACTGGTGTTATGGTAGTATGTATTGGAAAAGCAACAAAACTTGTTGATAAAATAACATGTGAAGAAAAGTCATATAGAACGACAATAAAACTTGGCATTAAAACAGATACTGGCGATATGACAGGAACAATAATAGGTGCAGACGTTCCATATACAGAATATGATGGAAAAAAACTAAGTGAGAAATCTAAACTTAAATTTGAAGACAACGTTTCTTTTGCCAATAGTTTAAATGCAAGCTTTAGTTTTGATAATTTAGAAGCAACCATAAGGTCTTTTGTTGGAAAGCAAAAACAAAAACCACCAATGTATTCATCTATCAAAATAGATGGAATGAAGCTTTATGAATATGCTAGAAAAGGAATCGCAGTTGAAGTTCCAGAAAGAGATATTGAAATTTATGATATTTCAGATATATCATTTAATGGTAAGGATGAAATAACATATACAGTTTCATGTTCTAAAGGAACATATATAAGAGCGCTTAATGAGGATATTGCGAAAAAGCTTGGAATTATTGGAACAACATTGGTTTTAGATAGAATTAAAGTGGGAAAATACACTATAGAAGAAGCAAATGAATTGGATGATGAACTGTTAGAAGACAAAATAATCGAAGTAGAATTATATCAATAAATAGTAAGGGGCAGAACAAATGGTTCAAAAGAATGAGGAATACATAGTAGATATTATAGATAACGGAATAGATGGGGAAGGAATAGCAAAAGTTGATGGCTATACTTTGTTTATTAATGGTACAATAAAAGGAGAAAAAGTTAAGGCACTAGTTCTTAAAGCAAACAATACTTTTGGATTTGCTAAGGCTTTGGAATTAATTGAAAAAAGTCCAGATAGAGAAGAACCAATTTGCCCTGCGTATAATAGGTGCGGTGGCTGTACTTTGCAACATATGTCATATGAAGCTCAAATGAGATTTAAGGAAGAAAAGGTAAAAAAGACACTTTCAAAATTTCTAGACTCGGGGACGTCCTTCAAAAGTCTAAACGGAGTTGAATTCGAACCAGTCATTGGCATGGGAATTCCATATAATTACCGTAACAAAGCTCAGTATCCTTGCCAAAATGGAAAGATAGGCTTTTATTCTCCTAGAACACATTCTCTTGTAGAAAACGATAATTGTTTAATTCAAGATGAAGAAGCAGATAGACTTGCAAAATATGCTTTTAAAGTTTTAACAGATTTGGGTAATGATTGTTATGATGAGAAAGAAAAAACTGGTATTTTAAGGCATATTATGACTAGAGTAGGCAAGAATTCTGGAGAGCAAATGTTAGTTGTTATTACAAATAGCAAAGAGTTAAACAACAAAGAAGAATTCATCAAAGAATTGACAACAAAGTTTCCAAACTTAAAATCAATTGTGCAAAATATAAATGAAAAAGATACTAACATAATTATGGGTAAAAAGTGTATAACGTTGTATGGAAAAGACTACATTGTTGATACTCTTGGCGACTATAAATTTAAGATATCACCGCTATCTTTTTATCAAGTTAATCCTGTTCAGACAGAAGCGCTATATAATGCCGCAATTGATATGGCAGAATTGAAAGAAAATGTGACAGCATTTGATTTATACTGCGGTATTGGAACTATAGCAACATTCTTATCTGCAAAATGTAAAAAAGTATATGGAGTTGAAATTGTACCTGAAGCAATTGAGGATGCTAAAGAAAACACTTTATTAAATGGAATAGATAATATAGAATTTAGATGTGGAGCAGCGGAAGAAGTAATACCTAAAATGTATGAAAAAGAGGGCATTAAAGCAGATGTTGTATTTGTTGATCCACCTAGAAAGGGATGTGATCAAGTACTACTTGATACAATCGTAAAAATGAGCCCTAAAAAATTGGTATATATAAGCTGCAATGTTGCTACACTTGGTAGAGATTTGCAGTATCTAACTCAAAATGGTTTTGAACTTTTAAAAGTTCAGCCAGTAGACATGTTCCCACAAACGGCACATTGTGAAAGTGTATGTGCTCTAAAACTTAGATAATTGTTGGAAATAGTGAGTTAGACACGTGTAGACTCGGGGACGTCCTTCAAAAGTCTAAACAATTGACATAAAAACAAATTTGAATTATGGTATTGAAAATAGAGATAAAGCATGTTACATTTTGAACATGGGGGATTGACTTGAGGGTCAATCTCTCTTTTTTTAAGGAGGTAATCTATGCCAAGAATGTCGCGAAAGGCAATCGAAGGAACTTATTTTCATGTTATGATTCAAGGACACAATAGAAGATATATATTTAAAGACGAGTCTATGAAAAGAAAGGTTCGTGAAACGATTTTTCAAAAAGCTCAAAAGAATAATGTTAAGCTTATAGCATATTGCATTATGGATAATCATGTTCATGTTCTTATGAAGATAAATTCTGCAAAAGATCTATCTAGGATGATGGCGGGAGTTAATACGAGCTATGCTAAATACTATAACTTTGTTAAGCAAAGAGTGGGATATGTCTTTCGAGATAGATATAGAGCAGAAGCTATATATAGCATGAATCAATTAATAAATTGCATAAAGTACATTCATGAGAACCCTGTTAAAGCCCATATGGTATCTAGCGCAAAGCAATATGAATTTTCAAGCGTAAATGACTATTATGAAAACAGAATAGAAGAAGATGTCATTTTAGAAACATTTGGAGACGAAGTAGAATATTTGGATAAAATAACAGGAATATACGATGATTACAACTTTATTGAAATAGATAATGAATACGGAGAAAAAGAATTTGAGAGTTTTGAAGTGGTTTCTACTGAATTTAAGGATTACGATTTTCATAAGGAAAAAGATGTGTACTTTGTGGCCGAACAGCTAAAGAAAAGATGTGGTGCAACTAATGAAGCAATAATCAAATTCATGAATTTGAAAAGAGCAACGTATTATAATATAATGAAAAGGATGAAAAACTTAGACTTTTAAAGGACGTCCCGGAGTCTAAAAAAACTTAGACTTTTAAAGGACGTCCCGGAGTCTACTTAGACTTTTAAAGGACGTCCCGGAGTCTAGTTTTGAAACTAAGATAAATGGAGAAAGATTAAATGATATATACAAAGGAAATACATTCAGAAAGACTTATTTTAAGAAAAGTAACATTGAAAGATACGGAAAGTTTATATAAAAATTGGGATTCAGATGTCGAAATGCACAAATTTGTTGACTATGAATTACATACTAATA
>JAEEHF010000121.1 GCA_016280725.1 Bacillota bacterium | reverse complement strand
TTTGATGCTAGGACAGGAGAACAATTTCCGGCCTATTTTACCTTTAATAATGAGCATCATTTACCACCTGAAATGCGTGCGGAGCAAACAGAACCAATACCAAAATATAATGCTATTATATATGATATAAAAGCTAGTGCCTCAAATGAGGATGAAATCCATTCTGCATTTTTAACCGCAGTAAATAACGGTTCTACCGCATTTTTAGCTCACGAACGAGTTGTTAAAGATAAGTTAATGAAAACTAAGAAAGGCCAGAAAATGACGGCTTACGACAGGCGCAAATTCTTACTTCCATATGAAATGACTTCTCGTTTAATGGATGAACTTAATAACTTGCGGCTAAAGCCCACCGGAGTTGAAAATAAGTATAAAGTTGAAAGAATTTCTAAATCAATAGAAAAAGATAGATTCAGCGCGCTTGAATATGCGCTATATAGAATTAAGTATTATGAAGATAAAGAAATTTTCAAAAAAAGAAAAAAGAACATTGGATAGTACGCTTTTTTCTCTCCTAAAAATAGGAGGTGAATTTTATGAGTAAAAATGATTTTGCTGCTATGTACGCAAAACAATAGTTTCATATAGACTATGTGCCTATTGACTCTCGTGAACGCATCTCTCGTTGGGGCGGTCACAGAGCGAATAGCGTAAGTTATAGAGATTTCACCGTAGAAGAAATTGAAGAAATTATTCGCTCTGGCGAAATTTCTGCTATTCGTGAACTGTCCCGTTACTACTATAGGACTAATGGACGTTATCGTAATGTTATTAACTTTCTTTCAAATTTATTTCTATACGATACATTAGTAACTCCAATTTATGAAATCGGAAAAGGGTCAAAGACTCAAATTATAAAAGCTTTCTATAATGCTTGTGGTTTTGTAGAAGCATTAAATGTGAAAACTACATTAGCAAGAATTACACGTGAATGGCTAAAGAGCGGGGTATATTTTGGTATTTTACAAGAACATGCCAATAAAGTTACTATATAGGATTTACCATTAGATTATTGCCGCACACGATATAAAGATTTTAACGATCTACCAATTTTAGAATTTAATGTCACATATTTTCTTACAAAATATGACGATGATAAAATTCGTGAAGCAGCGATATTAAATTTCCCACCTGCAATACAAAAAGCTTGGCGTCAATATAAAAATAAAACATTAACTGATCCGTGGGTTGCTGTTCCGGCGAGTGCCGGCGGCGTCGTCTTCTGTTTTGCAGAAGATAGTACTCCATTACTTATTGCTGCGCTTCCAGATCTAGCAAAGATGAAAGATGCGGTTGGGCGTGAAGAAAAGCGTGATGAGAATGAATTATATAAGTTATTGATTCAAAAAATGCCAACCGACTCCAATGGTAACTTAGTATTCCAATTAGATGAAATTGCTGAAATTCACGCGGGTGTGGCTAATATGTTACGTGACCTAGATACAGTAGATGTTCTAACTACTTTAGGTGATGCTACATTAGAAAATTTACAAGATTCTTCTGCGGCAACTTAGGCAAATAACCGTATTGAAAAATATAGTGATAATGCTTGGGATTCTTTAGGAAGTAGTAAATTATTCTTCAATGCTGACAACAGCTCATCTCTTGCTTATGTAATTAAGCGCCTAGAAAGCGTAATGCAGAACTATATCAATGTATATGCTGTTTGGATTAAATTCTTAATCAATAGTAGATTTAGTCGGACTGGATTAACATTCGATTTTGAAGTTCTTCCTACAACTAAATTTAATATCAAAGATTATATTGGATACTATTTACAGCAGGCCCAATTTGGTTATCCTCGTATGAGGGTCGCCGCCGCAATGGGCGTAAAATAGCGTAATCTAGTTAGCGCGATTGACTTTGAAAATGAGTTCTTGAACCTTGACGAAAAAATGATTCCACTAATGTCTTCATATACTCAAAATGGAGATGAAAATTCTGGTGAAAAAAATAAAAATTCAGAAAAAAATAGAGGTAGTGGGTCATAGTCAAAAGACATAACTAATAAGGGCGGAAGACCAGAGCTTGCTGATGAAGAAAAATCTCAAAAAACGCAAGCAAATATTGATAGTATGAGTTAAGGAGGCGAACTAAATTATGAAAAGAAATATTCCAATTTATTTTGATAATGCTATCATAATGTCGCTTGCTGAACCTATCAATGGATCATCTGGTTTAAATAGGCTAAAAGTTGGTGTATTTACTAAGTATGGCAACCGCAACGGCTCATATATTAAAGATGATGTTGCGGAAATGATGATTGCTAGTGCGACGAAAGGAGATACTCCCGTAGTTGGATTCTTTGACCCAGAGTCAAAGAATTGGGCAAGCCATACTGGGCCAACTTTAGCAAGCGCCTATGGCTATGTTGAATATTTTGATGGATGGCAGCCTTTCAAGGATATAGATGGAATTGAGCGCGATTATGCGGTATTCTCAGTCGTGCTATTCACAAAATATTTCAACGAAGCTAATTTTGTAGTTGGACAAAATTAGAGTATGGAACTCGATATAAACTCAATTGAAGGTGATTGGGCAAATATCGGCGACCAGGAATATTTTGTCTATACTAAAGCCGAAATCATGGGGCTGTGTATCATTGGTGATCACGAACCATGTTTCTCCGTATCCTCGTTCTTTAGTAAGAATGATGATACATATACATCTCAATATGAAAAGTTCTCTTCTCTATTGGCTGATTTGAAGGCTAAAG
>JAEEHF010000010.1 GCA_016280725.1 Bacillota bacterium | reverse complement strand
TGGTGAAGTATTATATTTTATAGATTATGAAAAATGGAAGTCAGATGTACCATGTAGTATAGATATTGAACCTAAAGAATTAGATTTTGAAATTGAAGGGATTCCCGAGCTAAATGGTGCTTATGTTAGTAAAGAGGAAGCAAGCTTTAAGCACGAATGTGCCAACCTTATAAATGATACAGTATTTGATTTTATGTTTGCATTTAGTGGAAATGAGTTGGAAATTTTATTAATAGATGTAGCAAAGGAAGATAGAAAAACTGAAGCAGAGATGCTTAGAAATATGGATGAAATCGAAAAGCTAGGATACAAGATTGACTACCTAACAAGGCTTGCAGATAACATTGAAAAGCTATTAAAAGAAAACATGAAATTGTTAATATAGAGTAGTTTTAGGAGGAAATGAAATGGGATCAATTTGTGGTGCTGAATGTAATGGATGCAGATATGGAATGGCGAATAATTGCAAGGGCTGTGAGCAAACCAAGGGGTGCCCTTTTGGAAAACAATGTTTTATTGCAAAGTATATTCTAACTGGTGGAAAAGCAAAATTT
This sequence comes from Bacillota bacterium, assembly GCA_016280725.1. GTDB lineage: Bacteria > Bacillota > Clostridia > TANB77 > UBA1234 > RGIG6105. The sequence goes on along the minus strand of JAEEHF010000010.1, from coordinate 62,510 downwards.
GAAGAATTTAAAAAACAATTAATAGAGGAGATTAATTCTCTAGATGTTTTTGGTATGCCAAAAATTACAGAACTTTTCGCACTAAATGGTGGGACTATAAATATAGAATATACTCTACCTAATGGGCAAAAAGCTAAATTATTGAACAATGATGAGAACTATCTTGGTACCCAAGTTAAAGCTGAATTTAGTGATGGAGAAGATAGGTGTTTTGGAATAGCTTCCAATATGAGTTTTATACTTGTAAGTGAGTATGGTCCAAATGGCACAAATCCAGAGCTAGTAATTTATAAAAAGAGATAGTTTGTGGTTTAGAAGTATAATGAATATAGAGAAAGATAAAGGAGACGTTAAAGACATGGTTAAAAAAGTAGTAGTTTTATTATTAGTTTGTATATTTGTGATTAGTTCGTTTGCATTTGCTGACCTTGTAATTCCAGAAAGAAGAGAGCCTACTGCTGAAGATTTGTTGACACCACCTATTGTTTCAAATCTAGAAATTCATAATGATGGTGGAAACAATGTTTGGCTTGAAATTACAATCGAGACCCCAGAAAATGTTAGAAGAGCTATAGAATACTTTGAAACTCATGAAGCAGGATATAATCAGGCTGGTTATATTGGTGGACTTAGACTTCAATATGATATAGATGGAAAACAAATTTGGGATGATATAGGACTAAATTATTCTCCAAACTATGAACAAGATGAAGACCATTGGAATGGAATATTTGAAACAGGTTATTTATCTGAGCTACATGTTGATTCTCAGGTAGAAGCAAGAGCATTCTATACAGGCGCTACCGCTGATGGTTTAGAACGTTCAAGTGACCCTTCTGAGACGTTGATATTAAATGAAAAAGTTAACTTTAAAGCATCTGATTGGGCAATAGAAGAACTAAAAAAAGCAGCCAAGTTGGATTTAATTCCAGCAAGTTTAAAAGAGGCAGATTTATCTCAAAACATTACAAGAGAAGAATTTGCAGAAGTTGCAGTACTAGCTTACCAAAATATTTCTGAAAGCTACACACCTCCAGCTGACCCAAATCCATTTACAGATACAACTAATACTGAAGTGTTAAAAGCGTATGCAATAGGAATCACAACTGGTACATCAGAAACGACATTTGATCCTAATGCATTAATTACAAGAGAGCAAATGGCAACAATGATGGCAAGAGCATTAGAAAAAGCTGGTGTAGATACTAAAAGATTTGACCCAACAGCAAGAACAGTATTTGCAGACCATAAATTGATGCATGATTGGAGCATGGATGCAATTTACTTTATGTCAGATAAAGAAATTATTAAAGGAATTGGAAACAACGAGTTTGGAGTATTAGGTAATGCAACAAGAGAACAGTCACTTTTAATAAGTGTAAGATGTGTATCACAATTTGGAAATAATTAATTAAAATAATAAAAAAGGAAGAATACTATGGATTGTTTGTATAAAACAACAACGAAATATACTTTTGAAGAGTATAAAAAATTTAATCGAGCAGTTATGAACAGAAAATACATTTTAGTGGTATCAATAATTGCAGTATTAATGATATTAACGGGTGGAATACTATTAAATAATATCTTCTTAATTTTATTTGCAATAATATATCCAATACTATTTTTTGGTGCTGCTGAAATTGGTGTAAGAAGAGTATTTAATTCAAATAAATTAATTCAAAATGCTGAAATTACATATGAATTTTATAATGAATATGTGATAGAAAGACATGAGGGCGGAGAAGCAAAAATTCCATATGAAAAATTAGATAAAATTTTGGAAACAAAAACGAATTTTTATTTAATGATAGCTAAAAATCAAGGCCTTATGCTTTCAAAGGAAAACATGCCAGAAGGTTTAGAAGAATTTATTAGAGAAAAGAAAAAATAAACTAGAGGTTAAATGGATAGATTATTTATAAATAGAATAAGATTAAATAGGGACTCTATAAATACAAATCAATATCCATATAATATAAAATGTCTAAAAGATTTTGAAGAACTTGAGATAGACAATTCAGTGACTTTTTTATATGGAGAAAATGGTGTTGGCAAATCTACACTTCTTGAGGCTATTGCTATTGCTCTTGGAATGAATCCAGAAGGTGGTAGTGATAATATGCAGTTTTCAAATTATGATGATTATTCAGATCTATATAAGCATTTAATGATTAGTAAATTTGGTGTTCCTAAAACAAAATTTTTCTTAAGAGCAGAATCGTTCTTTAACGTTGCTTCAGATATAAGCAAGAATGGTGATTTAGTATATACAACATATGGAGGAGAAGACTTGCATTCTTGTTCACATGGAGAGTCGTTTTTAAAACTAGTTGAACACAGGTTTTGGGATAAAGGGTTATATTTCTTGGATGAACCAGAAGCTGCATTATCTCCGCAAAGGCAAATGACACTTTTATGCTATATTCATGATTTAGCCCAAAATGGTTCTCAGTTTATTATTGCAACACATTCTCCAATACTTTTGTCATATAAATATGGAAAAATTATTGATTTAAATAATTGTATGGAAGAAATAAAATATGAGGATACAGAAGTATTTAAAACATATAAGGATTTTATAAATAATCCATATGGTATGCAAAAAGTATTATTCGATGAGTGAATTGTAAGCGATTTCAGTTAAGAGAGGAACTGTTATGAATAAAATAATAAATATCCCAGATAATTCTCTTATAATACTTGTTGGAATAGCAGGTGCCGGGAAATCTACTTTTGCTAAAGAGACATTTGGTAATGATGAAAGGGCAGTAATTATTTCTAGTGATGATATTAGAAAGAGATTATGTGGTGACTCAAAAGATCAAACTGCAAATGAACAAGTTTTTGAAATCTTCTATCGTGAAATAGAAGAAAAACTTAAAGAAGGCAAAACAACAATTGCTGATGCTACAAACCTTCAAGAAAGAGCAAGAAGAGAACTATATGATATTGCAAAAAGATGTAATGTTCCCATCTATGCATTAGTTCTGAATGTTCCTTTGGATAGAATAAAAAGGCAAAATACTAGAAGGGACCGTGTTGTTCCTGAGTATGCTATTGATAGAATGTATAAGCAATTTGGAGAGGCATATCATGCAATTGCGCAAGAACTGCCAAAAGGACATGTAATAGATATTATTTCACCTCCGCGAAGAATAACAAAAGATGAACATGGAGGCAGAGATAGATAAATAATTAACATAATACTTGATTAAAGCTATTTTATATAGTATAATCCTCCTGATTCAATAATTATAACGATGTACCAAGATTTGGTATATGACTAATTGTGAGGAGGTTGGCACATGAATAGCATTCTGGTGGATGGCAAGCGTATTTCTGTGGCTTTTGAATCTTTCGACGATTTTAAGGCGTGTGCTGAAAGCGAGTATGAACGGCTGAAGGATACTCCTAGAATCGGAATTGACGGTAAGCCTACTGATGATACTTCTATTTTCGGTAGCCGTCAGCAGATCTTGTATCATATTGTGCAGATGATTGAGGAATACCTTAAGACTCATGGTATCCATTCTCTGGAAAGTTTTTACCAGTATACCAAAATGGGACTTATGAATTGTGAGGCTATTTATATTTCTTCCATGAGTAAGTACTATTCTACTATTCGTGAGTATGATGAAGAATTTGGAGACCTTGAAGTCGCAATCGCTAGCCTTGAGAGAAAGAAAGTAACCACAGACATTCTCAAAGACAAGACTGGTTTTCTGATTGCCAAGGCACCTGTTATGGATAAAATCAATGACCTTTATGACCTGCTTATTGAGGCGAAGGGTGAGATGGAAACTTCTGCAAGCTATTTCATGAATGGAAGGGTTGCAAGGTTTGCCATCAAATTCTGTGAACTCGGTTTGAGGATTTTTGAGGATGCGGATACCTTTGATTTCCACTATCTCGATACCGATATTCCCAAAATGAGTAAGGGGATTCGTGATCGTCACAAGGTGCTCAAAGAAGTTCGCAAAAAGGTTTGATATTTTTAGGCATCTGAAGTGTTATACTTCAGGTGTCTTTTTGTTTTTTAATAATGGAAAATGGTGTAATTGCCGTATTTCATGTGTTAAAATGAAGGAAGAAAAACAATAAAGAAATGAGGAATATAGATGAAAGGGTTATTAATTTTCGTTTTGTCAGCTACAGTTTTTCTTGCTATATTAGGAATGGGAGTTTTTTTAACGCAATGTTCTAATGAAGATTATAGTATAAGTGGAGAACTAGTAATGAATAGAATTAATAATGTAAGTGGTTCATGGCAAGGAAAAGTATCCTTTCCAGATTGGAAGGGATACGTCGATGATACGCTTGCAATGAATAGTATGTATAGTTTTAATATGAATAAGGGGCAAGGAAAAGTATATTTTGATATTAGCGCTGAAGTAGAAAGCTTTGAATTATTTGTAAATAATCATAGGGTTGATACTACTAATGTAACTGCGGGAACTTATGAATTAGATATTTCAAATTATACAACAAATAATATTAACACTATTCAAGTAAGTAATATCATGCCTAATAGACTTTCAAACGCAGTTACTCTATATGTTCCATATCCAGAAGTAATAAACGGTTCATTGGAAGAAGTTGGACTTAGAAGTGAACCATTTGATCTTATTAGCAAAATAATTGAATCAGATGTAAATCATGGATTTCCAGGTGCACAACTTGCAGTTGTAAAAGATGGAAAACTAATATATGAAAACTCTTGGGGATATCTAAATTCATATAATCAAGACGGAACAGAACTTGATAACAAAGTTAAAGTTACTAATGACACTTTGTTTGATTTGGCATCAAATACAAAAATGTACTCTGTTGCATATGGAATTCAGTATTTGATGGAAAACGGAAAAATAAAATTAGAAGATAAGATAGTAGATATTATTGGCTCAAAATTTGTAGATAATACACTAGAAATTAAATTTGCTTCATTCGGAGAAAACTACCCTGGATTTAGCAAAATAAAAGAGTGGAAATCGAACCTTACTATTAAAGACGTTATGATGCATAGAGCTGGATTTCCAGATGGTGGACATTATCACAATCAAAAATATGATGCAATTAATCAAAGATTGGATGAAAATGTAGATAATGTATTATATGTTGAAAATGCAACTCGTGAAAAAACATTAAATGAAGGTATTTGCAAAACGCCTCTAATATATGAGCCAGGAACTAAAACGTTGTACTCAGATATTGATTATATGCTTTTGGGAATGATTATTGAAAAAATTACTGGTGAAGACTTAAATACATTTTTAAAAAAGACATATTGGGATCCTATGGGATTAACGCATATAACATATAATCCTTTGGATAATGGCTTTAAAAAAGAAGACTGTGCAGCGACTGAACTTAATGGTAACACAAGAGATGGAGTACTATCTTTTCCAAGAGTTAGAAAAGAAACAATACAAGGTGAAGTACATGACGAAGAAGCATACTACACTATGGAAGGAATTTCAGGCCATGCAGGATTGTTCTCAAATGCATCTGATTTAGCTAAACTTGCTTCAGTAATGCTTACAGGTGGATATGGAAATAATAGGTTCTTTTCAAAAGATATAAGAGATATTTTTATTGCCCCACAATTTTCAAACACTATGAATTATGGAATAGGCTGGTGGAGAGAAGCGGATGATAGAAGAGTATACTATTTTGGAACACAAGCACCAGAAAGTACAATCGGCCATCAGGGGTGGACAGGAACTCTAACCATGATAGATTTTGATAATAATCTAGTCGTTGTATATTTAACGAATTCAAAAAATACTCCAATCATAGGCGAGAAAACGTTAGATAATGCAAATAATTTTGGAGGTAATTATTATACTTCGGCAACTCTAGGATTTGTGCCTCAACTTATATATATGGGATTAGATAATACTGGTGATATAGATGATGCACTAAGTTCTCTTACAAAAGATATCATAAATGAAAAGCAAAAGCATGTTGAATCTAAAGAAGCAAAGAATGGGTCAAAATTTGAAGAAAACCATCCATTGTATAAAGGTAAAGAAGCAATAGATGAGATTATGAAATAAATTTTTTTTGAGGTAGAATATGAATTCGGACGAAAAAATTAATGAGTTTATAGAAATTATTAATAATAGTAATAATATTGTGTTTTTTGGAGGCGCTGGAGTATCAACAGAAAGCGGAATTCCAGATTTTAGAAGCAAAGATGGATTATATAATCAAAAGTATAAATACCCACCAGAGACAATATTAAGCCATACTTTTTTTGTTAATAATACAAAAGAATTTTATGAGTTTTATAAGGATAAATTAAATGCTACAACTTTTGAACCAAATGTAACTCATATAAAACTTGCTAAACTTGAAGAAGCTGGAAAGATAAAAGCAGTTGTAACTCAAAATATTGATGGCTTACATCAAAAGGCTGGTTCAAAAATAGTATATGAGCTCCATGGAAGTATTTATAGAAATTACTGCACTAAGTGTAAAAAGTTTTATGGACCTGATATTATTTTTGAAGATGGAGCAGACGATATTCCAATATGCTCAGACTGTGGTGGAATTATAAAACCAGATGTGGTTTTATATGAAGAACCATTAAATGATGATGTAGTATCTGGTGCAATAAGTGCAATATCTAATGCTGAAACATTGATTGTCGCTGGAACTTCACTTACGGTTTATCCTGCGAGTGGCCTTATTAGATATTTTAGAGGAAAGAATTTGATTTTAATAAATAGAGACGAAACACCTTATGATAATATGGCATCACTTGTTATTCATGAACCACTTGGAAAAGTATTTGATAAGATTATAATATAGGCAATTAATCGATGTAATATATTTTTAAAAACACTATTTATTTATTATGTGATAAAATATCTTTAGAAAATTATTATTCTATTGAAAGGATAAATTAAAATGAAAATTCCGTGTCCAAGATGTGGTGCTGATATTGCATTTGACCCAAAGACTGGGAAGCTATATTGCGAATACTGTGGTAGCTATTCTGAAATGTCTGAGCTCGAAACAAATCAGTATGAAAAGCAAAAAGTTCAAAAGGATTACAATGAAACAGATATATATGATGAGTTTCATTGTAGTAGCTGTGGTGCAAAATTAGTTACAGATAAAACAACTACAATTACTCGTTGTGTTTTTTGTGGTAGCCAGCAACTTATAAAGCAAAGACTAACAGGCAAATTTGAACCAAAAAGAGTTATTCCATTTAAAATAGATAAGAATTCTTTCGTAAATATATATCGTACATTTGTTACTAATAAAATATTAGCACCAAACGAATTTAGGTTTAATCCACTAATAACAGAGACTAGAGGGCTATATGTTCCATTCTATTTATACAACTATAAAATTGGAACTTATGCAAGAGGCGAAGGCTCTTATCGTTCTGATAAGCATACATATTATTCTTGGTTTGAGCATCAGGTTAGTCAGGATGCACTTGTTATGGTAGATGGGAGTACAAGACTTGATGATAGTGTTATGTCATCATTAGAACCATATAATTTGGATGTGCTAACAGATTTTAATCCTGCATATATTACAGGTTTTCAGGCTGAATGCTCAGATGAAACAAAAGAATCGCTTAATGAAAAATCTGAGATGAGAGCTATTATGCATTCTAAAAGAAAAGTTAAAGAACTAACAGGAAGATATACCCATAAAGGACGGACTTGTTATTTCTGATTTATCAAGACAAGGTGAGGAAGAATACGTATTATTGCCAGTTTGGTTTTTAAATACTAATTTTAAAGGAAAAAAATATTCCTATGCAGTTAATGGGCAGACTGGAAAGGTTGTAGGTGAAGTTCCACTTAGTCCAATAAAATTTCGTTCTCTTATGGCAGTATTAATTCTTATTGCTACAATACTTACGATTGGGTATTGTTCACTTGTATTTGCTAGTTCATATGATGACGATGATGATGATGAAGGTGGAGGAGCGCTTGCATTAATTTGGGGTGGTATAGTGGTTGCACCATATTTTGGAATTAAGGCAAAATATAAAAATGTTAAAAATGTATTGGAAAATCCTATAAAAACGTGGAATCAGCAAAGTTTTAAGAATAATACTTTTCGTAGCAGGAAAGAATATATGAATGCTTTCCCTGGAGACAACCTAAATAATATAACTTTTCAAGAGTACGAAAATGGACAATTTAAAAAGAATATTGATATGACAGGTATAGTTAAAAACATAAGGCAATCAAGTAATGCCAATTATACAATTGATAAAGATGAGTTTTAAAAAAAAAGTCGAGGTAATCCTCGACTTTTTTATTATGATCCTGTTGATTTATAGTTTGCAAGTCCAATTTTCCATAGACCAAGCATTGCAATCGTGAACGGTATTGTAGCAAGTGGTGCTAGTCCATACCACCATGTTGCACCTTGTTTATCTAGTAGAAATACTAGAGGAAAATAATTACACATACCAAATGGTACAATGTAAGTAAAAAACTTTGCAAACCAATCTTTATAAATTGAAATAGGGTAGGATGACAAATCTCTGCCACCTTCTTGCAATATATTCATCAGCTCCATTCCATCTATTGCCCAAAAACAAAATGCACCTTTTAGCACAAGCAGTGCTGAAAACAAAATGAATGTTCCAATTATCATTAGTGCTAATACAAGGACTTTATAAGGTGTCCAAACTATGTTGATATTTAATAATCCGTAAATAAGTATAACTACTGATTCGATGAGTCTTCCTATTTTATTTAGTTCAAATTCAGAACAAACAACCTGAAATATGATACTTCTTGGCCTTACCATCATTTGGTCAAGAACTCCGGATTTTACCTTAAAGTGAAAGTGATTTAAGCCATATAGAATCATTTCAGAACTAGCGTGTCCGAATATTGCAAGGCCTGTTGTTAGCATCACTTCATGAATGCTCCAACCACCGACACTTCCAAACTTTTGTAGTAGAAATACGATTCCCAAAACTGCAAATAGCGTGTTCATCATTGACCCTAGCATTGTTAAAAAGAATGACAATTTGTATTCCATTTCACTTTTAATATACATCCAAGCAGATTTAAAATATACACTCATTGGCTAACCTCCTTGTACCACAATTTTTTTGCTTATTTTTTTCATCATGTAATTTCCAAAAGAAGTTAATGCCAAAATCCAAGCAATTTGAAGCAAAACGGTTTGCGTGCCCTCGGAGGCTGTGATGTTGCCTACATATACTCTCATTGGTAAATCCATGCTAAGTCTAAATGGAAGTATAAAGCAAAGTGTTTGAATTGCAGCTGGCATGAATACGATAGGGAGGTTCATTCCCGAAAAGAATACGGCAAAACTTCCGAACACATTGAATACTCCAGTACAAGATGTTGTATAAAACATAACAATATAAACTAGCATTAAAAGTGCGGTGGATATTACTAAACCAAGTAGTATTGTTATGATAAATAGTACTAAAGCTTCCATGGTTTCTGGTCCGCCTAGTCTATAGTTTTCAGGGAGTAAGACAGCAACAATAATAACCGGAAGAAATCTGAGTGCGGTTGCAGAAAGCCTTTGAGCACATATCTTTGTAAACCACATCCAATAGATGTTTAAGGGTCTTACAAGCTCATAAGCAATTTGCCCAGTTTTTATACACTCAAAAATATCTTTATCGATTACCCTAAAGAATACAAGAGCGTAAAATGCTTGACCAAGCCAAACGTAAGAGATTAATTCTTGCCACTGCATTGGAGTAGGGATTCCGTTTTTGTAAAAAGCTTCATAAAGAAGAATCATCATAAATCCCCAAAAAAACTGAGTCGCTAAACCAGCAATTGCTGAGAACCTATACTGAAGTCCCATGGCGAATCTTAGTTTAAAGAAAGATAAGTATCCCATTTTTTCTCCTTTCAATATTTAATTTTCAATGTGCAAACTGTGCATCTAAGACACTAGCTTTAATTCTTTGTACATATTAGCAATAATCTCATCTGTTGTATTTACTTCGCCCTCTTTGTATTTTTCTTTAATCTCTGAAAGTTTTCCATCAAAGAGTTTTTTGCCTTTTCCTATTAGTATTATCCTATTTGTCAGTGCCTCAATATCTTGCATATCGTGTGTTGTAAGGATTACTGTAGTTCCCAGTTCTTTGTTGATTTTTTTAATGAAGTTTCTAACCTGAATCTTGGAGACTGCATCTAATCCAATCGTTGGTTCATCTAAAAATAAAATTTTGGGATTGTGAAGTAGTGCGGCTGCTATCTCGCATCGCATTCGCTGACCTAAACTTAACTGTCTTGTTGGAATTTGAATAATTGATTTCAAATCTAATGCTTCGATTAGCATCTTTCGTGTGGACTCAAATTTGTCCTTTGGAATTTTGTAGATATCTCGTAAGAGATAAAAAGAATCATCGGGTGGAACATCCCACCATAATTGACTGCGTTGCCCGAACACAACGCCAATGTTTTTAACATACTCGGCTCGTTCCTTGTAAGGAACCTTTCCATTAATTATGCAACTACCAGATGTTGGTGTAAGTATTCCACACATAATTTTGATTGTTGTGGATTTGCCGTGCTCCATTCGGTCCTATGTAACCGAACAATTTCTCCTTGTTTGATATCGAAGGAGATACCTTGCAGTGCGTGAACTTCTCGATATTTTCGATGTACAAATGAAAGAAGTACATCTTTAATCGTACTGCCTCGCTCTGCAACTTTGAATGTTTTTGAAACATTTTCAAGATGAATGAGCATAAAAATAACACCTCCTAGAAAATTCGTGATGTCGAAATCTAAAAAGTGCGACGACTCATGAAAGAATATCATAAGATATTTTACTTGTAAATAGGAAATTTAAATTTTTTGAAAAATTAAAAATGAATGAATTTTTAAGAGGAAAGCCATAATTTAATTAAAAATAGTATATAATAGTTATATGTTATAAAACTGGGGTAATTTGATGTTTTATTAAGGGGGATTATGATGAGAAAAGATTTAGGTAAAGAATTAATGTTTATGCCACTTCCTGTACTTATGATTGGGACATATGATGGAAATGGAAAAGCTAATGTTATGAATGCTGCGTGGGGTGGAGTATATGATTATGGACAAATTATTATCTCACTTTCAAAACATAAAACTACGGATAATTTAGAATTAAAGAAAGAATTTACAGTATCTTTTGCTACAAAAGATACAGAAAAAATATCGGATTACTTTGGAATGGTTTCAGGAAATAAAGAAGATAAAATTGAAAAATCAGGAGTTCACGTTAGCAAAGCACCACATGTTGATGCTCCAATAATAGAAGAATATCCTTTAACACTTGAATGTAAAGTTATTTCATTTGAAGATGGATCACTAATTGGAGAGATTGTTAATGTTTCGTGTGATGAAGCATACCTTGATGAAAATGGAAAGCCTGACGTAGATAAAATGGGAATCATAGCTTTTGATATGGTTTCAAATTCTTATAGGGTTCTTGGTGATGTCGTTGGAAAGGCTTTTTCTGATGGAAGCAATATTTAGATAGTCAATAATAAGCATAAGATAAGGTGAAAAGAAAATGAAGCTCTCTTGCTCAAATTGTGGAGATAATGTGGTTTATAATGTTAACGGAAAGAACTTGTTTTGCCCAGCATGTGGTTCCTATATGGAGTTACCGCAAGAAGATACTTGGCTTAACGATGGAAAAAGCATTGAGGCTCAAAAGTACACATGTAGCTCCTGTGGAAATCAGATATTATCACTTGATGATTCTCCGATTGCAGTTTGTAATTATTGTGGTAGCACCGAATTTTCAAAAGAAGTGTTCTATATAAAAAACTATATTAACAAAGTAATTCCTTTTAATTACAGTAAGGATGCCTTTATTGAAAAATTTAAAGAGCAGTGTAAAGCAAGTGAATATACAGAATTAAAAGATTTTTCTGAAAAAAGTATTCAATCAATAAAAGGCATATATATTCCGGTTAGCTATGATGAATATAATGCAGTTATTGATGTAGAACAAAAAGGAAATGATACAGATTCTAATAATGGAAATACAAGTCGAAGAGGAGAATATAATGTCATAGTTCCTTTTGATTTAATTAGAGAAATAGATGACAAAACAATATCAGGAATTCATCCTTTTAACTATGAAAAAAAGGTGGATTTTTCACCATATTATTTTGCAGGATTTTCCAGTGCATATTCAAATGATAGTGAAGGGAAACAATTAGAAAATCCCGAAAGAATTATAAAAGAATCATTGTTAAAAAATGACATTGAAAAAAGATTAGACTATGCTATAAAAGGCTACAATGATAATGGTGAAGCACTCTTAAAGAATGGTAGTATTAGTTGTACCATTAATAAGACTAGTGAAAAAAATAGTGTATACGTTCCGGTATGGCTTTGTACATACTTGTTTAGAGATAAGTTGTATAGTTTTGCTATGAATGGAGAAACTGGAAAAATAGTAAGTAGCCTTCCGGTTGACAATAAGAAAAAAAAGAAAGCTATTGGTAAAGTAAAAAGAGAAGGTGTGACACTAATTATTCTTTCTATTTCAGCTTTTATATTATGTGGTCTTTTGCCAGCCATATTAGTATATTTACTAGGGCACTACCAAGGAGAAGATAAATATACATTTTATCTACTCTTTTTCACTATAATGATTGTGATATTTGCTTTTTTCTTTTTAATATTATTCCTCACAAAAGATTCATTAGACAAAACAAAGGATAATATTAGAAAAGATATTGATAACACGTCAGATTATAATGACAGAATTGTTTACAAAAATATTTTTTGGAAATAAATAACAAAAAATATCAACATTGAATGGAGTGATATTTTGAACGAGAAATTAAAGGAAAAAGTTAGGGAGGCGCTTGGTTCAGTTCTTCCAATTACAGTTTTGGTGGCAGTAATTTGTTTCTTTATAATACCAGTTCCATCTAGCTTAATGATAATGTTTATTGTGGGAGCTATATTTCTTGTGTTTGGAATGGGCTTTTTCTCTATGGGTGCAGAAATGTCAATGAGTGCCATTGGAGAGAGGATAGGTGCAAGTCTAAGTAAGAGTAAGAAAATTTGGGTAATCGCTTTAATTGCTTTCATAGTAGGCCTTATAACAACCGTAGCTGAACCAGATTTGCAAGTTTTAGCAACACAGATTAGTGAAGTTCCTAACATGGTATTAATTAGCACTGTTGGGATAGGAGTAGGTATATTTCTTGCTCTTGCAATGCTTAGAATTGTTTTCAAAATTAAGCTTTCAAGGTTACTAGTATTTTTATATATAATCGTGTTTGTTTTATCATTTTTTGTTCCACCAGATTTTTTACCGATTGCATTTGATAGTGGTGGAGTAACCACTGGTCCAATGACAGTGCCATTTATTATTGCGCTAGGTATTGGTGCTGCCTCTATTAGAGGGGATAAAGATTCTGAAAGTGATAGTTTTGGTCTTGTATCTTTATGTTCAATTGGTCCAATAATTGCAGTTATGATACTAGGAATTTTATTTAATATAAGTGGTGCTGAATATATATCTACTACACGATTGTTTATATCAAATTCAAATGAAATTAAGAATGCATATTTCCAGGCTATCCCAATTAATTGTATAGAAGTTGCAAAATCCTTAGCACCGATTATAGTTTTCTTTATATTATATAATTTTTCTAATCTTAGGCTTCCTAAAAATGAGATTAAAAAGATTGCAACAGGATTTCTATATACATTCTTTGGACTTGTAATATTTTTAACAGGAGTTAAGGTTGGATTTTTACCAGTCGGAAATGAAATTGGAACAGCATTAATGAGTGTTGAAGGAAAAGGAATAATACTTGTTTTAATGATTTTTATAGGCGTTGCAGTTGTTGGTGCAGAGCCAGCAGTTCAAGTCTTGACAAAACAAGTTAATAACATTACAGATGGTGCTGTATCTAAAAAGTTAATGCAAAGTTCATTATCTATAGGTATGGCGATAGCACTTATTTTTAGTCTTTTAAGAGCGCTGTATGGATTTCCAATTTATGTTTTTTTAATACCGGGATATTTAATCGCATTAATTTTAACATTTATTTCGCCAGAAATTTTTACAGGTATCGCTTTTGATAGTGGAGGAGTTGCATCTGGTCCAATGACAGCAAGCTTTATATTGCCATTAATTATTGGAATTTGTGAAGCATCTGGTAGAAAAAATATAAATGTAATGCAGGATGCATTTGGACTTGTATCTATGGTTGCCATGATGCCACTAATTGTTATACAAATAGTTGGAGTTTTATATAAATATAGAGCTAAACTTAACATTGGATTTGAAAGTTCAGAATCAAATGATGACATAATAGTATTTAAGAAAAAAGCAATGTAAGAGGTGATTTATGGAAAACGTTGTTTTAAATATCACAATAGGTGAAAGAGAAAAAAGCGAAGCATTTCTTGATTTCTTTAAAGAACATGATATAAAGCTTAGCTTAGCAACTTTTGGAACGGGAACAGCAACAAAAGAAATACTCGCCACTCTTGGAATTGGTTCATCGGATAAATTTGTCATTTTTAGTTTTATGACCATGGAAAAGTCACATATATTATTAAATGAAATAGAAGGGAAAATGCAACTTAAAAAAGTTGGAGTTGGACTTTCATTTACAGTTCCATTAAGTAGCATAGATGGTTTAAAATCATTAAATAAAATTGTAAAAGGCGTAGATGTTGAAAAAGAGGATGTGGGATATATGCCAAATACTGATAACGAACTAATTGTTATTATTGCAAATAGAGGATATACAGACAATGTTATGGAAGTAGCTAGAAAGGCTGGAGCAGAAGGAGGAACTGTAGTCCATGCAAGAGGAACTGGACAAGAAGCCTCAGAAAAGTTTTTTGGTACTTTAATTGGTGCTGAAAAAGAGATGATCTTTATCGTTTCGAAAACAGAAAAAAGAAATGCGATTATGAAGGAAATAAAAGAAAAGGCTGGGAGCGGGACTCCAAGTGAAGCTATTTCGTTTTCGCTTCCAATTAACGAAGTGGCGGGTTTTTTAGAAAATTAAAAAAATATAATAAAACACTTGACAATTTGTCAAGTGTTTTATAAAATATCCTGCGACACAAAAAATTATCGTCTTATTCCATTTTTTTGAGAATAAAAGCCAATGTGGGAGCATGGCTTAATAAAAGCGTGTGGTGTTGTTCTATAGAGGTTGTTTAGCTTCTTTTGATGATTCTCCTCCTCAAGTCAACAACCATTTTACGCAAGGTGCACCACGAGATGTTGGTAAAAATCCAACTGCTCCCTTATTAAAAGAACTAGCGACGATACTCGCAGTTCTCAACGCGCAGTGCAAGGCACGGTGTTGTTCTTTAGGTAGAGTAATACGCTACCTTGGCTTGAGCGTAAAGGTAAGCACGCTTGCTTACCATGCGTGCCATGGCGCATATGCCGAGGGGGGTAATCGCCCAGCTTGAGCCTAAATTTCTTTCTCAATGCCTGCGGGAAATCCCGCAGGCTTTTTTGTTTTTTCAAAATGAGTAACAAATTGGAAAAAATGGTATAATTAATATCATAAAGAATAGGGTAGGTATCTATTATGAATAAAATGAAATCTTATTTAAAGGAAAATTTAGGTAATATATTAATAATTATATTTTTATCTATGTTTGTATTTCTTATGATATATAATCTGACAGAACAATCACTTTTGACACATATTCATTGGGATTCTTATGAGATACAAGCTGAATCATGGCTTAATGGTAGAGTAGATGTAGATAATCGTGAATTTTTAGAACTTGCTATTTTTGAAGGAAAATACTATGTAAGTTTTCCGCCTTTACCATCGGTAATACTATTGCCATTTGTGGCCTTATTTGGAAGAGAAAATGTTCCAAATAATTTGATATCTGTCATTTGTTCTATTATTACCATAATTGTTTCTTATCGTATATTAAAAAAGAAAAAGGCTGAAGATATTTTTGCTATTTTCTTAAGTTTATCCATTATTTTTGGAAGTAATTTAGTAAGTATGCGGAATGAGTGGCGCCGTATGGTTTATAGCACAAATAATGAATACAATGTTTTTAATGCTAGGCGTAAATGCATTATTGGATAATAAAAAAGGATTAACTTATTCATTTTTCGCTTTAGCAGTAGGGTGCAGACCTTTTTCGGCTATATATTTGATAGTAGCCTTCCTTTACTTTATCCTTAAAGAAAAAAAACAAAACCTTGAAGTGAAGAAAATGATTAAAGGAAACCTGTTGCCAATAATTCCTGTTATTATAATTGCTACAATTTATATGGTGTACAATTATGTAAGATTTAGAAATCCATTTGAATTTGGACATAATTATTTACCAGAATTTTCAACCGAAGGTGGAATTCAATTTTCATTTTCTCATTTTCCAGAGAATATTAAGAGTATATTAAATTTAGGTATTCGTTTTGATGATAAATTACATATCAATTTTAACCAACCATTTAATTTTTTAATAGCAAATCCGATTATTATTGTTGCTATCTATCATGCAATTAAAAATATTGCTAAGACTCATAAAATATCTTTAACCAGATTAATTTTTTTAAGTGGAGGAGTAGCAATTATATTATTAACACTTTTGCATAGAACATTAGGCGGATGGCAATTTGGGGCAAGGTATACTTGTGATATCATTCCGATGATGTTTCTTAGCCTATTTTTTACAAGAACAAACGAAAATGATAAGGCAATTATCTCCGATGGCGAAAAGATAGAATGTATTAGCTTAGATAGATTTGAAATAGCGGTAATTACGTTTGGAATAATACTTAATGTGTTTGGTGCTGTAATTATGTGGCAGCACTAGAGGAACAAAGCACCTTAAAAGAATTCTTTTAAGGTGCTTTGTTTGTTATATATTTTTAATACTTTCTCTAATAAACGAATTAAATAGAGGATGAGGTCTCATAGGTCTTGATTTAAATTCTGGGTGAAATTGACAGCCAATAAAGTGTGGATGATCTTTTAGTTCTATTATTTCTACTAGATCAGCCTTTTCATTTATTCCAGCAAAAGTCATTCCATGCTCTTTTAAAATTTCTCTATATTTGTTATTGAATTCATATCTGTGTCTATGGCGTTCTTTAATATCTTTAACTCCATATTCTTTTTGTGTCATTGTGCCATCAACAAGTTTACAATCATAGTTTCCTAGTCTTAATGTACCGCCTTTATTAATAATTCCTTTTTGTTCTTCCATTAAATCAATTATTGGTTCTGGACAATTCACATTAAATTCAGTTGAAGAAGCTTCCTTTATACCACAAACATTTCTTGCAAATTCAATGGTTGCAAGTTGCATTCCAAGGCAAATTCCAAAGAACGGTATTTTGTTTTCACGTGCATAAGTTATAGATTTTATCATTCCTTCGATTCCTCTAGAACCAAATCCTCCAGGAACTATTATTCCTGATGTATCTTTGAATACTTCGCTTAAATCAACATCTTTTTCAAGTTCTTCAGAGTCTACCCAGTTAATATTAACTTTACAATTATTTGCATATCCAGCATGCTTTAAGCTTTCTGCAACTGAAAGATAAGCATCATGAAGCTGAACGTATTTTCCAACTAACGATATTGTAATTTCATCTTTTAAGTTGTCAACTTTATCAACAAATTTTACCCACGTGTCAAAAGAACTTTCTTTGACATTTAGTTTAAATTGTTTAAGCACGATTTCATCCATTTTCTGATTATAGTAATTAATTGGAACAGAAAAAATATTTTTAACATCAACACTATCTATTACATTTTCTTTTGAAACACTGCAGAATAGCGACACTTTTTCTTTAAGAGAGTCGGGAAGAGGTTCACACGCCCTACATACAATCATGTCAGGCTGGATGCCCATTCCTCTAAGTTCAATTACGGAATGCTGTGTAGGTTTAGTTTTTAATTCATATGAGCCGTAAATATATGGTACTAATGTACAATGAATAAACATTGTATTTTCTTTTCCTAATTCATTTCTAAGTTGTCTTAACGCTTCTATGAATGACTGCGATTCAATATCTCCAATAGTTCCACCAATTTCTGTAATTACAATATCTGCACCACTAGTTGAAGTTGCTTCATGAATTTTGGCTTTTATTTCATTTGTAATATGTGGGACAATTTGTATTGTTGCTCCCAAATAATCTCCACGACGTTCTTTTTCAATTACACTCGAGAAAATCTTTCCTGTAGTAATGTTTGAAGTATAATTTAGTTCTTCGTCAATAAATCTTTCGTAATGACCTAAGTCCAAGTCTGTTTCAGCGCCATCAGCTGTAACATATACTTCACCATGTTGAAAAGGAGACATAGTACCTGGGTCAACATTAATATAAGGGTCAAACTTTTGCATGAAGATTTTGTATCCACGTGCTTTTAAAAGCATCGCTAAACTTGAGGCAGTGATGCCTTTCCCTAATCCTGAAACAACACCGCCTGTTACAAAAATATATTTAGCCATTATTTTTCCTCCATAAAACAAAAAAATAAGCCACCTTGAGAGAACTCCCAAGGTGGCTCTTCTAAATTATATATTATTGACAATAATATTACAACACAATAAAAATACTTTTATGTGATATAATTTAAATGGGGAGGTGTATTTATGAGTGATATTGACAATCAAAAAGCTTTAATAAATGCTGCTAAGTGTTTCTACAAGAAATATTACTCGAGAAGACATAGATAGTGCGATGCATTTCATAGATACGGCACTTGTGCAAAATGCTGAAAGACATGAAATTGAATAGTATCGGTGAATAGTTATAAATTTTTAGGTATGTAATACGGTTTATTTATGATAGGAGAAAAAATGAAAAAGTGCAGTCTAATATTTTTAATACTTTTTATAATTGTAAGCGTAGCTTATGCAAGTGGCTTTTTTTATGATGTACCTGTGTCTCACTGGGCATATTCTGCGATTTCTTATATGGCTAAAAATGGGATTGTTTCTGGATATCCAGATGGGAGTTTTCTTCCTAACAACAATATTTCCAAGGCTGAATTTGCAAAGATAATTGTAAATTCGTTAAATCTGAATGATAGTAATGTTACTTATTATGCAGATGTTGATACAAGTCATTGGGCATATAAGTATATAAATATAATTGGAAAGTATATGCCAAATGCTGGAACTATTTTTAAGCCTAATGACTCAATAAGTCGAGAAGTAGTTGCATATACTATTGTTAAGGCACTTAATTTAGAAAGCTCGAATTATGATCAAAGCATGGTAGAAAAATTTTTAGATAGAGGACTAATATCTAAAGGACTAGAAAAATATATTTCTATAGTAGCATCTAATGGTATCATGGTTGGAAATGCAGATGGAACTTTTGGTCCAAAAGATAATCTATCTAGGGCACAAGTTTCGCAAATGCTATTTAATATTATTAGCAATGAGGAAAAAAAGAATAAGGAAATAACTTTAAGTAACAATAAAATTTCTATTCAAAAAGGAAAAACTAAAACAATACAATATTCTTGCGAAGATAATCTTTCACTAAAGGCAGTAAGTTCAAATTCGAGTATCGCAGTAGCGACTATAAAAACTAACAAGAAAATAGTTGAAGTTATGGGCATAAATGAAGGCGAAGCAACGATTTTATTATTACCTATTAGTAGTGAAAAAACTTTGGTTAGTCCTGTAACACTGGATGTTACGATTGTCCAAAATGATGAAATTGTTGTAGTAGAACCGACTGAAGTAGTTCCACCTGTGACATCGATTCCAGAAAAGACAGTTGCAAAAACTATTTCTCCAAGTAATACTCCGATTTTAACGCCAGCAAGGACGCAGACTATAACTACTCCCAAGAATACAGTTGCAAAAACTATTTCTCCAAGTAATACTCCGATTTTAACACCAGCAAGGACGCAGACTATAACTACTCCCAAAAATACAGTTGCAAAAACTATTTCTCCAAGTAATACTCCGATTTTAACGCCAGCAAGGACGCAGACTATAACTACTCCCAAAAATACAGTTGTAAAAACTATTTCTCCAAGTAATACTCCGATTTTAACGCCAGTAAAGACGCAAACTATAACTACTCCAAAAAATGCAAAGCCAACTGCTACACCATTAAGAACAGTTATAAATACTAAAAAACCCGTTAAAGTTCCTTCATTTAATAGTATGGAATATGACGAAAAGGAGCACATACTTATTGCTGATGAAGGCTATATTTTAAGCGGAATAACAAAAGCGACAAATGCTGGTACATATACGGCAAAAGCTTCTTTAATGAATGGCTATGTATGGGATGATGGTACAAGCGATGCAAAAGAATTAACTTGGAAAATTACAAAAACAACAGCTAGTTTAAAACCTACGAATTCAAAATTATCTTTTGAGGAAGGCAACACTAAAGAAGTACTATATGAGTACAATGGAGATGGCATTATAAATGTGAAAAGTTCTAATCCTAATGTTGCAAACGTTATACATGATCCAATAAATAAAAAGATTGTAATAGAAGGCATAGGTGAGGGAAACGCAAACATCGATGTTTCATCTACTTCAGGAAATAACTTTAAGGAAGCGTCAGCAAGTATTAGTGTTTCAATATTAAATACTATTGCGGTGCAGAGCATTAAGATAAAGTGCAATTTAAAATTGAATTCTGAAAATAATATAAACTCACTATTGATTGCAAAAAAATCAAAAGCTAATTTTACTCTTGAAATTATGCCTGCAAAAGCAGGCAAAAAGAAAATAACTTGGGCTTCGAGTAATCAAGCAATTGCAAAAATAGACTCGGAAGGTGTTCTAACAGCGGTTGCAGAAGGAACAGCCACAATAACAGCTAAATGTGAGGAACTAACAGAAACATGCACGGTAATAGTTGTTAATAAGTTAAACTTAATAGATGTAAGAAATCAGTCATTTAAAACATATATGAGTCGATTATATACGGGTGTTCCGGGAAACAAAGGAAATTTTCAAAATTTTGGTTTAGTGAATCCTGAGAATAACAATTCAGAACGATTCATACTTGTTGCTAAATATATAGGTAATTCAAGTAAAGAACAAGTTAGATTAAGAGTTCTTGATACAGCAAATAGTAAAATAGTAAAATATACAACAGGAAAGAATAATTATGTTTCGGGAAATGTTACACAAGTAAATTTAAGTGATTTTTATACTCATGGACAGTCATTTGACGTAGCGAAGTCTCCTAATAAAGATAAATGGCTGATGCTTTTAACTGCAGAATCAGACGGTGAAGAAGGCTCATTCTTAAGAGTATTTGATTTAGGAAGTGGTAGCATAGATGAAATAAAAAATAGTACAAAGCCTTGGAAAGAGTATCCGAAAATTAAGGGACAGCCATGCGTTGATTCGGAAAATGATTTATTGGCTATGGTAAGTGGAACTACATGCAAAGTATATAGGTATTCTGATTTGATAAACGAAGACAAGGTAACGCTTCTTTATAAATTCAGTTTTGAGCGTTATACTAAAGAAGGTGGAAAGTATTTTTGCAATGGCTTTGCAATTAAAGATGGCTACTTATACGAGATAAGAGGATGTAATGGTGATGATGGAATTGAAGTCTGGGATTTTAGCGGAACAAGAGCCATATATAGAGACATAGAGCTTATTGAAGGAAAAGATAATAGCGAACCACAGGGGATACATATATACAATAACAAAATATTTATAGGTATATCAGAATTTAGAGCTCCATATACGCGGAGATTTATGGTGCTATACTGTAGGATACTTAGAGTGAGAACTTTTGGGGACACGACATTGAGGAGAAAAAAATCTCCTCAATGTCGTGTCCCCAAAAGTTTACACTTCAATTTCTCTAAATCTTTTTTCGCCGTAATGACGAAGTTTTCTCCAAAGAGCAAGCAGAATAACTAATAATATAATGTCTACTGATGCCAATGCTAAATCACCAATACCAGCTAACACAAAAATTAACACAAAGAAAATGCCGGCAAATGCCATTCCGCCTAATACAGATACCATTGAACTAGTACTTTGCTTAACTACTTCGGCGTCTGAAGTAGCATCCATCTTTGGGTATTTAAGGTTAACTAATAAACCAAATACTGCTGAGATAGATGGAGCTAGCACAGAAGCAATCAAGCACATTAAAATGTCCATTAAGCTTGCTTTGTTAAAGCAGAAGAATATTACATTGCATAATAAAATTACAGGAATTGTTATGATATTACTCATTAGTATTTTTGCAAGAAGAATAGTATCAACTTTTGTTGGAATTGACTTTAGTATATTAAACTTTTTTCCTTCCAATGAAATTGAAGAAGAGGTGATAGAAGTCATGAATGAAATAGCTATTATCATTGCAAGAAAAATTTTAGGTGCGAGCATTCTTAATGATTCTACATCTTCAATTGGTATTTCATCTGCTGTAATACTTGTTATAGCATTATCAAAATTTGTGCATAGTGCAAAAGTTCCTATTACAAGTAATATTAAACCAAATAGAGTGTTAAACATATATACTTGTGATGAAGTATATGTGCTAAATTCTTTTTTAATTAATGAACGTAATTGATTATTCTTTTCAAATTTTAAAGGCTTTGATTTAGAAGCATGATAATTATTATTCTCTTTGGATTTCGATAAAGCTTTAAAGTACGTCTTACTTGTAACAAGCAAGAATAATCCTATAAATGCTACATTAATAGCAATTAAAATTAATAGTGTCAAAACATCAAAATTTGTTATAAGCTTTTGATAAGCAGCAATTGGATAATAAACATTAAGTAAAGTATTATTAATACTTTCCGAATTATTAACAAGTAATTCTGTATAATTATTCATGTTAAAGGAAACTATCATAATTATTGCCATGAAAGCTATCGTTAATGCTGTCTGTACTGTTTTACCAGTCTTAAATTTCAAAGATATTTTTTTCACCCAAAAACCAATTATAGAACCAATAATTGTTGGTATTATAGGGAAAGTTAATATCATTAATAATGATATCAAATAAAAATCAATACCGGGATTTTCAAAAAATACATATACTGCCATCCCAGGAAGTACAAATAACATGCTATACAATAATTGAAATATATAAAGCTTAATTAATCTAGCCATAAGTATGTGTTTTTTGCTAATAGGCAATGCAAATAACATATCACTATCTTTTGCTTCAAATAGTATTCCAGGAGCCTTGTATATGCCTTCAGTTACAGCAAGAATACTAGGGAATGCTAGCGCTAGAGAAAGAATTAATGGCATCATATCTATTTTGTTAAGTTCTATGGCTGCTCCAAAATATAATGAACCTATGCTAAACATTACGAGAACACTTAAAACTATTGGAATAAGCATTTTTCGAATATTTGAGTTACTGGAGTAGTTTTTATATCTAAAAACATTCATATCTTGGCTCATCATAGCTTTTAGTAAAGAGAAAAACTTTTTCATTTTATTTTTCCTCCAACTCTAAGAATACCTGCTCCAAAGATTCGTCGCCTTTTATATCATTCATATTTCCAATTTTAACGATTTTACCGTTTTTAATTATTGCAACTCTATCGCATAGTTTTTCAGCCACATCAAGAATGTGGGTAGAGAAGAAGATACTTTTTCCTTTGGAACACATTTCTTTCATCACGTTCTTTAAATCAAAAACAGCTTTTGGATCAAGGCCAACAAATGGCTCATCCATAATTAAAATTTTAGGTTCATGTGCAAGTGCAGATATTAGAGCAATCTTTTGCTTCATTCCATGCGAAAAAGACGATATAGATTCATTTAAGTGATTTTCCATTTCGAGCATTTTAGAATATTTAGTTATATTTTCTTTCCTAATATTTTCGGGAATTTCATACATATCGCAAATAAAGTTTATGAAATCTATTGCTTTCATATTTTCGTATAAGTCTGGGTTATCTGGAACATAAGCAATTTCT
The DNA here is from genome assembly GCA_016280725.1 of Bacillota bacterium. Lineage (GTDB taxonomy): Bacteria > Bacillota > Clostridia > TANB77 > UBA1234 > RGIG6105. Next base: position 38,596 of record JAEEHF010000010.1, on the reverse strand, counting down.
TTTTTGCATTCCAAAGGATTAGTTTTAATGGATTTTCCATTAATTAAAATATCACCGCTATCAAAATCATTTATTCCAACAATTGATTTTATTGTTGTTGTTTTTCCAGCTCCATTATGACCAATAAAGGCAAAAATTTCACCATCTTCTACGTTGAATGACACGTCATCAACTGCCTTTAAAGTTCCATATGATTTGATTAAATTTTTTATTTCTATCATTTTTAGCATCCCTTTCTGAAAATTATTTTACAATATTTTAAATAATTATTAAAGAGAAGATGGCTAAAATTCAAACAAATTCAACGAAAAGCTCCAATTTGTAAAAACAAATTGGAGCTTTTTAGCAACGATTTTTAGAAATTATTCGGGATAAATAATTAGTTCTGGAACTGTGGGAGAAAGTTCATCATCCGCCCAACATTGAATAAGTGTATCAAGAACTTTAACTACCTTTTCATCTGAAACATCGTGTGAAGAACTACTCAAATCATTGAAGAAACTAAATGACTGAGAGAGGATATCATCAATAACAAACCACTGAACAGCCTTAGTATAAAATATATTGGTTAATACTTTATCGGTCATGCTACCACAAATGAAACTATGTAGAATATAGCCAACATTTTCTTCTTTAATGAAGATATAAGCTTTGAAGCAGACAGATATTACATATGCACGCATTGGCACATATTCTACACTTATTACTATTTCGTAGTCTTTTAGCTTTTGAAATTTGCACATTCGTTTAATAGCATTATATAGCTCATCAAACCGTTTAGTATGTGTAACAGGGAAAGAGTCTTCCATATGGCCAATATAAAGAACATCATAATATTTTGCTGAAGATGAGTCAAATGGATTTGATGGAGTATTTTCAATGTATTTGGACACAAGATTATGAATTGAACTACTGAAATTCAAATCGCTAAGGATTAGAAGAGGAGTATTTAAAAATAAATTGTGCATATTAAAAACATCGGTGAACCTATAATTTGAAATTGGGCAAAGCCAGTTTATGACGTTATCTTCACTAGTTTCATGAATAACCTTTAGTGTAAATTGTTCATCACTTAAGTATTTCCAGTTATGAGGATTAAGATGATCATCTGTTTGAATCAAATCTATTATTCTGCGTTTCTGAAAAGCAGACTCTTTCATCAGCCTTTCATCAATAACTGTACATGAGTATTTAATGAGCCGCAGTACTGACTTAATATAAAAAGCAATTTTGACCTCACAAAAAGCAAGTTCCTTGTTAGTGTTATTGGGATAATCTTGATATATTTGAAGAAGTTCACTATATAGTGCATTTGCAACTGCGTCAATTGGAGTATCTTCGTCAGAAAAATAGACAAAACGTTGAATAATATCTCTTTCTAGAAGAAACAAGATTAAAGGTTCGGAAAGAGCTCTAGCAATTTCGCATCTTTGCAAACTCTTTTTTAGACATCTAATATAATAGAGAAATGACTTTACTGTAATTGGGGTAGTGCACATATCAAACGCGCCTCCTTCAAAAGTTATTATACAATTAATAAAGAATGTATAGAAAAACATATTTTAGCGAAAACATTATACAATGCATTTATGTTAATTTCAACACATTTAGATTACTAATTAGTAACAAATTGACTAGAATGTGGCAAATAAGAGGCTAATGGTATAAAATATATACGATTGTTATACTTATAGAAGAGGAGTAATGAACATATGAAGAAAAATAATAAAGGCGTGACGATAACGTCTCTTACAATATACATAATTGTAGCCACTATTATTGTTGCGGTTCTTGCATTTTTAAATGCCCAATTTTTTTCAAATATATCGGAACTAACTTCTGAAGCGAACATTGCAAACGAAAAACTAAGATTTAAAGCTACGTTTATAAAGGATTTAAAATCATCAGGAGCAACTGTTACAGACTACAATACGCATATGATTCGTCTATCAAACAATGTAAAGTATGAATTAAGATATAACGAGAAAAGTGACACTTATGCTATGTTTAGAAACAATGCCAAAATTTGTGAAAATATTGCAAATATAACGATTGAGAACAAACCGAGTCCATATTTTAGTTATGATCCAATTAGTAATGTTATTGGATTTGGAATTCAGTTTGCGGATGCAAATGGCAAAAACGATAGCATCATAAATAGAGAAGTAAGTAGGTACTTAGTTGGTACTACAACAAAAGGAGGCGACTTAGCTGCTACTCCTGTTGAAATAGAAAACAAGACAATCATTTTTGATCTTAGTGGAGTAGACTATATCGCTGACCCAGATGGTGATCCATTTGATACTAAGGAGTACGCATTTAATGAAGCTGTTACTATTCCTACAAAAAAGCTTACAAAAAGACGTTATGAATTTTTGGGATGGGCTACAACTCCAGATGCTACAACGGCTGCTTACCTTCCAGGAAGTACATATACTGGAATTCGAAGTGTAACATTTTACCCTGTGTTTAAAAGTAATAGCATTCCTTCTATTGCTAATTTACCAATTCTAAATGAAGGAATGACAGGTGTTTTTTGGGCAGATGATGATGGCGGAGGAGAAACTACAGTAAATAAATCTCAGTTTGCTAATGCAACTTATACAGATAAAGGCTTAAGTAGCACAATGTATAATTACATGGCTGATGATGGTTTAGAAGATACTAAAATTACAAAATGGGCAAATGCTAAAACAGAAGATGGAAGCTATTGGGTATGGATTCCGAGATATGCTTACAAGATAACGTATTATACAGATGAAACTCGTATGACTGAAAGTTCATCGAGAACACTATATGGTGATATAGATATCTTGTTCTTATACGGAACAAGAAATGATGCATATAGGGATACGAGAGGCTATCCAGTATCTCCACTTCCTGCCGGATATAAAGTTCATCCTGCTTTCCAAGGATTAACTCAGTCAGAAAAAGATAGTGGAACAAATCCATATGGAAAATGGGATAATGAACTAGAGGGAATTTGGGTTGCTAAGTATGAATCTAGTATGGAAAGTTCAAGTAATGGAACAACTTGGTCAGCAACAGCGGTTAATAAAAACACCGGAAATGTTCTTACACATAATGCAGGAAATTCTGCACAAGTGAGGGTCGTTAGCAAGCCATCAAGAAGCTCATGGAAATGGATTAATAATTCAAATGCTTTTAAAAATAGTGAGATGATGTATCCAACTCTTAATACTCATGAAATGAAAAATAGTGAGTGGGGTGCTGTAGCATTCCTTGCATTTTCACCATATGGTAGAAGTGGACATGAAGTATCATTCAACCAGTGTAGTAGTTATTATACTGGTGGTGGTCCAGGTCTTGGTGCTAATGAAATCTTCAATGCATCTTATGCTTATAGTGAAAGTACATTTAATTCGACATATGCTTGGAATACAACGCAAGGAAAAAAAGCCTCAACTACGGGAAATATTTATGGAGTGTATGATATCACAGCAGGAAGTAATGAATTTACCGCATCTTATATAAACAATGGAAATGGAGCATTAACTGGAAACGATAATGTAAATATGACAAGCACCGAAAAAGTGTTCTTTAGGCAAAATTATCCAACAGGTCTTAATCAAAATAGTACAATTTTTGGTGATGCATTGGCAGAAACATATTCATGGTTTTCTAATAGACGTGATTATCCAAGTGGTGGAAACCCAATATTTAAAAGAGGTTCTGCTATGGGTGATACAGATCAAAGAAATTATAAATATGCTGGAGTATTTGCTTTTAACTATTCAACAGGTAAAGCTGATGAATGGACGACGTATAGACAAGTTATTTGTATAGATAGTGGAATTAGAGTAACATTTGACGCAAATGGCGGTAACATGGGTGCTAACCCAGGTTATGAAATGGTAAACTTGGGAAGATATACTATACCTTCATTTATTCCAACACATGCTGATGCAAATTTCCTAGGATGGAGTTTGGATAAAGATGCAACTGAAGCAGAGTATGTAGGTGGCGATAGCATCACAATTACTAATAGTGTTATTTTGTATGCAATATATGAATTTAGTGATGCTAGACTTGCTAGTGGTACAAATATTAACTTAGCATTTAAGAAAATTGCAGGAACAAATGCAACGGAAGTTGGAAATAGTGATTCTAGAATTAAGTACATACAAATGTCATCAGAATTACCAAATGTTCCTATAGAAAATGCTGTAAAAGTATCAACAGATTTAAGCTCAATTACTTCTGATACTCAATTACTTAATATCACTGCAAATGGCGCTTCAGTATATGCTTGGTATAAAACTAACACAATTCATATTTATAGTGATACAAGAAAATGGCTTTTAAATGAAGATTGTGCACATATGTTTGAACAGATGACAGGACTTCAAACAATAACTTTACCTAACTTCATTATTTCAACACCTAGTGATTCAACAGACTTTACAAACTTGTTCTACAATTGTACAAATTTAAATACTATAAGCCTTGGAAATCTTGATACGAGCAAAGTAGATGTTATGGATTATATGTTCTATAATTGTAGAAATCTTAGAACATTTGATATAAGTAAGCTTGATACAGAAAGTGTAACTTCAATGCAATGGATGTTTACTAGATGTACTTCGCTTAATACATTAGATCTTTCAACATTCGATACAGACAATGTTACCCATATGAACCACATGTTTGATGAATGTACTAACCTAAAGACTATTAATGTTGATGGCTGGAATGTTAGAAATGTTCAGTACTTTAATGCTATATTTAAGCTATGTAAGTCACTTGAGAATATTGATTTTACAAACTTCCACACAGATAGTGCTGTAAATATGTCTTCATTCATTAATGGCTGTGCTAAATTAACGTCTGTAGACTTAAGTAATTTTGTTACGTCAAATGTAACAACATTTGAAAGTGCATTTAGAGGATGTATTGGTTTAACGACACTAGATTTATCTACATTTGATACAAGTAAAGTTACAGATATGGCAAACATGTTTAGTGTAGATAGTGCAACAACACCGGGACAACTACAAACAATTTATGTTTCTGAAGATTTTGTCACAACAGCTGTAACAAATAGTCAGTACGTAGTAGTATTTGACAACACGCCAAATCTTGTTGGTGGAAATGGAACCCCATTCTCATCGTCTAATAGAGGCTTTAAGTATGCACGTATTGATGAAGACGGAACACCTGGTTACTTTACTGAAAAGTAGGCTATTAAGGGCAAAAACATTTGACAAATTAATAAAAGCGAGTATAATATCTTTGATATGAGCATTTGAAGAAAGAGTAGTAGTTTACGGAGGTTTTTAAGAGAATGGCTTATTTGCTGTGAGAGCCTAAAACTAATGTTTATGAACTTGCTTTTGGATGTTTTGGGTTCGCCCGTTATAGCGAAATTTGAGAATAAATTAAGGTGGTACCACGGCTTTTCGTCCTTTATGCGAAAGGCCGTGTTTTAATTTTTATGAAGGAGAGAATAAAATGCCATACGAACACAAAAAAATTGAAGAAAAATGGGCAAAATATTGGGAAGAAAATAAGACATTTAAAACAGATATAAATGATTTTTCTAAGCCTAAATTTTATGCGTTAGATATGTTTCCATATCCATCAGGTGTTGGACTTCATTGTGGTCATCCAGAAGGATATACCGCAACAGACATAGTATCTCGTATGAAAAAGATGCAAGGATATAATGTGCTACATCCAATGGGATTTGATAGCTTTGGACTTCCGGCAGAGCAATATGCAATTGATACTGGTCATCATCCAAATGAATTTACGCTTAAAAATATTGATACTTTTAGAATGCAACTTAAAAAATGTGGCTTTGGCTATGACTGGGATAGAGAAGTTCAAACTTCTTCACCAGACTTTTATAAATGGACTCAGTGGATATTTAAAAGACTTGTAGAAGACGGACTTGCTAGATGCGTAGATATGCCTGTAAATTGGTGTGAAGAACTAGGAACGGTTTTGGCAAACGATGAAGTTATCGATGGAAAGAGCGAAAGAGGAGGATTTCCAGTAATCCGTAAGAACATGAAACAATGGATTATTGATATCCCTAAGTATGCAGAAAGATTACTTGAAGGATTAAACGAAATTGATTGGCCAGAGTCTACCAAAGAAATCCAAAGAAACTGGATTGGAAAAAGCATTGGTGCTGAAGTTAAATTTGATGTTGCAGATACTGATAAATCATTTGTAGTATTCACAACTCGTTGCGATACATTATTTGGTGCAACGTATTGCGTACTTTCTCCAGAACATCCTTTGATTAACGATATAACAACACCAGAGCAAAAAGATGCGGTTGAAAAATATAAAGCTGAATGTGCAACAAAATCTGACTTAGAAAGAACAGAATTAAACAAAGATAAAACAGGAGTATTCACAGGAAGCTATGCAATTAATCCTGTTAATGGTGTTAAAATCCCAATATGGATTTCAGACTATGTGTTAGTTACATATGGGACTGGAGCAATCATGGCAGTTCCAGCTCACGATGAAAGAGACTATGAATTTGCTAAAAAGTTTGGCATAGAAATTATTCCAGTTTTAGAAGGTGGAGATGTTTCTAAGGAAGCATTTGTTGGAGATGGAGTACATATTAATTCTGGATTTTTGGATGGATTAAATAAACAAGACTCAATAGATAAAATGATCTCTTGGCTTGAAGAAAAAGGTCTTGGAAAGAAAAAGATAAATTACAAAATTCGTGAATGGATTTTTGCAAGACAAAGATATTGGGGAGAGCCAATGCCAGTTGTTCACATGGAAGATGATAGCATTGTTTGCTTAAGAGATGATGAGCTACCATTAATTCTTCCAGATTTAACTGACTATAAAGCTCATGGAGGAAATGCACCTCTTGCAAATGCTACTGATTGGGTAAATGTTACTATTGATGGTAAAAATGGAAAAAGAGATACTAATACAATGCCAGGAAGTGCTGGCTCAAGTTGGTACTTCTTAAGATATATTGACCCACATAATGAAAATGAAATTGCAGATAGAAAACTTATGGAGCATTGGCTTCCTGTAGACTTATATATAGGAGGACCTGAGCATGCTGTAGGACATCTTCTATATTCAAGAATGTGGAATAATTATCTTTTTGACAAAGGAATAGTTCCAGTAAAAGAACCATTTAAGAAACTTGTTCACCAAGGAATGATACTAGGTGAGGATGGCAACAAGATGGGTAAACGTCACCCAGAATACTGTGTAAACCCAATGGATATAATCAATGAATATGGAGCAGATACATTAAGACTTTATGAAATGTTTATGGGACCTTTGGAAGCGGATAAGCCTTGGAGCAAAACAGGTGTTGAAGGTGCTAGAAAATTCTTAGAAAGAGTTTATAGACTTTATGAAAGTGGCAAAATAGCAGATTCAGATAATAAAAATTTAGAAAAAGTTTATCATCAGACTGTTAAAAAAGTTTCAAAAGATTATGAAGCACTATCTTTAAATACAGCTATTTCTCAAATGATGATTTTCATAAATGCAGCATATAAAGAAGAAGTAATTCCAACTGAATATGCTGAAGGATTTGTTAAACTATTAAATCCAGTTGCTCCATTTATTACTGAGGAACTTTGGGAAATGTTAGGGCATAAGGAAACTATAGCAAATGAAAGCTGGCCAACGTATGATGAAGCAAAAACAATAGATGATGAAATTGAAATTCCAGTTCAAGTAAATGGAAAGCTTCGTGGTAAAGTTTTATGTAGCAAAGATGCCTCAAAAGAAGAAGTTGAAAAGCAAGTTAAAGAAAATGAAGATATTAAGAAGTTTATTGAAGGTAAAGAAGTAGTAAAGGAAATTTATATTCCTGGTAGAATGTATACAATTGTGATTAAATAGTCATTATTAAAAGTGCTGGCTTAATGAAATAGTTAGCACTTTTTAAGTAGTTGAAATACATGTATTAGTATTGTTAAGAAGCACTCGAAGATGTAAAATAATTAATAAATATATCAAACAGGAGGGAATTATGAAAAAAATTGCTGCTATATGGATTGCTTTTATAATGAGTTTCAGTTTTTCTTTTGCGGATGTTATCGATCCGGTTAGGATGCCACGGATATACACCAGAAATGCATGGGGCAGGGAGAACGCAAGGTATGGTTTACAGCGTTATAGGTGCCTTAATTCAAAATATAATCTTTCTTTTACCTATAATTGTTTTTGTCGTTATGTCACTTATTCTTGTAATTAAAAAGGTTAAAAAAAGTAATATTAAGCATAGCTTTATGATTGGATATACTATTGTTACTTTTATTACTGCTATGTATATTATAAATCTTTATTATGGAATAACTAAAGAATATACACTTGGAGTGCTTTCTAATTTTGCTATTGTGTTAATGAGTATTCCTATAGTTTTTTTAGTAATACTAATCATAAATAAAATAAAGAATAGAACTATTTCGTTAAATAAATTTCAAAAGGTTTTATTAACTGTTTCGACAGCGCTATTAATTTGTCATGTGGGACTTAGAGCTTTTAATTCTGCAATCCTAAATTCAAAATTAAGTAAATATAGAACTAGGGATAATATTTCGGCATACAATGAAATGATAAAAGAAGTTAAACTTGGTTCTAGAGGTTTTTCATCTAGCTATGGACATATAGAAGACGGATTAAATTATTCAATCCATAATTATAGACTTGATTCTAAGGAATATCTAGAATTAGATGTTAATGGAGAAATATCAGTATATAAGACAGAGAGTTGCAAATTTGATTTAGGTGATATTTGGTTTTCGGGAGGAACACTAGATTCAAGTATACTTAGTAATATTTGGAACAAATTTATTCATTTTTATTTCCATTCATATTTGTGATAATTTATCAAGTTACATGGGTGGGTTCTGCTATATAGAATGAAAATAACAATAATATATCAAAATGTTATATGACTTAGGTGGAGGATTTATGCCGAAAAAATTTGATGCAATTAATTATCTTGTTAAGAAATATGTTGATGATGAGGAACTTGCTACGATTCCTATAATTTTTAAAAATACAGATGAAATGTTTAATAAATATGATCCAACTAAAACATCACTTTCACCGGAGGTATATACATATTTAGACAAATGTTCATACAATCTGCCAATTAATTACAAAATCAGAATAGATGTTGTTTCTAACAATATTGATAAAGAAACAAAAAATAGATTTTCTGATGCTGTAAAACATCATTATGGATTAAAAGTGTTTGATAACAATATTGACCTTAAGGCAATAAGTAGAAAAGCAAATATTTTAGGTGCATTTGGATTGCTATTTGTTCTTTTTGTTTATTTAGGTGATCACGCTAAAAGTCTTGGAGGAATACCGTCTACACCAATAAATGTATTAATTGAAATTTTAACAGTAACTGGTTGGGTATTTGTATGGTCTGCAATAGAAAGCATGCTGTTTGATAGAAAAGACCTTTTAACTAGAAGAAATGAAAATATGCAAATGTTTAATGCAGAGTTTATTTTTGAAACAGAGGATGAGTACTATAAGATTTTAGAAGAGGAGCAAAAGGAAGACGTCGAGAAAAATGAAGATTATCAAGAGATAATGGAATCCTTCCTCGACCAATAAGGAATATTTTAGGGACACGACATATAAGCTCAAAAAATGTGCTTGTATGTCGTGTCCCTTTAAGTTGACTAGATTTTACCAATTAAATCTTCAATTTGTTTTTTATGTCCTGTTCGGCTTCCATTAAGTTTGTAAAATTGAATGATTCCATACCCTGGATATTCATTTCCTTCTATCAAGCATGGACCATCTTTTGTAAATCCAACGTCCCAGCCAATGTATCTTACTTTTGGAAGTTTCTTTGCTGCTTCGATGCACATATCAAATGCTTCTTTCACATGTGGAACATAAACATCTTTAAATTCTTTTCCAGTTAATGGATGTTTTTCATATATATTTCCATAGTCATCTACAACATTACTGTTTATTTTTCCATCTTCTCCAAAGCTAAAATATAAATCATCACTACATCCTACAACGCTAATTTTTGACTGATTAACTCTAAGAGCGTTTGCAAGAAGATATACCTCACCATTGTTATATAGGGTAACGACTCTAAAAGAGCTAACAGAGTAGGGGTTAATTTCGTTTAATTCAGCAGATTGTATAATTGCTTCTTCGATAAGATACTGATTTCTGCTAATAAAGACATCATAGGCTTCTTGAGCATTGAAGGAATCGTCTATAATGACCTTATCTATAGAATGCCCACCATATCCATTTATTGGTTTAGCAAAAACGCAAGTTTTTCCTTCTGCAAAACTTGCTAAATCTTGTACGCTGGCAGAACGTAAATCTAAAAAATCTCGTTTAAGATATTCTTTGAAAAGAGTATTAAACTTAACTTTGTCACTTAAAAAGACTGAATCTGTAGGATCGTTTAGCTTTTTCAAAATCTTATAAAATGATTTTGCAGTAACAAAAGTTTTCTTTTCTTTTCGAGTAAGTTCTATATAATTACCTCTAAAATAGTCTGTATATCCTGCTCCATATATAAAAAAGTTTAATAACCAATTTAATTTGATATATATCTTAGGCTTTCCAGTGTTTTTAGAAATAATGTCTATGTGCTTTTCAAATCTACCCTTATTAAATTTTTTTGCCCTTTTGTATAAGTAATTAATGACTCCCAAAATCAAAGTCTCCTTTTTTGCTAATTAGCTTTTTTAAACTTTCCTAAAAGATTTTTAATAAAATCTTCACCAAGAACCTCTTTTATTGTACCAGAAAAATAAGTTGATAGTAAATAGATTAGTACTGCAACTAAACCTATGGCTCCGCATTGTACAGTTTTCAATACTCTAGCAGGAGAGATAGTTACATTAAGTTGAATTACATATACAACTAAGCCCATTATTAATGATGCAAGTATAATGATGACAAGGTTTTTAAGAATTGGTTTGTAATCAAATTTGTATTTTTTCTTGATACTAATCATTATTATAGCAATCGATACTGATTGACCAATAATAGAAGCTATTATTGAGCCAATATAAGGGTGAAATCCCCACTTATTTAGAAGTAAAATAATTGGGATATCTAATGCAGCATTTATAAATAAACCAATACCTGTATTTATGAATACAATTTTATAATTCTTCATTCCTTGCAAAATCATATCCATTATCATTTGAACACAGAAAAATATGCTAAGTATTGCGTCAACAGCTAGTATATTGCCGCCATATGTGCTTGGCCCATAAAAAATGTTATATATATCATCTTTAAAAATACAAATAAATATTGCTAAAGGAATAGAAATATACAAAATAGTGTTTACAGCCTGATTAAATTTTTTATTTAACTCCTCATGTTCATTTTTTACAAAGCTATTCACTATGTAGGGGATAATACTAAGACACATGCTCACAGCAATTGAGTTTATTATCATACATATTTTTGGCGCCCAAGTTGAGCAAATACTTCCAATTAGTTGGCAGGTTTCTGGATCAAATCCAATAGAATGAAGACCTGTAATTATAAGTCTTAAGTCTATCATATTGTATAAGTTTTGAGTTGCAGCTATTATTATTACGGGAATAGCTCTCGAAAAAATTTTTTTTACTAATTCTTTAGTAGTTACATTAACTTCCTTAGTTGATGTAACACCTTCTAGTAATTCTTTTTTATTCTTATGAATTTTATACCTTAATAATAAATATGCCGAAAGTCCTCCAAGTACTGTTCCAGATAATGCTATTGCAACTCCAACAGATACATCTAAATTCCAAATATTAATTGCAACATATGAACCAACAAGTGCTATAAATATTCTAACTATTTGCTCTACTAGTTGGCTTGAAGAGGAAGTGGATACATACTTATTTCCTTGCAAATACCCACGGATAGCACTTAAAAAAGGAATAATTAATAAACAAAACGAGATAACTCTAATAACTAGTACTATACTACTAAGTGTAACTTGTTCTTCTATATCTGCGACAAAGAACCTTGCAAAAGGTTCGGCTAGAGTAAACATTAGGACAAAGCATATGACAGAAATAATACTAACGATCTTATTTGCTGTCTTAAGAGTAAATTCTCGTTCATTGAACATTTTTAAAGTATTATATTCTGCAATTATGATACTAATAGCTGTTGGGATTCCAGAGATAGATATATCTAAAAAGAAGGAATAAATATTATATGCATAGGAGTAGAGTACACCACCTGATTCACCAATTATGTTGTAAAAAGGAATAACATAAAGAGCGCCTAGAATCTTTGTTAACAAAATAACAGCGTATGTGAATAACGTTCCTTCAATAAACTTGTTCTTTTTCATAATTGTCCTTTCGTTTTTGATATAGGATTTTGGGGACACAACATTCAAAACTGTTCATAATCGTAAAGCTTTTTGAAGCTTTTTCATGAACAGACTTAAATGTCATGTCCCCAGAATTCTGTAAATCTTGGAGCCACCAACGGGAGTCGGACCCGTGACCTCATCCTTACCAAGGATGCACTCTGCCAGCTGAGCTATGGTGGCACTACTTATATTATACGCATGATTTGAAAATTTTCAATATAGACATAAAAATAAATAAGGTACAAGGCCCATATCATAGGCTTTGTACCTAAATTTATATTCATCTTTGGAAGCAAAGATAGCTTATCTTCATAAAATGTTGATGCCATCCGATCTCTTCTAAGCTTTCTTAACGCCTCATTACAGCAATACGCTCTTTGAAGGCGTCACTTTCCTCGTGTACTAAAAAGACATTTTTCGATGGTTTTCCCAACCCCCAATGCTTCTAACCAAGCTCTTACCATAACTTCCAGCAGATAAACTCCATGGTAATTGAATCCCTCGGCACATGAGCCGCACTTCATTTACCGTTTTACTTCTAACTTTTCCACGAATACCCCAAATGAGGTACCGTATAAACCCTATCAGTGAATAATAATTTTTGGGGTGTTAGTATGGCTGTTAGCCATATTTTTCTTATTCACACCGGTTTAATTTCTCCGAGTAGCATAAATCTACTCACCAAGAAAAGCCAAAAGTTGAAGCTTATTCTTACTTTTAGCCAAAGCAAAAGCCTACCTAAAACACATTTTGGCTGGACCTCTATGTCTGCTCTAAGAGCAGTCAATTTTATTTCTTTCCAGTCAGAAAGTATGTTACCTAAGTTATTCGTAACTAAAAAGGAAATGTTAATAATCATTATATTTTCCTTAGTCTTCAGGAAGACTCTCATCTTCAATCATAATCAGTTTACATATATAGGAATGCTGTTTCAATCATTTTAACATAACTGTAACAGGAAAGTAAGTCTCCTGAAAAGAATGAAAAGATAAAGAGACTAGGGTTTAATTGAATTATTACCCAAAAAGATGTAACATATATAGGAAAGGATGATATTATGAAAAGAGTTGTTATAGTTGCCTTACTTGTTATAATTTTTGCTTTTTTGGTAACAATGAGCCTAATTATTAATAAAAAGGCGGACATGCTGAAAATGTACTCCAATAAATCAGTAAGTCAAAGAAGTGGTGAAGAAGAGCCTATGAGTGTTGCGCTTTATAAAGAATATCATTTGCCAATAGATGATGGTGTAAAAGGAGCGACAACTTCTCAAAAGTTTGATATAAATCCCTTAAAATTTACTGAACATGTATATGAGGATGAAAAGACATATGCAGTTTACCTTCAAATTGATGGTCTTAAAGACGAAGAAATCGAGAGAAGAATAAATGAAGAGTTAAAAGCTGAAATAATCGACTATGGGCATTATGCATATGAAATTTTAAAAAATCCAATAAAAGATAAGTATTTTTTATTTGATAAATACCAAGGAAAGAAGTATGCAAATTATGAGCAAGAAAGTAGTTGGAACTCATACGTTTCAGAAAAAATACTCTATAATGGAAACAATGTTCTTTCAATTGCTTTAATGAATGGAGCACATTCTGTAATTGCTAATCACGGTTTAAATCAAATTGGAGAGCATAGATTTCTAAACTATAATCTTGCAACTGGTAAAAAAATTAGAGTAGAGGAACTATTTACAAAAGACTATAACCTTATAGAAAACTATATGAATCAATTATATTTGGAGCTCGCTGAGGGTGAAATTAAATGGGAAGATAATGTGCATTATAACGAAATAACTGGAAAAGAAGAAATCTGGCGGATCTAATGGGCTTTATGAAAGAGTTAATGTAGAAGAGCAAGAAAAATTAATAAGGAAGTTTAAATATACAGAGGATATTCAATTTGGATTTACTGATAGCTCTTTATTTATAGAATTTGGCAAGTACGGAGTTATTATTGATTTTTATAAAAATCCTGAATATGTTGCACTTTTTAACAGGTTTAAAAAGGATGAAAGTATTTTTGATGAAAAGTATTCAGCACCTAAAGACGTTTTGGCATTTTTTAATGCTTCTGCTGGAAATACACTTAAATACTCACAGTCATTTGCACAAGATGATAAAGTAATTCTTAATTACTATATTTCGTTTAAAGGAGACATGGCTTCAGAAGAGAAGTATTCTGATGCAGTCGAATTTGCTGTGAATAAGATTATCGAAATGGTTAACGTTGACACTAAAATGATAAATGAAAGCTATAATGGCGATAATCTAATTCTTTATACGGGTACTTTTGAGATAAGTGTTTCAAATAATAAGATAACAGATGAGGATAAGAAAAAATATAATGAATTTTTGAATACTGATGTTGAAACGGTAAGCTTCACTTTTTCCCCAGAAGTTTATGAAATAAGTGAAAAAGACTTAAGTTATATAAAGAATAATTTTATAAAATCAATGATTACACTTTCTAGTGTAAATCAGGATATTGGTTATTGGAGTGAAGAAGAAGGAAAATGGATTACAGAGTATAAATTTGAAAAGCGCAAATACAACAAGTATTATGATACGTTGAGATATTATTATTACTCTTTTGAATCATATAATACTTGGAATGGAGAGCCAGAGTTTAGAAATGACTTTAAAGATGTATATTTGATTAGCAATAATTACGAACTTGTAAGTAAGGACAAGTTAATAGATATTTTAATTAAAGACAAGGAAAAACTTATTCAAGCTATTTATGATAATAGTCCAGAAATTTGGAATTATAGAGATATAAATATAAATAACTATTGGATGGACATTTTTAACGGCGATATTAATGTTCATTTTAGGTATTTGGCTAGTTATACAGATTATGAGACTGGCAAGGAAGAAGTATACAAAGCAAGCACTTCGTTCGATTTAGAAAATAGCGATGTCTCAGACTCATTTTTAAGAGAAATTGCAATTTCAAGTTATCTAGGAATTTAAAAGTATAAAAAGGGGATAAAAATGAAAAATTATTTATTTATAGCAGTAGTTACAATTTTAACTATTTTAATAATATGCGCTTCAGTATGGCTTGGCATGAGTATCGTTAAATATAGCGAAATCGTGGGAGAAAAAAATGAGCCAAGTAGTATCACAACTGAAAGCCCGAAAAGTGTCACCGAAAAGCCACAGACTTATACAAATACTCCGGTACCAACTAAGACACCGGCTCCAACTAATGCTAACAATTCAGCATATATTCTTCCATCTGATAGTCGTGAAATTTCAAAAAGTGAAATAATGAATTTTGATTATGATACATTAAACAGAGCATACAATGAAATATTTGCAAGACATGGTCATGATTTCAAAAATAAAGAATTAAAAGTATATTTCGAAAAACAGTCATGGTATAAACCGGTTTCTGGAAAAACTGTTGGTATAAGCGATTTATCTGAATTAGAAATAAAGAATATGAATACTATTAAGGCAAGAATAGATGAGGTTAAATAGTGGAGGTTAATATGAAAAAGGTATTTATTATACTATTCTTAATAACGATTCTTTTCTTTTTGGTTACCACTAACTTAGTTTTAAAAGAAAGAATAAAGATTTATTCCTTAAAAAAATATACCAATACTAATCCGTCGACTTCTGATGATGTGAAAGACAAGAAGAATGAATCAAAAGGATTATATGCAAAATATCATGACAATGTTGATGATGGGATTACAAAAATGATTTCTAAAACCTATAATGAAAACCCAATTAAAATTGAGTATGTTCATTACGAGGATGAAAAAATAACAGGTCAACATATAAAAATCTCTGGATTAAAAAACAAAGAGATTGAAAATAAGATTAACGAAAAAATCAAAGATGATTATGTTACGTACATTTCCCAATGTTATGATGAGGTATATGAATATTATTTTAATAAGAATACAAGAAATGCGTTGTGGAAAAATGGTGTGTTTGAAGATACCAAACTTATTGGGTACCAAACAATTATGGCTAATTTTTCAAATGTTATTTCTTTGAAAACATATTTAAAAACGGTCGATTTAGTGAAAGTAAGATATCAAAACATAAACTTAAATACAGGTGAGAATTTAAAAATAGAAGAACTATTTACATCAGGCATAAATTTAGAAGAATTAGTAATTTCAACATATAAGGAAGCGTGTGAAAAACATGTTTACTATGAGGAGTTGCCAAAAGAGGTTGTGGATGACAAGGATTTTTCAGAAGAGATGTTAATGAGGGGTATATTTTATACAACAATCGATGAAAACAAACTTCTTCAATATGCTAACGCATTTAATTATAGCGAGCAAATAGACTTTTTCTTTACACCGAGGATAGTAAATATCAAATTATTGAACATAGATTCGGAAATTTGTTTTGACGAAAACAATTGTGCAATTTATGATAGGTTTAAGGATGATTCGATATTTGAAGATACAACGTTAGGGTATAAGGATATATTGTGCTTCAATAATGTAACAATGGGAAATTATATTCAATATTATAGAAATGAGTTAGTAGATGACATTAAATATGAGTATTTTATTTTAAGCCCAGAAAAAGAAAACGATGTTGATTTGAAAAAAATAGTTAGTATAATAAATGAAAAACTTAATAGTGATGTTAATGGTGCACTAAAGGAAAAGAAGGATGATCAGCTATTATATGTATCAGGTGTATTCGGGATTTTTAAGGGTACGCCATATAATCATAATGCTAGTGATTTAATAAACAAAGAAAATTATATCTATTCATATACCTATATGCCAATTATCATGTTTGTTGGAAAAGATGATAACTTTGATATAAATCACGAAATTGTAAATGTTTATTCTAGTAATTACAATATTTTACAAGTTGATTTTTGTGATGCATTTGATAGTAATAATTTGTATAAAGCTAATTTAGAAAATTCATTGTTTAATAATCATTATTATGACCGTGTAAGCACTTTTATTCTTGATAAAGAATTGAACAATATAACTAGTAAGGAGCAGTTAGTTAAATATGTTTCGACGATTTCAGAAAATGCTTTTGAAATCGTTTCAAAAATATTTGAAAAAGAATATCAAAATAACGAATATTTAATTGAAAATAAAGAACCAGAGATTATAGACAAGGAGTTTAACGTATATTATTATGAACCGAATATTGAGATTCCTGATATAACAGTTAGATTAAAAGATAAGAAACATGAGTGGATTGACTCTTATACTGTATTATCTTTTATATACAAATATAGCTTTGATGATGAATTATATATATATTTTTCACCATGGTAAAATACTAATAAAATGAGAAAGGGAGAAGAGGAAATGAAGAACAAAGTAGTTGTAGTTTTAGCAGTGTTATTATTTTTAGTTTTAATTGCGGGTATATGCTTCACCGCATATACTATTTTTACAAGAGAGCCAATAACGGATGTTGAACTTTCTAACGATGTGCCAACTCCAACAGAAGCAAGCAAGCAGGATGATTTACATAGCGCATTATTTACAAAAGAGAATTTTCCTAAGATGGATGCGTCACTTGCAACACAACCATTAACAGATGCTTTTTATCAAAACTTTTTAGGACTAACACCAGCAGATGATGGTTATGATGGTTATACAAATACTCACTGGGGTTATGAAAGACTAATTACAGGTCATACAAAATTTAAAGAAAAAGAATATGCAGATAGAGATATTATTGTTGTAACTTATCCTTCAGAAGAGGAGCAACAACTTGCAAAAGATAATAATATAGAACTTGATATTACACCAGTTGTAAATGAAGGTTTTGTATTCTTTGTAAATAAGGAAAATCCAGTTGATAATTTAACATTAAAACAAATTCAAGATATTTATTCTGGTAAGATAACTAACTGGAAAGAGGTAGGAGGTCTTGATGAAAAAATAGTTCCTTATCAAAGGCCAGTAAACTCTGGGTCTCAAACAGGAATGCTTGACTTAGTTATGAAGGACGAAAATGGAAATCCTATTAAAATGATTGAACCAACAAATGAAACATTTGAAAGCACTATGGAAGGTATAATTGAAGCTGTTGCTGATTATGATAACAGCAGACAAGCATTGGGCTACTCATATTACTATTATGCAAATACAATGTTTACAAAAGACTCAATTAAGCTAATTGCTGTTAATGGGGTACAACCTACAAATGAGACAATCAAGAATAATACTTATCCAATTCATACAGCATATTATATTGTTACAAGAAAAGATGAACCAAAGGATAGCCTTGTTACAAAACTAAAAGAAGCAATGCTTTCTGAAAGAGGACAAATCGTAGCTGAAAATGCTGGCTACGTTCCAGTAGGAAAATAGACCAGGTTTTTGGGGACACGACGGTTGCACCTGCTGACCAGGTTTTTGGGGACACGACGGTTGCACCTGCTCATAAGGTTTTTAGGGACAGGTCAGGTAATATAAAAAGTACACTCTTTAAAGAGTGTACTTTTTGATTCTATTAGATTCCATATTTATCTTTAATAAGATTGGCTAGTCTATTTGCATAAACTTCGCAGTCATCTTTACTTTTTGCTTCAACTAGAACTCTAATTACAGGTTCTGTTCCAGATTTTCTTAAAACAATTCTGCCATCACGAGACTTTAATTCTTCTTCTATAGTAGTTTTTTCTTTTAAAATTTCTTCGTCAGATAAAGCAGCTTCCTTACTTTCGACTTTAATGTTAATTAATGTTTGAGGATATATTTCTAAATTTACAACAAGGTCATCTAAAGATTTTTCCTCATCAATCATAATTTCCATTAGTTTAATAGAAGTTAAAATTCCATCACCAGTTGACGCAAGTTTTGAAAAAATAACATGGCCAGACTCTTCTCCGCCAAGAGAATAGCCACCTTTTTTCATTTCTTCATAAATAAATCTATCGCCAACTTGTGTTGTGATACATTTTATGCCTTGTTCATTAAGAGACTTAATTAGTCCATAGTTTGACATTATTGTTGCAACAACGGTATCTTTTAATAGCATATGTTTTTTCTTAAGAAATGTTCCAGCAATATATAAAACTGCATTTCCATCTATAATTTTTCCACTCTTGCTAACGGCAAAGCATCGGTCTGCATCGCCATCATATGCAAATCCAACGTCCATGTCATTATCAAGTACATATTTTCTTAAGCCTTCTATATGAGTTGAACCGGCATTATTGTTAATATTTGTTCCATTTGGTTCTGCATTTATTACAAATGTAGTTGCACCAAGTGCTTCGAATACGGCTTTTGCAATATTCCATGAACTTCCATTTGCACAGTCTAGTGCGACTTTGTAGCCTTTAAATGAATACAAGCCGTTTGATATTAAATAACCAATATATCTGTTTCTTCCTGAAACATAGTCAACTGTAGCACCTATTTTATCACCTGTTGCAAATGGAATGGTGTCGTATTTTTTTCCAAAAATCTCTACTTCTGAAAGTCTATCATCAAGGTATGCTTCACAAAGTTCACAAATGTCGTCACTCATTTTTTCGCCTAATGAATTAATAAGTTTTATTCCATTATCATAGTATGGATTATGACTTGCAGAAATCATTATTCCACAATCAAAATCATCGACTCTCGTAATGTATGCAACTGATGGAGTAGTGGTAACGTGAAGCATATAAGCTTCTGCACCAGAAGAAACGACTCCAGCAACTAATGAATATTCAAACATATAGCTTGAGCGCCTCGTATCTTTACCAATTACTATTTTTGGTTTTTCATTTTGTTTATTTTCTTGTTCGTGCTTTAATGTGTAGTACCAACCTAGAAATCTTCCAACCTTGTATGCATGATCTGAAGTTAATCTAACATTTGCCTCACCTCTGAAGCCATCTGTTTCAAAATACTTACTCATAAAAACTCCTTTCAAAAATAACTTGTATCAATTTTATCATTGCACTGGAAAAAACACAATTTGTCGACAAGGTTTTTGGGGACACGACGGTCAGACCTGCTCACCAGGTTTTTAGGGACACGTCATCATGTCCCCAAAGGAGAAAAAATTCTCCCAAATGTCGTGTCCCCGAAGGAGAAAAAATTCTCCTCGATGTCGTGTCCCCAAAAGTTCGTTGGTTGACATTTTGAAAAGATTATGGTAAAATTAACACAGTTAATTGTGAACGGATAATTTTAATAATTTTTTACCACCACTTTGAAGTGGCGTTTTTTCGTGCTTTAAAACGGGCACGTATTATATCATTTTGGACGGAAAAGAGTATAAAAGTTATTAAATTAGGCCAGGAAAACTAGGTCTATTTTTTTGTGCGCAGTAGAAAGATTCTATGTGCAAAGTTATGAATTAAGAAATTTGAAAGGAGAATTATTTTGACAGAAGAAAACAAAAACGAAAAGGGAAAAAGAAGATTTTTTCCAAGAGGAAATAATAAAAAATCTAATAATCAAAAGAAAGAAAACACAAACGACAAAACTAAAGCAAATAATATGAAAGTAAATAATAAACCTAATGTGGCAGTAAAACCTGCTCCACAAAACAATACACAAAGAAAGCCGGAGGCTAAAAAACAAGCTAATACTGAAGACAAATTAGCAAATATTATGCAAAATCCAATTCGTTCTAAATTTAACAACAATAAAATAAATGGAAGTAACAAGCCAAGCGAAAAGCAAGCTCCTAAAACTAAAGAGCCCGAAAAAGCAAATGCACCAAAAGTTCAACCAACACAAATGAAAGCCATTGTAGAAAACAAGTCGGGAAGAACAAGAGATGTTTCTAATTTAAAAAGAGAAAGACTTAAAATTATTCCACTAGGTGGACTTGAAGAAGTTGGAAAGAACATTACCGTTTTTGAATATGGAAACGATATCATTTTAGTTGACTGTGGTGTTTCGTTCCCAGAAGAAGATATGCTTGGTGTTGACTTAGTTACACCAGATATTACATATCTTGAAAAGAATCAATCAAAGATTAAAGGTATGTGTATTACGCATGGTCATGAAGATCATATTGGTTCTATTCCATACGTTTTAAAACAAATTAATATGCCTGTTTATGCTTCAAGACTTACTTGTGGTTTAATTAAAACCAAGCTTGAAGAACATAAGCTTGTAAGAAGTACAAAGATGCATGAAGTTAAAGCGGGCGAGAGCGTTACATTAGGATGCTTTAGAGTAGAGTTCATTCAATCTACACACTCTATTGCAGACAGTATGGCTTTTGCAATTCATACACCAGTTGGTGTAATTGTTCACACTGGCGACTTCAAAGTGGACTATACACCAATTGACGGAAAAGTTATGGACTTTGCTAGACTTGCTGAACTTGGTAAGGAAGGCGTCCTTGCTTTAATGTCAGATAGTACTAACTCTGAAAGGGAAGGCTTCACGATGTCTGAAAAGACAGTAGGAAAAGTATTTGAAAAAATATTTAACGGCTGTCAAAAAAGAATAATTGTTGCAACATTTGCTTCAAATGTTCACAGAGTTCAACAAATAATTAACTGTGCAGTTGAAACTGGAAGAAAAGTTTCTATCGCTGGAAGAAGCATGGAAAATGTTATGACAGTTGCAAGAGAGCTAGGTTACTTAGATATTCCAGAAGGTATTTTAATTGATATAGATAATGTAGATGCATATCCTCCAAATAAGGTTGTAATAATTACAACTGGAAGCCAAGGTGAAAGCATGGCAGGCCTTTCTCGTATGGCTCAAGGAAGTCATAAAAAAGTTAGCATTGGTAAAGATGACCTAGTAATTATTTCAGCACATCCAATACCAGGAAATGAAAAAATGGTTTCTGATGTTATTGATGATTTAATTAAAATTGGTGCTGAAGTTATTTACCATTCAATTGCTGATGTTCACGTTTCAGGCCATGCTTGTAAAGAAGAACAAAAATTAATGCTTTGCTTAACTAAACCAAAATACTTTATCCCAGTACATGGTGAATATAAGCACTTAATGGCTCATGCAGAAACTGCAAAATCTGTTGGTGTACCTGAAGATAATATTATGATTCTTCATAATGGTGCAGTACTAGAATTAGATAACAAATTCTGCAAAATTACAGGAAGCGTTCCAAGTGGTGAAGTACTTGTTGATGGCTTAGGAGTGGGAGATGTTGGTAATATTGTCCTAAGAGATAGACAACGTTTGGCAGAAGAGGGTATAATAATTGTTGTAATGGTTATGGACAAAAAGACAGGAAAAATCGTTACGAAACCAGATATAATTTCTAGAGGATTTGTATATGTAAGAGAGTCTGAAGACTTGATGGATGAAATTCAAAAAGTAGTTGGCAAAGAACTTGAAAAAATCAATAGCAAAGATACTAAAGATTGGTCAACAATCAAAAATAACATTAGGGATTCACTTCATGACTATATTTTCCAAAAGACTAAAAGAAATCCTATGCTTATTCCTATCATTACAGAAATATAATTTGTGAGGAGACGGGCAATGAAAGAAAAAATCATAGATATTATTAAAGGAGCATTAATTGGTGTTGCAAATGTTATACCTGGTGTAAGTGGGGGGACGCTTGCAGTTTCAACCGGTGTTTACGAAAAAATAATAAATGCAATAAACAACATTCGAAAAGATTTTAAAAATAGTGTTAAAACTTTATGGCCTTTTTTAGTAGGGATGGTTATAGGAATTGTTGCATTAGCATTTGTAATTACTTTTCTTCTAGAAAGATTTCCAGTACCTACAACAGCATGTTTCATTGGTCTTGTTCTAGGTGGTGTACCTGTACTTTATAGCAAAATTAAGGACGAAAAAATAAAGTGGACACATATAGTTTCTTTTCTAATGACGCTTGCTGTTATAATTATTCCAGCAGTAATTGCAGTTTCGACTCCTGCTGTTACAACAATGGAAATGAACTTTGTAAATATTTTGATTCTTGGAGCACTTGGTGTAATTAGTGCTGCAGCAATGGTTGTTCCTGGAGTATCGGGTTCAATGATTCTTATGATGCTTGGTTATTACAATTTTGTAATTGGAACTATTAAAGACACGGTTTCAACTGCAGTTCATTTTGATTTTAGCAACTTTTTATCTAATGCACTTTTGATGATTCCATTCGGAGTTGGAGTGCTTCTTGGAATAGTAGTTATCTCAAAAATAATTGCATTTGCGCTTAAAAGATGGCCAAATGCATCAACATGGGGAATTCTTGGCTTAGTAGTAGCATCTCCATTTGCAATAATAGTAAAGCTAGGAGTTGTGGTCCTTAGCCCATTAACTATAGTGGCAAGTTTGGCTACTTTTGCCCTTGGATACGTAATTTCTAGTAAACTAGGAGAAAAATAGCATATTAATATGTAGAAATTCACAAAGAATTCACGGTGTATTGGTTGCAATACACCGTTTATTGTTCTAAAATGAACCTTGAAGTCTTAAAAAATGGGGGAAAATTATGAAAAAAGTTATATTAGTCTTGGCAACAATTACAGTTCTTTCGCTTGGACTTGTAGCATGTGATGATTCTAATTCAAATAAAAGCGGAGATACACCGGTTGTTACACAAAGTGCTACGAATAAACCTCAAGTAAATGAGGAACCAGTTATAACTGACGTTCCAGTAGAAAGCGGAGAAAACATTATTATTACGGAGGCTCCAACAGAAGCTCCAACTGAGGCTCCAACTGAGGCTCCAACAGAAGCTCCAACTGAGGCTCCAACAGAAGCTCCAACAGAAGCACCAACAAAGGCACCAACAGAAGCTCCAACAGTGGCTCCGACTCAGGTTCCTACTGAAGCACCAAAAGCAACAGAAGAGCCAAAGAAATCGAATTCGGAATATACGGTTATAAAGTTTTCAGATATGTATGAAACAAAAGGTACTATTAAAAATGTTTCTACAATGCTTAAAAATTTAAACGGTAAAAAAGTTGAGATTAAGGGATACCCTGCTGTACAAAGTCCGCTAGATGAAAGCTTTGTATATTTAAATAATCAGCCATATGTTACATGTCCATTCTGCACTGTAGGAGATGCAACAAAACTTGAAGTTATTCCTATTTTTATGGCTAATAAAGGAAAGATTAAATATACTGAGAATGCAATCGATGTATTTGGAACGCTTGAAGTTGCAAGTAAAGTAGATAGTGAAGGATATACAACACAGTTTAGAATTTATGCTGATAAAGTTGTTGAAGTTGAAGATTCTGGGGCAAATAAAGCAGTTAATGCATATTATGCTACACTTTCTCAAGCTGGAATGATTTATGATATTCAAACAATGCAAATAAATATTGAGTATGCATCAAATCCTCAATACATGGCTTATTATGATCAAGCTTTACAAACTGGCAAATCAAAAGTTATGAATAAGCTAGCTGTTGTTAGAGGAATAAGTGAAGAATATTTGGGCTTTGATTCTCAATACGCTGGTGGATATGGAAGCGGATATGTTTATTTAGACTATATTAAAGAATGTCCAGATATTGTTAAATCGTGTGAGCCAGAAGATAGTAGATTAAAAGGATTAAACGATGAACTAATTCAGCTTTATAACGAACAAATCGTTATATTGGAAAAGTATCAAGATATTTGTTATAGAATTCATGAAACTGGAATAAAAATGACTACTGAACAAGCTGACGGGTTTATAGCAGAACTTAAAGCATTAAATCCTGGCAATTTGAAACAATACGAAAAATTTACAGCATGGAACAACAAACTAAGAGAACAATAATTTGGGTTTCTAAGATATTTGATTGGAGAGAATAAAATGATAGAACTTAATAATATTGAAATGATTTATGATGACAATGGAACAAAGATTGAGGCTTTAAAACTAAAAGAACTTAAAGTAAATGATGGCGAAAAGGTTGCATTTATAGGTTCTTCAGGATGTGGTAAGACAACATTATTTAATTTGATTTCTGGAATGCTACTTCCTACAAAAGGAAAAGTTACAGTAGAAGATGTTGGTTTAACATCATTAACAGAAGGAGAAAGAGACCTATTTAGAGCAAATCATATTGGATATATATTTCAAGATTTCAATTTGTTTCCAGATTTTACAGTTCTTCAAAATGTTGTGCTTCCAATGTCTTTTTCAAAAAGATATGAAAAAGGAGAAATGGAAAAAGAAGCTCTTGCAATGTTAAAAAGAGTCGGACTTGATGGCAAAAAAGATCAAAAGGTTAAGACTCTTTCTGGCGGTGAAAGGCAAAGAGTTGCTATTGCAAGAAGTATTGTTAATAAACCAAATATAATTCTTGCGGATGAACCTACAGGAAATCTAGACTATAAAAATGGTGCAAAGATAATGGAATTAATTACGCAAATTGCAAAAGAAGAAAAAGCTACCCTACTTGTTATTACTCATAATAATTCTCAACTTGATATGTTCGATAGAAGTATTAACATTGAAGAACTTAATGAAGCGATTAAGTAGAGGGGGACGAAAATCATGATATTTCAATTTGTAAAAACCAATATATTATCTAAGAAATTAAAAAACTTTTTGACAATATTTGCAATAATGATTAGTTTGCTACTTATCATTTGTATTCAAAATATATCAAATCAATTAGTTAGTAATGTAGAAAATCAAACAAAAGAGTATGACCTAATAGTAGGAAAGACAGGCTCTGGAATTGGACTTGCACTTAACTCTATTTTCTATTATGGAGTTCCAGAAGGAAATATAGATATTGCTTATTATGAGAATTTGTCAAATAATAAATATGTTAAGAGAATTGTTCCAATAGGAATGGGCGACAACTATCGTGGTTATAAAATAATTGGAACTACACCAAATTATTTTAGTGGAGATATGTTTAAACTTTCCGAAGGAAGATACATCGAAGATGAGTGCGAAGTTGTTCTTGGTTCAACTATTGCTAAAAAAGGAAACATGAAAATCGGTGATACTTTCAAAAGTACACACGGTTTAGGTGGAGCAACTGATGAAGTAGAAGGCGAAGAACATCATCATGATTTTGAATATAAAGTAGTTGGAATATTGGAGCAAACAAACACACCAAATGATACTGTATTATTTACAACAATTGAGACATTATGGCATGCGCATGGCTTACATCATGACGAAGAGGGAGAAGAGCATGAGCACGACGAAGAGCACGATGAGGAACACGACGAAGAGCATGATGAAGAGCACGAAGAAGAACATGAGGAAGAGCGTTCTTCACATGCAAGAGGTGGGGCTTCAAAAGAGACTGAAGAAAATAGTACTGCATTAATTACTGCTCTTCTAATTAGAGCAAATGATATGTCATCTCAAACAATGCTTTATAATGATTTGTCAAATGACAGTAATATTCAAGTTATTATTCCAAACCAAGCATTAAGAGAATTTTTGAACTACATTAAAATATTTACAATTGTAATAACACTTATTGCATCAGTTTCAGTTATTATTTCAATAATAATGTTGTTTATTACAATGCTTACATCTTCAATCGAACAAAGAAAAGATACATCAATTCTAAGAGCTTTAGGAGCAAGTAGAGGAGTTGTATTTAAGATAAATGTTTGCCAAATGTTAATACTTGCAGTAATTGGTGTAGTACTTGGATTAATCCTTTCACATATTTTGATTGCATTTATTGGAAATTATATTGGAACAAATTATGGACTATACATGTCTGGTTTAGTATTCCAAAAAGAAGAATTATTTGCAATGCTTATAACGATTGCTCTTGCACTTGTTGCAGGAATTATTCCAGCTCTTATGGTTTATAAAACTGATGCAACAAAGTATCTAAAATAATAAGAACTTCTGTTTGACATTTCTTTTGGCCTATGTTATATTAATTTTTGATAATATAATTAAAGGAGTTTAGAAATGGCTGAAAGAAAAGTTACAGATAAGCAACTTAGAGTGCTTTCATATGTTAAAGAACAGATAAAAAAGAATGGATATGCTCCATCAGTTAGAGAGATTTGCCAAGCGTTAGGTCTTCATTCAACATCTACAGTTCATGGGTATTTAGCAAGACTTCAAAAAAGAGGACTTATCCAAAAGGCAGCTCTAAAACCTCGTACTATTAGAATTACTGGCGAAGATGACCCTGGATTTTTTGCTTCAAAAGAAATGGTTGATGTGCCAATAGTTGGTAAGGTTACAGCGGGAGTTCCAATTTTAGCTGTTGAAAATAGAGAAGATACGTTTCCACTACCAGTTGATTTTGTTGGAAATTCAGAGTCATTTATGCTTAGAGTTCGTGGAGATAGTATGATAGAAGCAGGAATACTTGATGGCGACTTTGTTCTTGTTAAAAAGCAAAATGTTGCGGAAAATGGAGACATAGTTGTTGCACTTATTGAGGACGAAGCAACAGTTAAAACTTTCTTCAAGGAGAAAGATCATATAAGACTTCAACCTCAAAATAGTTTTATGCAACCAATAATTGTTTCGACATGTGTAATCCTTGGTAAGGTCTCGGGGGTATTTAGAAAATTATAAAAAATCAAAAGCATGACATTTACGTCATGCTTTTTTTTGTTAACCAGGTTTTTCCTTCGGGGACACGACATTGAGGAGAATTTTTTCTCCTTCGGGGACACGACATCGAGGAGATTTTTTTCTCCTTTGGGGACACGATGACGTGTCCCCAAAAACTTGTTGAGCAGGTCTAGCTGTCGTGTCCCCAAAAACCTGCTCTTTAAAATCCTAACCAAAAGTACTTGTAACTGCTAGTTGATAAATATATAATAATCCCGAAATTGAAGTATAAAAGGAGAAAAAAGTGTCAATAAAATATACAGAATGTGCACAAAAAATAATTAATAGTGCAGAAAAATTAGCTAAGGAACTAGGAAATAATCACATTGGAACGTCAGAGCTTCTTCTTGCCATTTTTGAAGAAGGAAGTGGAATTGCCTATCAGGTTTTAATAAAACAACATATCAGATTTGAAGACTTATTGTCTTTTTATAATATAGAATCAAACACAAAAAGTGATGAGCTTAAAGCTAGTCCGAAGTATTTAAAAGTGCTTGAGTGTGCAGAAGAATTTGCAAAAGAAAACAAGCTAGATAGAATTGGTTCTGAGCATTTATTATATGGCCTTCTAAAGCAAATAGATTGCGAAGCAATTTCTATTTTGCAAGGGCTAGGGTTTGATTTTACAAAGGCATATAAAGATCTTTCGGGATTTATCATTGAGAAAATGTCAGATGAAGAAACTACAATTTTCGCCATAAAGAAATATGGCATCAATTTTAATGAATTAGCATCTTTAAACAAAATCCAAAAAGTTGTTGAAAGAGATGCAGAGCTTGAAAGAGTAATTGAAATTCTTTCTAGAAAAAACAAAAATAATCCTTGCTTAACAGGTGAAGCGGGAGTCGGAAAAACTGCAGTTGTCGAGGGATTAGCTTATTGCATCAACAAAGGAGATGTTCCTGATAGTATAAAGGACAAACAGATAATATCTGTAAATTTGTCCGCGGTAGTTGCTGGTTCTAAGTATAGAGGAGAGTTTGAGGAACGTATAAAAGATATAATAGATGAGGCAACGAAAGATCCAAATACTATTTTGTTTTTTGATGAACTACATACATTAATCGGTACTGGAGGAACGGAAGGTTCGTTAGACGCAGCAAATATTCTAAAGCCTGCACTTGCTAGAGGAGATATTCAAATAATTGGAGCGACAACTACGGCTGAATATAGAAAATACATAATGAAGGATCAAGCTTTAGAAAGAAGATTCCAAGAAGTCTATTTGGAAGAGCCTAGCGTTAACACTACGGTAAGGATTCTAAAAGGAATAAAGACATATTATGAGAATTATCATAAGATCTCAGTCACTGATAAACAACTTGAATTAATTACAGAACTTTCGCAAAGATACATTAGTGGAAGGTACATGCCAGATAAAGCGATTGATGTATTGGATGAAGCATGCAGTAGAGAGGCATTAAAGCATGCAGGAAAGGCAAATAAAAAATCAAAACAAAAAAATGAATCTGAACTTGCGATAGAAAAAGGAAATATTAAGAAGTATATAGAATTAAAGTCGCAAAACTCATCTGAGAAAAGAAGAGAAAAAAATAAACTAAAACTTGATAACGATACTATTTTAGAAGTTATTTCGAAAATGTCTAAGGTGCCCGTTGAAGCTCTTGGAACAAGTAAGAAAGAAGTTGCAAAGGAATTATCTAACAACTTGAAAAAGATAGTCATTGGGCAAAATGAAGCAATTGAGAAGCTTTCAGCATCAATTAAGCGTGCAATGGTTGGAATGAATGATCCTAGCAGACCTCTTGGAGTTTATCTATTATTAGGGCCAACTGGAACTGGTAAAACACTTGCTTGTAAAGCACTTGCTAAAACAATATTTGGTGGAGAAGAATCACTAATTAGATTCGACATGTCAGAGTATGCAGAAAGCCATACAGTATCAAAGCTAATAGGTTCTCCACCAGGATATGTTGGATATGGTGATGGTGGATTATTAACAGAAAGCATAATTAAAAAGCCATATTCTGTTGTTCTCTTTGATGAAATTGAAAAAGCGCATTCGGATTTATATAACGTGTTACTTCAAATAATGGATGAGGGGACAATTACAGATTCATTAGGAAGAAAAGCAAGTTTTAAAAATGCTATTATAGTTTTATCTTCTAATATAGGTGCAAAAGAAGTATTTTCTAATAAATCGATTGGATTTAACACTCTAGAAAAAGACACATCTTTTGAAAAAGAAAAAAATCAAATATTAAATGAACTAAATAAAAAGTTCTCACCAGAGTTTTTAAATAGGTTAGACGATATACTAGTATTTAAAAAATTAAGAAAAGAAGACTATGAAGCAATAACAAGAATTGAAGTTGAAAAATTGAAGAAAGAAGTTAATAACATACAGATAGATATTGATGATAAGTTAATTTCTAAAATTGCAAATGAAAGTATTTCAAATGAATATGGAGCAAGACCAATTAAGAGGAACATTATTAAATTCATTAAAGACCCACTTACAGACTTCTTAGTTGATACAAAAAACAAAGTAAATCACGTTAAATTGACATATGATAGTGAGAAGACAACAGTTTCAAAGGCTTAAAGTAACACAACTGTAATTTATTCTTAATAGCGGTGTAATTGCATTACATAATATGTCAGCGTAAAATGTAATTGTTAGACGAAAGAGAAATTTGGGGTGGATAGTATGGAATTTAAACTAAAAAATTTCGAAGAAAAGATTAATGATATAACTGACCAGTTTTTATCATTACTTGATTCAAATTATGTTATTGATGATTCAATAACTACTAGATTTGAAAACGCATCTTCAAACGAAGTTAATAGTGGAAATGTTCCAGCTGGAGTTAATCCAGTGCTAAATCTTGATTCTAACGGGGTTGTAGCGAATGGAGACGTACAGGTTGGTGGAATGGCTTTCGAAAGCCCGAAACCAGCAGATTTTGGAACAACTGGGCCGGATGGTATAGACGTTCCATTTGAACAATTTTGTGCATTCGACGAGAGCGACTTGGATAAGAAGCTTGAGGAGTTGTATCAATCTACAAAAACTCTCTATGAGGATGTGTCAGAGAATAATACGTTTGTATTTTCAAATGCAAACATTGGTAGTTTTGAAGATAACCAATTTACAAAAAATGATAGTGTTACCGAGAAAGGTGACACAGCAAATGATAAGGAGGGTTATAACATGGCAAACTACGATGGAGACAATTCATTATTTAGTTTTGCTACAGTGCCTGAAGACAGAGCACTTACAACTAAAAGAAGCTTTTCAGACGTGTTATTTATGGATATCCCTTGGGATACTAAAATTGATATCTGGGGCGGAATAAAGACTTTATTCACAACAGATATTAGAATAACATTCTAAAGATAAAATCTAAAATAAAAATGGAGTCCTATTAGGACTCCATTTTTTTATATTTTGGAAGGTTTCTCCCTTGGGGACACGACATTGAGGAGAATTTTTTCGCCTTTGGGGACATGACGACGTGTCCCCGAAAACCTGGTCAGCAGGTGTGACTGTCGTGTCCTCGAAAACCTGGTCAGCAGGTGTGACCGTCGTGTCCCCAAAAACCTGGTTTGCGGTTGACATATTACATTTTTTGTTATATTAATATATATCGTATTAAACCTTTATTATCTCAAACAAAATTTTTGGAGGGATGAATATGAGAAGCTCAGTTGGTACTATGTCTATTGGTGTGCGAGCTCCTATAATCAAAGAAGGAGACGACCTGGCTGGAATCGTTGCTAAGAGTGTTGTAAGTGCTAGTAATGAAGTAGGTATGCCCATTGGGGAAAAAGACGTTATTGCTGTTACCGAATCTGTTGTAGCAAGAAGTCAAGGAAACTATGTAACTGTCGATGATATTGCTAGGGAAGTACAAGAAAAGTTTGGTAATGCAAGGGTCGGTGTGCTTTTCCCAATTTTGAGTCGAAATCGCTTCGCAATGATTTTCAAAGGAATTTGCAGAGCAGCAAAGGGTGGAGTAGTACTCCAGCTTAGTCTTCCGGCAGATGAGGTTGGAAATCATTTGATTTCGGATGAAGAGTGGTTTTCCAAAGTTGACGGAAGCTTTTCTCTTATTACGGAAGCAAAATATAGGGAACTTTTTGGTTATCCTAAGCACGAGTTCACTGGAATTGATTACGTTGAATATTATAAGAGTATCGCCAAAGAAGAAGGATGTCAGATTACTGTCATATTCGCAAACAATCCTTCAAATATTCTTTACTTTGCGGGTAATGTCTTGTGCTGTGATATTCACTCTAGATTCGTTTCCAAAAATGTAATAAGGAAGCGCACGGAGTGTATTTCTGTTTATGGACTCGATGAGCTTTGCACAAAGAGTGTGAATGGCTCGGGCTATAATCCGCAGTATGGACTTCTCGGAAGTAATAAATCTAACGAAGAAAGACTTAAGCTTTTCCCGAGAGATGCTGTAGAAATTGCTAGGAGAATTCAGTGCAAGATTAAGGAGCTTACTGGAGTCGAAGTTGAAGTCATGATTTATGGTGACGGCGCATTCAAAGATCCCGTGGGAAAAATCTGGGAGCTTGCTGATCCTGTGGTTTCTCCCGGATTTACACCTGGTGTTCTTTCTGGAAGGCCAAATGAACTTAAGCTTAAGGCTTTGGCAGATGGCAAATACGCTGACCTTGCAGGTGACGTCTTAAGGGATGCGATTACCTACGAGATTGAGCATAAGCGTGATGACCTTGTTGGAAGTATGGAGTCTCAAGGCACTACGCCGAGACAGTATACTGACCTTTTGGGTTCTCTTGCTGATTTGACGTCTGGAAGTGGGGACAAGGGTACTCCGATAGTTTGGATTAAAAACTATTTTAGGAATTACGCAGATTAAAAATAGGGACAGTCTTATCTAAGACTGTCCTTAATTTTATGTTCTTGGTCCAAAGATTCCAGTTCCAATTCTAATATATGAACTATTTTCATCAATGGCCACTTTATAGTCTCCGCTCATTCCCATCGATAAAATATCATAACCAAACTTGTTTTTGATAGTATTCATTTCTTCAAAATAAATGCGACTATTCTCAGAATTATCGGTTTTTGGCGCAACACACATAAATCCTTTAATTCTAATATTTTCCATATCTTTTAAAGAGTTAATTACATCATTTATTTCTTGAACTTTAAATCCAAATTTTGTTGGTTCATTTCCAATATTTATTTCTAACAATATGTTTGCGACAATATTTTTCTTTTTTGCTTCGGTATTAATAACATTTGCAAGCTTTACAGAATCAACAGAGTGAATAAGTGAAACTTTATCTATTATATCTTTTACTTTGTTAGTTTGTAGATGTCCAATCATGTGCCAATTAATATCATTTGGAAGGCTTTTAATTTTTTCTTCCAATTCTTGGACTCTATTTTCACCAAAATCTCGAACGCCTTCATTGTAGGCCTCCATAATTTTGTCAATTGATTGTGTTTTAGATACGGCAATTAATTTGGTTTCTTTACCTTCAAGCTCTAATTTTATTTTTTTAACATTATCACTTATCATATATAATCACCAATATAATTATATCATTTATGGGAAACATTAGGGACACGTATATTATTTTTCCTTTTGGGAAAGTCAGATACGAGTCTCCAATGTTTCCATTTTTGGAAAAAAGTGATATAATTGCTTAGGAAATTGATTATAAAAAGGAGTTGTTTTTTATGAAAAAAATTATTTTTAGTTGCTTAGCTTGCATTATATGTGTTTCATTATGTGCATGTGGTGAAAAAGAAACAGTAAATAATGAACAAGAATCAAATAATGAATCACAAGTAGTTAATCTTGAGCCTCAAGCTGACGAATCTGGCTTTGCAACTATGATACATAATGGAAACGAAATATCATTGGGAGATTATTTTGAAGACGTTAAAAGTCTACTTGGAGATGAAACAAAACCTTCTGAAACAGTAACAGCATGTGGACCAGGTCAAACAAGCGATATTCATCTTTATTATTTTGATAATTTCGTGGTTCATGTTGATAGCAATGGCAAAATAGTTCAATTTCAAACAGAGAATTCTAATATTTCTGTAAAAGCTGGAGCACATGTCGGACAAGACTTTAATGAAGCAAAAGCAACTTCAAATGTTGAGCCTGAATTTGAATTTGAAGGATATGTATCATATAAATTTAGTGATTGTATGGCATCAATTGAATATGATGAGAATGGTTTAGTAAACAAGATTAGTGTTGAGTCATATTCTGAAGAATAATGAAAAAAAGTTCTCATGAATGGAGGTAATCTAATGAAAGATTCAGTGAAGAATATTACAGGAATAAAAACTATATTTCTTATTTTGGTTCTATTATTTTCTTTTCTTTTAAGTGGATGTCAGGGAGGTAATCTAGATCTTTCTGTTGCTAGAAAAGAGGCATTAAAATACTTAAAAGCGAAATATGGTATTTCTGCTAAAATCACAAGTGCAGATTCAAATAGCCATTCAGATAGTTTTGGCTTTACAGTTTGGGAGGACTCTGCGACAATAAAAATGAAAGAAGGCAATAAATATTTCATTGTTCAAGTTGAATTGTTACCAGATGGAACTTGCAAATGTAAAGATAATTATCAACAATATGATATAAAGATGGCCTTAAAAAAAGCTTTTGATGATGAAATACGGAGTATCTGGTAAGATTCTTTTTGGGGAAAATCAAACATCTTCTCTAGCGTCTTCTATATATAATTTTGAAGACTATTTTTACATTGGACCTATATATACAGAAGTATATTTTGATGGAAATAATTTTGATGAAGTGCTAAAAGACCAAAATATATTAATATCTATATTTTACTATAATTTGGACTTGAAAAATATACCAGATCACCTACAAGTTCTAGATAGAATTAATTGCTTAGATGGCAGATTTGATGGGTTGCAACTTATCTCATATTCAGACAAGTCTTCTTATGATTACTTTATGGAACTTCCTTCTTATGATGAGACCTCAGAATTTTTTGTAGATGATGAGTATATGAATTATTCCTTTTCATATGGAGACAGAAGTGCAACCGGCGCCCGCTATTATAAAATTAATCCTGAGACACAAGCAATAGAATCTTGGACAAGATATTTTAAGGATTAGAAAAGAGAACTGTTCCCTTTTGGTTTTTGGGGACACGACATTTGGGAGAATTTTTTCTCCTTCGGGGACACGACATTCGGGAGAATTTTCTCTCCTTCGGGGACAGGTCATTAAATCTAGCATAGGATGACGGCTCGCTTTTCTAAATATACAGATTCACCAAAGTCGGATAGATAATTAAAAAGAGAAAAGGGTATTCACTCTTTTCTCTTTTTTGATTAATTTATGTCACATTGTTACTTCAATTGACCTAACAGGCTCTGTATAAAAGCTATACTGAGGATTTGAAAAATATACCAAAATTGGTTTTCCAACATCAATAGAAATGTTTTGTGGTGAAATGTATCTTAAGCCTTGAATGCCACATGGAATCCAGTTGTTGTTTGAAAGATAATAGAACTGTCCATTTTGAATATAGAAGAAATACCGACATCCACTCATTCCAACGACTGTGAATTGCATAGTAAGCCTCCTTTTTTATTGGTCGTGTTTAATTAATTCACTTACAATTTGAACAGCATTGGTTGCAGCACCTTTTCTAATATTATCTGCAACAACCCAAAGGTTAAGGCCATTGGGAACACTATAATCTCGCCGAATTCTTCCAACATATACTTCGTTGTGACCAGTTGCAATAGTAGCCAGAGGATAGACATCTTTTGAAGGATCATCAAGCACAATAACACCTGGAGATTTTTCAAGAATCATTCTCACATATTTTACGCAAAACGGATTTTCGAATTCGACATTAATTGACTCACTATGAGAATTTAAAACAGGCACTCGAACAGTTGTCGCAGTGATTCTTAAGTCAGGCCTATGTAAAATCTTACGAGTTTCATTAATCATCTTCAATTCTTCTTTGGTGTAGCCATTTTCTGTGAAAACATCAATGTGTGGTAAGCAGTTATTAAAAATTGGATGAGCAAACTTTGAATGGGGAAGTCCGTTAGAAGTATTTTCTAATTCTAATATTCCTTTTTGCCCAGCACCAGAAACTGCTTGATACGTAGAGTATACGATTCTTTTAATCTTGAAAACTCTGTCAATAGGCTTAAGTGCAACTACTGCTTGAATGGTAGAGCAATTGGGATTGGCAATTATTCCACTATTGCAAAAAGCATCTTCAATGTTTACTTCAGGTACAACAAGCGGAACTTTTGGATCCATTCTAAATGCGCTACTGTTATCTACCACAATACATGACTTTGAAGCGGCGATTGGTGCAAATCTTGTAGATACTCCTGCACCAGCAGAAAAGATTGCAAAGTCAAAACCTTCATCAAATGATGTATCAGTTAGTTCGTTGATTACATATTCTTGCCCCATGAAACTTGTTGTTGTGCCAGCAGACCGCTTAGAGGCGAAGAGCTTATATTCTCTGATAGGGAGCCTAAACTCTTCTAGTACTCTGAGCACAGTCTGGCCGACAAGTCCTGTTGCACCAACTACAGCAAGCTTATACGTTTTCATAATTGAGTCCTCCTTCTTAATAGTAAAGGTCTTTTTAACTAATATTGGATAACGGTTGAATAATATCACTTGTTTATGTTTATGACAAGTGAGTATCAAAACTTTTGGGGACACGACAGTTAGGGTCGTAATTTGGACTTTTGGGGACAGGTCATTGAAACATTATTAGCTAGATTTAATGACCTGCCCCCAAAGGAGAAAAAATTCTCCCGAATGTCGTGTCCCCAAAGGAGAAGTGTTAAGAATATATTACAGCTTTTACGTTTTGTTGTATTTATAAGAAGATTTTTATACAATTATTATGAGAAATTGTATAAAAATCAAACTATTAAGAGAGGTTTGGAGATTAGTATGATGAAAAATAAAAGTTTTATGAAATATATTTTTATATTGAGTATATTGCTGATTTTTTCAGTGGTTGGCATTTCATATGGATATGAGATTGGAAAAGAGAGCGAAGGAGAAGACGACTACTGCATAATCGCAGGTAACGAGTATTATGTACGTAATTCTACAACTGATGATATGGACGAATACGATGGTGATTTAGTAATTTTCGAAGTTGTAGGAGAAGACCTAATTGATGTATTTGGAATAGTTCCAAGAGCGCCATTGGCAAATTCTTCAATAGTAGTAGCGACTAGCGGTGACAAATTACGTGTTGTTGGCGGGCCATTAGCAGGCTTAATTGACATAAGTGATGAAAATGATGAAAAAGTAAGTACTTATTCAGATTATGAGTTGGCTATGATTGGAGCAACAAAATATAATTCTTCATCGTTTGGCTACTCAAACGGAAATATTAGCGGCAGAAAAGGGTTGACTTCCGGAACATATTCTGCAGGAGATAGAATTTTTGTAGATGACACACTTAAAATTGTGTATGTGGTTTCTATTGATGGACTAGGCATGTATGACAGCATAGTTGCTGATCCGTCTAATGCAAGTAATGCCATTATAAAAGCATTTGATCCATACTTTTTAATGTATGGAGATGGTATAGAAGGTTGGTATCTTGAATTCAATGGTGTTGAGTATTACATAGATGATTATAATAAATCAGTTATTCCTAACTTAGATAGAATGAAAAATTCATTTCTTTTGGCTAGATTAACAGGGGGCCCTGAAAATGAAATCTATGTTTACGGATGGCATGTAGAGAATGACGTTTATGGTTCATCAAATGTTGTAGCTATTGATGGTAATACAATTACCTTTGAGGGCGGGCCTTTAGCTGGCACACACGATATAAATGACTTAATGGATGAAAAGATAGCAAAGTATTATAACTATCAAATTGTTACCTCACCAGGAAGAACTGATGGTGGCAATAGGTTTAATATTTGGGATGGTGAATCACTAGGCATAGGATTAAAAGATGGAGAGTATCAAATAGGTGATAGAATTTCAATAGACAACAATTTGAAAGTAATTTATATAAATAGAATTGAGGGCCTTGATGTCAAAGATAGTATAGGAACGAATGGAACTATTATTCGTTATGTTCCTTCATATGAAGTAACTTATGATGCTAATGGCGGAAGCGGAAGTATGTCTGGTGACACTATTAATAAAGGTGCACAATACACATTGCTAGAAAATGGATTTGAAGCACCAAGTGGAGAACGATTCAAATGTTGGTCAGTTGGTGGAGTAGAAAAAAATCCAGGAAACAAAATAACAATTAATGGAGATACAGTTATTTCAGCAGTATGGGAAGTAATTCCATACTATGAAGTCACATTTGATTCAAATGGCGGAAGCGGAAATATGTCTGGTGACACTATTATGGATGGTGTAGAGTACACGTTACCAGAAAACGAATTCGATGCACCAGAACACAAACAATTTAAATGTTGGTCAGTTGGTGGAGAAGAAAAAGATCCAGGAGATAAAATAACCATTACAAGTGCTACAGTAGTAACAGCAGAATGGGAAGATTTACCAACATATGCAGTTACATTTGATTCAAATGGTGGA
Organism: Bacillota bacterium; assembly: GCA_016280725.1. Lineage (GTDB taxonomy): Bacteria > Bacillota > Clostridia > TANB77 > UBA1234 > RGIG6105. The sequence continues at coordinate 215 of JAEEHF010000010.1, read as the reverse complement.
AGCGGAGATATGTCTGGCGACACCATTTATGAAGGCGATGAATATACATTACCAGAAAATGCTTTTGATGCACCAGAACATAAACAATTTAAATGTTGGTCAGTTGGTGGAGAAGAAAAAGATCCAGGAGATAAAATAACCATTACAAGTGCTACAGTAGTAACAGCAGAATGGGAAGATTTACCAACATATGCAGTTACATTTGATTCAAATGG
>JAEEHF010000120.1 GCA_016280725.1 Bacillota bacterium | reverse complement strand
TTGTTACAAGTAGGGCAAAATGCTTGTGGTTCAACCTTTTCATAGATATAGCCATTGTCATACATTTTCTTAACAATTTCCATTACATGTGTTTTATGATAGTCTGTTTCAGTTTTTGTATATAAATCATATGAAAAGTTTAAAGCATCAAATGCTTCTACAAATAAATTATGATATTTTTCTGATATTTCAGCAGGTGAAATACCTTCTTTCTTAGCTCTTTCAGTTATAGGCGTACCATGGCAATCAGAGCCTGAAACGTATATAACGTCATCTCCTTTTGCTCTATGATATCTAGCTAACAAGTCTCCACCTATTAGACCTGCAGCATGACCTAGGTGCAATTTATAGTTTGAATATGGCCAAGCGCCACCGTATTAAAATTTTCATATATACCTCTTTCCGTCAATTTATATTTCAGCCACGAAACTTGCGATAGCATAAGTTCCTTCATGCGAAAGGCTCAAATCATGACTTTTGATGTTTTTAATTTCTTTAATCTTTGCCAAATCACCATTAAATTTAGCTATTGGCTTTCCATTTTTATCTTTAATTACCTCATAGTCTGTATAGTTATATTCGCTTTTTATATATTTTGAAAGTGCCTTATACATGGCTTCTTTGGCAGCAAATCTTGCTGCATAACTTCTATATTTACCGCATTCGTTTTGACTCGCAATACGCAATTTCTTCGTCAGTGTAAACCTTCTTTAAAAAGTTCTTTCCACCCTTTTTTATGGCGTTTTCAATTCTTCTGACACTTGTAATATCATTCCCACAAAGAACCATATAATTCGCCTCCCCTAAAAATCGCTTTAATTATAGCACGAAATCACCAATACTTCAAACGAGTTTTTACCGACAGGTTTTCGGAGAAGGTTTTTTGGGACAGGTCATTGTTATATTTAAAGAAAAAAAAAGAGCACCTCTAAATAAGATGCTCTTTTTTGGTGCGCCTGAAGGGATTCGAACCCCCAACCGTTCGGTTCGTAGCCGAATACTCTATCCAGTTAAGCTACAGGCGCATACACACAAAAGACATTATACAAACTTTTTCTCTAAAGTTCAAGCTAAAGCGGAAATTTCCTGGCAATTCTGGCCCTAATTTCCTAGTAATACTATTCACTGACCTGTCCCCAAAAACCTGGTGAGCAGGTGCAACCGTCGTGTCCCCGAAAACCTGGTAAGCAGGTGCGACCGTCGTGTCCCCAAAAACTTTCCCACAAAAAACCTGATTATTTTATTACAATTTTTTACTATTTTTTCTAAAACTTGTTGACACAAAAATAAATCGTGATACAATGGCGTCGAAAAGTGAAACACAAAAGGTGATTACATATGAACTATTTATACGTTCTCCTGTTTTTACTTATATTTGTTGCTTGCTACATTTTCGTCGTCCGATATTATACTAAGCATGAGCTTAAGAAGTACAAAACCGGAAACAAATTTAGATTCAAAACAAAAGAATTTTCATTCAAAGACTTTATTTCAAAACACAATTTTTTAAAAACAAAAGACTTGTTTCTTTCAAAACAAGGAAATCCACTAAGATTAGATTCTATAAGATACTATCTATTAAAAATCTCATTAACGATAATTTTAATAATCGCAGGAATTAAAAATTTTAGCTCGTTTTATGTCGCAGTCTTATTAGGATTGTTAGGCTTCTTTTTTCTAGATATCTATATTTATTTTCATAAGAAATCTAGAGACTTGGTAATTTGCAGTGATCTTTACAATGTAATTAATTCCTTATATCTTCAGCTATCTGCCAACGTTCCTCTTAAAAATGCACTTAAATTCCAATTTGAAAACTGTAAAAATAAAGAATTCAGAAAGGCAATGATTGAATTTTCAACAACATATGAACTTTCTGGATATAACATAGAAAAGGCCACTAACTTTCTAAGCAACAGTTTTGATATAACCGAGATAAACATTTTCTGCAATTCTCTTCAAGAGTTAAATAGCACCAATAACATAACTGAAATACTAGACAATCTTTCATATAGTCTACAAGATAAAAAGATTGAACAATTAAAAGACTCAACTCGAAATAAGGTGGTACTAATTACGGTTGGCGTCATAATTGCATTAACAAACATTATAATGCTCATATTTTATCCTTTGTTTATATCTATTGGAAAAGGATTCAATAATATTTTTAGATAAGGAGATACAATAATGAAAAAAACAATTTCAAAAATCACCTCAAACTTAAAATCTAAAAGAGGGGCCGAAATTCTACAAGTTGTCCTAATTGGCGGAATACTTTTGGTTCTTATCATTACCCTATTTTACCCTCAAATCGAACAACTATTTAATAATATCATGACAACAATTTCAAATTGGTTCACTAATACAGGAAGCCAAGTATTTAAATAAACGAGGTGTCACATATGAATAAGAAAATTACTCTTATGATTATTTCGTTAATACTCGCCACTGTTGTTTTTATATTTTCAACCTCGCTTCAAAAAAAGCTCATAAATAATGTCCCTACGCTTTCTTGCGCTATTGCAACTACTTATATGCCAGAATATACCGAATTAAATCCGGATAGTATAAAATTTGTTAATCTACCTCTAGAAACTGTTGCAAATTCTGGGATTATTTCATCATACAATGAAGTAGCAAATTTGTATTTAAAATCCGATGTCTATCCTGGTCAAATATTATTACTCGATCAACTGGCATCCAAGGAAGAATTGATGATTTTTAATGGCGAAGAAGGAAAAGAAAAAATATCTATTCGAATTAAGAATTCTGAAAATGGAGTGTCCTATATTCTTAAAAAAGGATCTATTATTAACCTTTATGCAACCCTAATAAATGAATATGCATCAAATGGTATATTTTCAGATTCATATAGGCTTCAAGTCGGAACAAATGACCTTGGATATTCTAATATAAAAATACTAGAAAACACTAAGGTCCTTGGAACTTTTGATGAAGATGGAATTGAAATCGAAAATGCTTCAAGTAGAATAATTGATACGATTTTGATATGTGTAACAAGCGAAGAAGCCCAGAAAATAAATCTATTAAAAGATATCGCAACATTTTGTGTTACAGAACTATAGCTTAAGGAGTCTTATATTATGGTTTTAATATCTTTATTCCTTATTTTATCCTCTATCTCATATGCCGACACTATAAACAATGATATATATTCTCATTGGGCAAGCAAAGAAATACAAACTATGATCAAAGATGGCATTGTTCAAGGATATGATAATGGCCTATTCTTACCAGATAAAGAAGTAAGCGTTTCAGAATTTCTAAAAATGCTTGTTTTAAAAAACAAATATAAATTAGTTATCAATGGTTCTGAATGGCCTGATTGGTACATCAATACCGCCATGAAAGAAAAACTCATTAGTGAAAACGATTTCGAAGATTATTCAGCAATCATTAAGAGGATAGATTGTATAAAGATTTTATCTAATTATCTTGATTTATCTACTGTTCAAAAGTCAAAGGAAAAATATTCCGATTTAAATTCCAAAAATAAAGATACTATTTTAAAAATAATTTCTCTAGGTATCATGAATGGATTTGAAGATGGTACATTTAGAGAAAATGAGCCAATCACAAGAGGCCAAGCATGTAAAATATTGCTTAATGCATATAACGCCAAGATCAAGCTAGATTTAGATAAAAAATACTACTTAAGCAGAAAAAACACAAACATAGATGATGTAACCTCAGGAGATATTATTGGAAATCGATATACTATCTCAAATAATAGGATATTAATTACCGACAATGGCAGATTTGGTTCTTTTAACAAGCTTAAATTAAATCAAGAATTTATAAATGATTCTGAAGTGATAAAACTATTAAAAGCACTTGTTGATGATAGTTCATATACATATCTTGCTTTTGTACCAGACAAATATACTATTAACAAATTAAATATATGTTATGGTGCTAGAGAAGACCTAGTAAATAATGGAACATACGCCTTTCAGATTCGATTTTATGAAAATGGAAAATATAACGTGAAAGAAAGTATAGGCGAAAATAGCTTCATGGACGAGGCAAAAATATGTATATCCATATATAAAATGTGGGATTCCATTTCGGAATACGAAAGTATATATAGCTCAAGTATTAAAAACATGTCTAAACTTGAGCAAGCGCTTTCCACACTATTTTCCGAGCCTACAACATCTAAAATAATGAATTATATAAAAGAAAAGATTGTAGAATCAAGACTAAAACAAAATGATGAGTTTAATGCCAAAATACTTGAAACAATATCAATTGGAAAACTCAAAATAAACACAATTTGCAATAAAGATCAAAGAATCGATTTTTATTTCTCTTAGTTTTCGCTGTCACTCATGTGAGCGTAATTTCGCTTGCATTGTGTCATACATATTAAGGAGGCATGAAAATGCCTCCTTCGTCCCTAAAAAAACAGCTTAATTTATAAAGAAGGAATCTCTATGAACAAAACACATGTAGGAATTTTAATTATCATACTTATTATGAATTCTATTTCCTTTGCAATTTCAGAAAATTTCAATAAAACTATAGATACTATGGGGATTGATACTACAAATATCAATGGCAAAATAATCAATGAAGAAATATATAATACATATTCATTAATTGTTTATGGTTCCCCATTAGATGGATATTTGAATCAACGATGGAAAGAAGTTAATGATGGCAAGTGGAAAAAGAATAGTAATTCTAGATACAACGGTGAAGGTATAAGAGGCGAATATTGGATACTAGGTGAAAATTCTCATGGATATGAAGTTCATAATCACAAATTCCCAGTTGACATCGAACCACCAAGTTCCCCTGAAACATGGAGATATGCCATACTCAATGATGCCAAATCATCATGGGAAGACCAATCGAAATATATGGATGATAGTCAAAAAGAATATATGATTAACACTAACTTAACAAGAAATAACACTTCTTATAATATAAAAATTCCAGATATAGGGTACGATAAAGTTAGACTAGAAAACTATGCTACTTGGAAAACTTTTGGTACTGTATATACTCAAAGATATGATAAACAAAATAGAAAATGGGCTGCAAATTTTATGGTTCCGCCAATGGCAGCGGATAGTACTATAGAATGCTTTGCCGAATTTGAAAAAGGTAAAACCATAGTTCCAGCAGAAAATGAGACTATAATAGATATTCCAATAACTTTTGGAGCAAATGCTATAAACATTGGTGAATATGCTAGAGATACACATGTAAAACTCATAGAAGCCGAATTACTAATAAATGGTGAATCAATGACTAAAGTAACTGACTCTTCAATCTTAAGTGTATCAAAAGAATTTTTGTATTCTTATGAAAAGCAAGAAACCGATGATGTTGTAATACTAGACGTAACTGTAAATTCAATTCTTCTTACAAAATTTTCAACTGATGGTCCTCTTACCGACTCTAAAAATTTTATAATTGCTATTTACTTTTCTGGGGTTCCACAACAAAATGACTATATAGAATCAAATACTTATTATAATAATGTGATTAGCGAAAATTATGCTGAATATGAGGAAATCCCTCCTCCATACATTTCAGAAATAAAAATAGAAAAATATGATTCAGATAAAAAGTCAAATCTATTTACTTCTAGAAAAACTGGCACAAAGTTTATTTGCGCGGGTCAGACAATCAAAATAACTGCCACAGTTGAAAATTTTACAAAAAATCTTTCTATTTCATTTGAAGGAGATTCTTCTATTTTTACGTTTGACGAATTAACTAAGCGTTTTGAGTGGGATGAACCAAAAACCAGAAATATAAAACCAAGATTTCCTTCGCTATATATTTATAAAGAAATGTTCACAAAAACTAATACCGTACAGGCATCAAGTACAAAGGACAATACTAGCACATTTGAATTTGTTTATATAATCCCATATGGAACTAAGCAAACATTGCATTCATGGCAAACTCTAAGAAAAGAAACACAAAACGCATTAGAAATTGATGAAAACAGGTTGTTTTCAAGAATTAAAAAGCCTTATGAAATCGTTGTTAAAGCCCAAAATATTAATGGCGCTGACACAAAAAGAATTGAGCTTGACGTGTTCGAAAGATGGGATACATTGTATAACCGAGATATTAGTAAATATATTAAATAACGGAGATAACTTATGCACAAAAAGGGAAACACATTCATTATTGCAATTTTCTTTGTCACTATTATCATCTTAATATTTGCTTTTATAATGGCCACCTTTATTGGAGAGGTAAACTCTTTACTCTATAATATTAAGCTCGATATGTATTCTGCAAATAAATCTGCAGTTATAGCTGTAAACAAAGCCAGAACAAGCCTGGGCCAATTTAGTTATGCAGAGAAGGACTTTAGAGAATATTTTAAAAATGTAATAATGTCAAATTATAACCTAAACCAAAATTTAGAAAACAAGGATGGTCTTGTACAAAAAGTTGAGATAGAAGACTATGCTATTTACAAGAAAGGTCAAACTGATAGTATTACAAACTCAAAAGCCAATAATAATACTATACATACTGTAATAAAAGTAAAAATCAAGCCTTTAATTTTGGAAGACATATTATCGGATGTTTTTATTTTCTATATTCATGAAGATGTTCCGTTAAATGAACTTATAACATAGAAAGGTGTTATCAAATGAGAGCAAAAAAGTCTAATAGAGGTAGTGAAATAATTACAACACCAATAATAATAGCAATTGGAATAATGCTTGTATCTACTTTAATTGTTTTTTCAGTTAATATTCTTACACCATACATTTTTTATGAAAAGTTGTCATCAGCTTGCATCAAATATGTATTCATAATGGAAGATTATGGATATCTTACATCAAAAGAACAGACTAATTTACAAGTGGATCTTATTTCACAAGGATTTGATATAAATAAATTAAAAATAGAATGTACAAACAAAAGACAAAAATATGGTTCTCCAATATATCTTAAAGCAACGTATCTCTACGAACTTGATTTGCCAATCATTGGAAAATCTATAATACCAATGGTTATATCTAGAGAATCCGTTAGCAAGATATAATTTAACACAAAAAACCTAGCAAAGTGTTAAGTAATATTGCACTTTGCTAGGTATTTTTTTATTTATGACCTGTCCCCAAAAACCTGGTGAGCAGGTGCAACCGTCGTGTCCCCGAAAACCTGGTGAGCAGGTGCAACCGTCGTGTCCCCAAAAACCTTCTCCCAAAGTTCACCAGTGATATTTTTCATTATTCATTATTTTAAAGCTTCTAAATAATTGTTCAGTAAGGAATAGCCTAATTAATTGATGAGGAAAAGTTAATGTTGAAAATGAAATAGATAAATTGCTCTCTTTTACTAATGACTCATCTAGTCCTACCGTTCCACCAATTATAAATGCTATTGTGCTATACCCTTGAACTGTAATATTTTGAATCTTATTTGCAAGTTCCTCCGATGTAAACGTCTTTCCGTCTCATATCAAGAGTGCAAACGAAGTCATGAGAATCTAATTGTTTTCTTATCTTCTCCGCTTCTTTTACCTTAATCTCCAAGACTTCTTTTTCAGATGGATTATCTGGAATTGGCTCATCAGGAAGTTCTATTATTTTCACATCAGCATACTTTGATATTCTTTTTGTGTATTCGCTTATTCCTTCTTGCAAATATTTTTCTTTTATTTTACCAAGGCAAATTATTTTAATATTCATTCAATCATCCTTTTATAAAGTAATCATCGGATCTACAAAGTCTCTTGAAGCAACTGATAAATTACAGATGTTTCCATTTTGAGTAATTTCGTTTAATACAGTTTGATAGGCTAATTCTGGAAAATTGTTTTCTTTACTAAGATGACCCAAAACTATATTTTGGCAATTGTTTTTTGAAAGATAAGAAATTGCTTTGCTCGCTTCTTCGTTTGAAAGATGCCCACTATCACTCATAATTCTTTTCTTAAGTTGATAAGGATATGGTCCACATTTTAACGTTTCAGTATCATAGTTTGCTTCTAAAAGTAAAATATCTGAACACTCTAGCTGATGAAGTGTTCCTTCAGTAATGTGCCCTATATCTGTCGTGATAGTGATTTTCTTATTATCAGCATACAAAGAAAATCCACATGGTTCAGCAGCATCATGTGGGATTGGAAATGGATATATTTTAAAGTCACCAATTTCAAACTCCTTGCTTGTTGAAAATAAAAATCTGCATGTGTCAGGAACATTAAGACTCTCAATCATTTTCCAAGTTCCTCTATTTGCATAAACCGGAATATGATATTTCTTACATAATGTTGTAAGTCCCTTTGTATGATCTATATGTTCATGCGTAATTATTATTGCATCTATTTCATCTATTTCTACACCAATTTCATTAAGTGCTTTAACAATCTTATTGCAGCTAACGCCTGCATCTACCAATACTCTGGTTTCATCTGATGCAACATATGTACAATTCCCAGAACTACCAGAATATAAATTGCAAAAATTTATCATGTGTTACTCCTTACAATTATAATGGCGAGTTAAACTCGCCATCACAACTCTTTTTCTTCATTATATAATTATTCTGAAACTCTTCTTATATCAGCGCCAAGAGCTTGAAACTTCTTTTCAATATGTTCATATCCTCTATCAACATGTTCTATACCTAGAACTTCTGTTGTACCCTTAGCAGCAAGTCCAGCAAGTATAAGAGCTGCACCTGCACGAAGGTCAGTTGCATATACTTGTGAACCTGAAAGTGAATTTACTCCTTCAAATACTGCTCGTTTTCCTTCAACGCTTATGTTGGCTCCCATTTTATTTAACTCTGCAGTATATTGAAATCTTGAATCCCAAATACCTTCTGTAATATAACTTGTTCCTTCAGAAAGTGATAATAGAACTCCAAACTGTGGTTGCATATCTGTTGGAAATCCAGGATATGGCATTGTTTTTACAGATGCCTTTTTGGTTCTCATATTGCAACGAACTCTAATAGCATCACCATCATCATTTTCTTCTATTTCTACACCCATTTCTTTAAGCTTTGCAGAAATTGGGTCTAAGTGCTTTGTTATACAATTTCTAATTGTAATGTCGCCTCTTGTTACAGCTGCTGCAATCATATATGTTCCAGCTTCAATTTGATCAGGAACAATTGAGTATGCTGGTCCTCCTTTAAGTTCTTTTACTCCTGTAATTTTAATTACGTCTGTTCCTGCTCCTCTAATATTAGCTCCCATCATATTTAAAAAGTTTGCAACGTCAACTACATGTGGTTCCTTTGCAACGTTTTCTATCTCTGTAACTCCCTCACACAAAGTTGCAGCAAGTATTGCATTTATTGTTGCCCCAACACTTACAATATCCAAATATATATGTCCGCCTTTTAAATTTGTTCCGTCAGCTGTAATTAAACCTCCTTCGCAATCAACTTTTGCACCAAGTGACTCGAAAGCTTTTATATGCTGATCAATTGGACGTGTGCCTAAATTACATCCTCCAGGACTACCAACTTGTGCTCTATGAAATCTAGATAAAAGTGCACCTATGAAATAATAAGATGCTCTAAATTTTCTAGTTATTTCTGGTGAAATATCTGTTTTATTGATATTTGATGCGTCAATTTCAATAGAGTCTTGCGAAAGATATTTTACTTTTGCGCCAATACTCTCTAAAATTTGGCAGCAAAGATTAATATCACTAATATTTGGTAAATTTTCGATTACACATTTACCATTTATTAAAGCAGCTGCTGGAAGAATAGCAACAGCAGCATTTTTAGCGCCGTTAATATGTACCTCTCCTTCTAGTCTTTTTCCTCCATTTATAATTAACTTTTCCATTAGAACACCTCTATTTTTCATACTCTATTTTCAACTTGAATATACCATAAAGAAGTACTAATTGCAATGAAATAGGCCAAAAACAAAAAAAGCTAACTAATTCTCTTAGTTAGCTTTTTTACCTATTAAATTTAAATATATTGCTTTTCTTACTACATTCCTATTTCATCCGGCTCTACTGCATCATCCATTCCAGCAGCTATTTCACCCGCTTCTTTAAGTCTTTGCTTATTAACTCTTTTTTCTATTCTATTTCTAGCAATTTTCTCTAGTTTATTCCAAAGTGCTTTTCCACCACAATATATAGCAGCGCCTATACCAGCTCCAGCTAATAATGCCGGTCCTGCAGCCCCCGGTAATAAAACATTTGCAGCTACCTGTCCCAATCCAGCAGCTAGTTCTGGCGAAACTTTTTCTAGATAGCTATTTATATTATCAAATATTCCTGGTGCAACAGTACCAACTGTACTAACAACTCCAACTCCGGTTGCAGCACCTCTAGCTATTGTCTTTACGACATCAGATGTAACACGTTTTGCACCATTAGTAACACCCTTTTTGGCGTCTTTGCTAGCATTTTCCATCTGTTCAGAAAATGCTAATATTTCTCCTCTTATTTCTTCTCTAATATCCTCTGGGAGATCTCTAATTTGAGCCATTATTTCTTTCATTTTTGTTGCATTACTTACTCTACCTGTTTTAGACTGTATCACAAGATTAGCATATTTAACCATTTCTTGTCTTGAATCGCGGTGAGCTAGCTCATTTAAAGCCATGGTCTTATTCGCTCTTAATTCCATAATTCCAACGCTTTCAGACATAACTATTCCCCCTCTCCTAAGCTTTCTTCAAGCTTATCAAGGAGTGAAATATATAAGCATAATTCAAAGTAATTAAGATGACTAAGCTCCTCTTTTGTAAGAAATCTCATTTTTTTACCATTAAAAATATCTTTCATAGGCATCCCTCACTTCACACATAATTATATCATACTTAACATAATTAGTCAATTTTGCGGATACCTTGAAAGATATTAAAAATCTACAATTCTGTCCTATTTTCTAGCGCTTTTGCTAGTGTTACCTCATCTGTATATTCCAAATCTCCACCTATCGGAATACCATGTGCTATTCTAGAAGTTTTTATATTGAATGGCTTAGCAAGCTTTGAAATGTACATAGCCGTAGCTTCACCCTCAACATTAGGATTAGTTGCAAGTATAAGCTCTTTTATGTCGTTGTTTCCAATTCTAGTCATTAACTCCTTAATTTTTATATCATTTGGGCCAATTCCATTCATTGGTGAGATTGCTCCATGAAGTACGTGATAAACACCATTATATTCATGTGTTCTTTCAATAGATGCAATATCTCTAACATCTTCTACAACACAAATTATATCTTTATCTCTTTTTACATTACTACATATTGGGCACGGATCAACATCAGTTATATTACTACATATCGAACAATACTTAAGGTTCCTCCTTGCGTCTACAATTGCGTTTGCAAATTCTTCCGCATTTTCCAAAGGAGAATTAAGTACATAGAATGCAAGTCTCACTGCGGTCTTATGACCAATACTTGGAAGCTTTTCAAATTCTTCTATTAATTTTTCAATCGAATTACTAAATGCCATTTCTTTTTCCTTTGCTTTTTAAAATTTTATAGCAAACCATTAAGTCCGCTTGGAACTCCGTACTTTCCCATCTCTTGTTCAACAATTTCGTCAGCCCTCTTTACACCTTCTGAAATTGCAGAAAGAATTAAATCTTCAAGCATTTCAACGTCATTTGGATCTACTACTTCAGGCTTTATCTTAATAGACTTAACTATTTTTTTGCCGTTCATAATAACCTTAACTGCTCCACCACCACTTGATACTTCAAATTCTTTTGCTTCGATATCTTCTTGAGTTTTCATCATATCATTTTGCATCTGTTTTGCTTGCTTTAAAAGTTGATTCATGTTTCCACCCATTCCTGGGAAACCACCATATCCATTAAATTTACTCATTTTATACTCTCCTTACTTTATTTAAAATTATCATATTTTACGCTGACTTCTTTTCCAATTGCTTGCTTAACAGCCGATTTAATAGCAATTTTGGTCTCATCTTTTTGAAAATTTTCCTTACTAACCATTTGAATTGGACCAGAAAAAATTATATGCACAATTCCATCTTCTTGGAGTTCAAATTTTGCAGAAATAAGGTCAGCATGCAATCTAATTTTGCCGTTTTCCTTAAGTATTGTCAACACTTTGTTAGTTAGATTGCTATTTATTTCTTTTGCATTTTTTGTAACTAATTCACTTGTTGCCGCTGGAGTTTCTGTCATATCAAAACATAGTTTAATTAAACCCGTTTCAAATAATATTGTAGGGTCACTTGCCCATCTCATTTTGTTTTCAATATCAGAAAGACTTGTTATTAATTGCAAAATAGTCCTTCTATTTGATTCATTTAAAAGCTCTTTAATTGCTTTCTTCTCATCTTCACTATAACTTACTAAGTTCTCATCTATCGATACAAGAGCAACATCTCTTAAAAACTTAATAAGCTCTGGCAAATATACTTTAGGATCTTTTCCATCTGCTAAAATTTTATTGCAATATTGTAGTACGTTCTTCTCATCTTTTTTAAGAAGTAATGTGGCCATCTCATATAACAATTCAAACTTTGGAATTCCAGAAAGCTCACGAATTCTTTCTTCTGTGATTATTTCATCTGACTCTTGACTACATCTATCCAAAATTGAAATAGCATCTCTCATTGCTCCATCAGCCATTCTAGCAATAATCCTCAGTGCACCATCCTCAATTTGAATGTTAGCATCTTCACAGATAAATCTTAGTCTTTTAACTATATTGTCTATTGATATCCTTCCAAAATCAAACCTTAAGCAACGTGACAATATCGTCTCAGGCAACTTTTGAGGTTCTGTTGTCGCTAGGATAAAAATAACATGAGCCGGTGGCTCTTCAAGAGTTTTTAGTAGAGCATTAAACGCACCAGTAGAAAGCATATGTACTTCATCTATGATATATACTCTAAATTTGCCAGAAGTTGGAATGAATTCAACTTCTTCTCTAATATCACGAATATTATCCACTCCATTATTCGAAGCAGCATCCATTTCTACAATATCTACAAGATTTCCAGATAATGCCTCTTTACATATTTCACATTCATTGCATGGTTCTCCGTCGATTGGATTTAGGCAATTAACCGCTCTAGCTAAGATTTTCGCAGTTGATGTCTTTCCACTTCCTCTACCACCACTAAATAAATATGCATGTCCAACCTTTTGTGCCTTAATTTGGTTTTTGAGAATTTTGGTTATATGCTCTTGTCCAACAACATCTGCAAATTTCTGTGGCCTATATTTTCTATATAGTGCAATATATGACATACTCACACCCCTTTATTTTCTAGTGTGTATCTAGACGAATTATATACTTTTTCAGCTCTTATTACAATAGAGCGAAATACAAATAAGGTACACTTATATGAATGGTAGCACAAAGCTCATCGCTTATCGTTGCTTCCTTCCGGATCTGGCGAGGTTCACGCTTATGCCCTTGCCACCACTCATATAAATGCACCTTATTGTTTATGTATAATAGCACGGAATTAAGAATTTGTAAAGTCCTTTTAATTTTCTCTTCTTTTCCAGAACTTAAACTTAAATATGCTGAATATCTTCTTTAATTTAGTAATAATTGAGCTCTTATAAGCAACCATGCTAAGATGTTCTGACTTATGTTCCATATAGTCAATGTAATATAACTCAGCTTCTTGCTCAGTAGCAATCCTTGTACCATTTATAAAGAAAACTCCATTATCATTTACAGTAATCTTTAATGTATATTTACTTTCTCTAGAAATAGTAATAATCCATTCAACAAGACCCTTTTCATTTGCATATATATTAGAATATTTAGATATGTTTTGTGAAAAAGTCTTCATTATTTCTTTTGGAACTTTTTTATTACAAACCTCACTAACAATGTCTTTTTTATTTTTTGTATTAATAACATTTCTATAGAAATGATATACATCCATCATATGTGATTCAAATGCTTTTGCAGTAGCTTCATCATTAATAGCAATATTGGTGTTTGGGATTGTAATACCTTCATCCGCAACTAAAAATCTACAATCGAAATATGAAATCATAGTACTTAAAACTGAAATCATTCTTTTGTCCTTGCCAAGTCTTAAGCAAGAATGAAAATTATTTACAAAATTGATTTTATTTAGTTTTAAGCTATTGAATAAATCATACGCATCGAAAAGTTTTTCATAAGTGATACGAGCTTCATCTTCACTACGAAAACTATAGCCAATAGGATTTAGTGTAAATTCATCCTCATATACATTTTCGAGAAAAATACCACATTTCTCGTACTTAGTAAATCTCATTAATTCTTTAACATACTCATCATTTGGAATATATTGAGCCACAAATCTATACTTTCTATCCTGCTTTGTAGTAAGATACCATACGTATCTTGTAAACATCTTTTCGTCCGCATCAACCAAAAAACTTTTTCCATCATCAGACTTAAAATAGAATTTAAGTAACGAAGATGATAATTTTTGAAGAAGAATATCATATGCTACAATATTTTTTGGAAGAGATGCTTTATATAGTAGAATATATGTATTCATCCAACGTGGCTCATTAAGGTTGTTATCAAGAATGGCCTGAAGATTTGAAAATCTAAGTTCAACATATTCTTTTTTCATGATTGAGCAAAGTCTTCTTTTTTCAGACTTAAGATACATCATTTTTGACACCAACATCACCACCTTAAAGAAATTATAATACAATAAATTTCATTTTGCTACATAAATTTAACATTTATTTAAACTTTTATTAACATAACATGCATGCGCTGTGCCACAGCGTTTTGAACTTGTTAGTTAGTCCCCTAACTTAAACTATTTTTAAAAAAATACAACTTTTTTTACATAAAGTATTGCAAAAATATCATTAATTCTATATATTTAACATATACTAAAGAATTTAGTTAGTATTATTACTTCTAAATAGTGTACAAATGAAAGGGGGGCATTTAAGATGCCAGTAGCTAAAAAAGCAACAAAGAAAGTTGCAGCTAAGAAGCCAGTTGCTAAAAAAGCAGCAGCTAAAAAACCAGTTGCTAAAAAAGCAACAAAGAAACCAGTTGCTAAAAAGGCAGTTGCTAAAAAACCAGCAGCTAAGAAACCAGTTGCTAAAAAAGCAGCAGCTAAGAAACCAGCAGCTAAGAAAACAGTTGCTAGACCAGCAGCTAAAAAAGTTGCAAAGAAAAAGTAATTCACTTTTATTTAAGCCAAAAGGATTAAAAACGATATCGTTTTTGATCCTTTTTTATTTGACATTCTTTCTGAATAAAAAAGTCGGGAATTTTGTTATTTGTCATAACAAAAACTCCCGACTTAATTACTACTTCTTATTTAGAATTTATAAGTATTTTATTTAAAGTTGTTTCAAATGTAGAAATGTCCTTTTTAGTAAGTCCCTTTAAGAGTTTATCATTAACATCTTTTAGTATTCTTCTACATTGTGTTGCGGCTGTTTTTCCTTCTTTTGTAATATAAATTTTATTGTTTTTAAGGTTCCCATCTTCATGAACTCTTTCGATAAAGCCAAGAGCTTCAAGCTTGCTTAACCTTTCACTCATAGATGAGTATCTTACATTGAAATAATTTGCTAAGTCCTTTTGAGTACTTCCCTCATTGTCTTTAATTATAAGTAATAGTTGTGCTTGCCCTTTAACCAAGCCATATTTTTCAAGCTTGCTTTCTACGCATGCATAAAAATTTTGTGTGATTTCTCTAAAATAATCGTTCATATCTCTTTCCATATTAATCACCTCATAATTAGTATACTAACCACAATTATTTTAGTCAATCATTATTTACTCTTAGACCTCAAACCTTTAAAAAAGTCCTTTATCAATTGTTCACACTCGTCTTCATTTACTGCCTCTTGAAATTGTACCTGATGATTACATAGCTCATTATCAAACATCCTTAGTTTTGAAACAACAGCACCACTTTTCTCGTCTCTTGCTCCAAAAACTACTCTTTTGATTCTACTATTTAAAATCGCTCCTGCACACATTGGACATGGTTCACAAGTAACATACATTTCACATCCTGATAATCTCCATGAATCCAATTTTTTGCATGCCTTTTCAATTGCTAGTATTTCTGCATGGGCAATTGCATTCTTCTTACTTTCTCTTAAATTATGCGCTCTAGATATGACTTTACCATCTCTAACAATAATCGCTCCAATTGGAACTTCTTCTTTATCAAACGCTTTTTTAGCTTCATTAATTGCGATATTCATATATTTTTCGTCTTGTGATTTCAATTTAGCCACTCCTATTTTTATAATTAAAGCCACTAACAATTGCTAGTGGCTTTTGGCGTCACCGAGAGGATTTGAACCTCCGACCTATCGCTTAGGAGGCGATCGCTCTATCCAGCTGAGCTACGATGACATAATAAAGTGCAGTTTATTCTGCACTATTTGTTTTATTATTTAACTTTTCAAGAACTTCTTCTACATCAATACCATGAACCATACAAGCCTCTTCTAATGTTTCTCCGGCAGACGCAGGGCACCCAATACAATGCATGCCTGCTTCTAATAGAATAACTGCATTTTCATCATCTTGTTCTAATATCTCTCCTATTAGCATATCTTTAGTTATCATATATATACCTCCTTATTTACCCCTTTTTACCATCTTTTACTATCTTTTTCAGCTTTAGTAGACATTCATTTTTTGCCGTACTATACTTCATATCGAAAGGTGGTGAAACAATTTGAGTTTTAAAATCAAACATATAGTATGCTTACTACTATGCGTGATATTAAGCTCTTTTGCTAGAATTCGTCTTAGTTTTGAAGTAAGGCTTAGCATCTTATTCACAACATTCATCTTTGCTTCTGTACTTACCGCTTACATCATTTATTCAATTTTTGAGCTCAATATACTTCATGAAAAACAAGGCTCAAAACTAGCACTAAATAAAAGCAAACTAAATGTGATTAACTAAACCAGATTTTGCGCATGAAAGGATTATATAACAAAATTGCTTATATTTCAACATTTTTAGTCCTAATAGCTATATTTAACCTCATCCTTTTTTCTGATATTTTCTCATCAAACTCAATTTCTATATGCTTATTTGACGTTTATGATATTAATATTCAAGGTACTGTATTGGGTACTATTAAGGCTACTTACCTATTGGTTCTATTAGTATCTACCATTTTTCTTAGTAATTTCATTCTTTCTAAACAAATATCTTCTCAAATAACAAATCTTCCCCCAATTCATAACATTAATAAAACTTCAGACAAATTACAAATAAAAATTGGCACTTCTTTAGACCATGGCGAAGATGTCTGTATTCCTGAAAAAGGATTGTATCAAAATCTTTTAATAACAGGGACTATCGGATCAGGAAAAACATCTTCTGCAATGTACCCTATTCTATATCAACTGATGAGTCAAAATATAGGAATGCTTATATTAGATGTTAAGGGCAATTTTTACAAAAAAGTTCTAGAATTAAATCAACAATTTGGCAGAAATGTAATAGTTATAGAGTTAAATGGGAAATACAGATATAACCCCCTAGATAAGCCTCACCTAAAACCATCTGTTATAGCAAATAGAATCAAGACAATTCTAACCTTGTTCTCGAATCAACAAATGACCGATTCATATTGGCTTGATAAAGTTGAAAGTTATATTACCGAGTGTATTAAACTATGTCGCTTATATAACGATAACTATGTCACTTTTATAGAACTTCACAAATTAATTAATAATCCTTCATACTTAACCGAAAAATTAGCAATCATAAAGAACTTATTCCTTGAAAATAGTCTTTCTGACGTGGAAAAATATGATTTTAACTCATTAGTTGATTTCTTTCAAAATGAATACACAGCATTAGACAGTAAAGTTTTATCTATTATTCAATCTGAAATAACTAGAATAACTCAACTATTTGTTACCGACAAAGAAATATCAGACACATTTTGCCCATCTAAAGAGCAGCTGAACTTTAAAGGCTTTTCGCTCAATAAAGATGATATTGTTGTACTAAATATGAACGTTGCAGAATACCGAAATCTATCCAAAATAATAGCTGCTTACCTAAAACTCGACTTTCAATCGGAAGTTCTTATACGTCTCTCAAGCAATAATCATTATTCTCCAGTAGCATTTATGTGTGATGAATATCATGAATACGCTACTGAAAACGATGCGGATTTTTATGCGCAATCTAGAGAAGCAAAATGTATAAGTGTTGTTTCAACTCAAAGTTATACATCAATTTTGAAAACTGTTAAAGATCCACAAATTGCAAAAGTTATTATACAAAACCTTGTAAACAAACTATGGTTTAGAACAGACGATACATTCACAATAGAAGAAGCTCAAAAACAGCTTGGAAAAGAAGACAAAACAAAAGTTATTAAAACTATCTCTGAAAACGCAAAAGAAACAAAATACAATTATATTTTTAAATCGTTTAGGTCTGAAAATTCAAACATTTCAGAATCGCTTTCAACTCAAATACAACACGATTTTGTCTATGATTTCAATTCATTTTCTATGAATCTTAAAACATTTCAAGCCATTTCCTTTATTTCAACAGGCAATGAAATTTTGCCTCCAAAGGTTATCTCTCTATCCCCAATTTTAGACTCAAGTTGTTTTCCACCTGACACTTATAGCAAAAACGCTATTAAGTCATCTCATAAATTAATTTAATATCTGTGAGACTCACTTAATGTGACTCCAAATTTAAGCATGCCCCCAATACTTAAAAACAAGGTTCGCCCAAAAGCCTTGGCCAAATTAATAAAAACTACGTCCACGGAGTCACATTAAGTGGGTCTTACATAAAAGGAGTATTTAATGAACAAAAAAATAATATTCATTTTTCTTTTAATCTCAACTTTGCTTCTATCATTTTCTTTTGGTGCCACTGAAGCAAAACTTGTTAAGACTCTAAATTCAGGTTTAACCAACATTAAAAGTTGGATAATAAAACTATCCACCCCCGCAGCCGCGGTAGCAATCGGAACAGGTGTACTAATGAAGAAATTTAGTTTTGGCGATGAAGAAAGAATTGTCACTCGGAAAGAAATTAATTAAAAGTACTCTCTTTTCCTATGCCTTTATTTTGGGCGTAGATTTGATACTAAGTGCTGTAAGTTTACTTGTCACAGGTAAACAATAAAGGAGCAAAAATATGGATGAAGAAGTAGTCGATCAAACCGTCAATATTGGGAAAGTTATTCTTGATACCATCAACAATCTTTGCAGTTCATTGTTTACCTCAATAGATAAAAATATAATGCCAGAATTAGACAAACTACTATTTTTAGACACTGATATCATAAAAAACACAAGTTTGGAAAGAATTGTAGGAGATAATCTAAATACCGGATTATTAGTGCTTGCAAACTCCCTATTAACCGCCTTTGTAATTTACTATGCAATTAGAAGATTTACTTCTTTTTATATGGGAACAGACGTTGAATCACCATATCAATTTATTACAAAAACAATAGTTATTGCCATTTTAGTTACATCATCTCTTACGCTTTGTTCTGGAATAGTTTCTTTTACTCATGAAATATCAAATTTTACTTGTGAACTTGGTCATAACATAACTGGACAAAAAATAAGCTTCGAAGCTATGGTTAAAACTCTTTCTTCATCAAAACAGTCTAATTTTAATATTTTTTCATTTGAAGGTATTCTAACAAGTATGATTTCAATCTCGTCCTTTTCACTCATGATAACTTTTTCATTTAGATATATTTTAACCAAAGTACTCGTTATGCTCTCTCCATTCGCATTTTTGTGTCTTATAAACAAATCGACATATGGACTATTCCGAAGCTGGCTAAAAAGTTTCTTTTCACTACTATTAATTCAAATAATTATATCGATAATAATGATTCTTGTTTTTGTGATAATCAAGGAAAACGACGCTAGCATATTTGGAAAGCTATTACTTCTTGGCTGCACTTATGCACTATTAAAATCAAATCAGTTCGTAAGAGACTTCATTAACGGAACTGGCATTTCTACTGATTTCAGTTCGGGAATTTCAGGATTAAAATCAATTATGAGGTGAAAAGATGAGTAAATATTTATTTCCTCTTAATTACAAATATAAGCCCAAACTTTTAGGAATAATAGACTATTCGTACCTTGTCCCCATCTTAATATTTGTTTCCATAATTGGAATTATTCTATACATAAATCAAGTTGACTTTTTTATTAGTTTCGGAATAGTTATCATAATCACTTTACCACCTTTGCTTTTACTTTCCACAGGTATAAATGGACAGCCTGCAATTCCCTTTCTAGTTGCTCTTTTAAAGTTTCATTATTCTACTAAAATTTACATATATAAAAAATAAGTAAACCCAAAAACTAATTTCTTTAAACTAATTGCAAATCAATTTTAAAAACGATATCATTTAAAAAACAAGATTATTATTAAAGAGGTTAGTATGAATTTCGAACAAAGTGATTCAATTTTATTTTCGGATATTAATATACCTGATGTATTCATTTCTGAATACTTATGTAGTGCAAATGGTGATTACGTTAAGATATACCTATACTGCCTTTTTCTATGTAAGTATAATTCCGAGATAGATGTTCTTGACTTGTCTAAGAAACTTTCTATCCCAATTAAAACAGTTGAAGATGGAATTAAATACTGGACTGACCAGGGTCTCTTTATTAAGAAAAATAAAACCATTAAAATTGCTAATGTTAAATCAATTGAAGTTAATAAATTATATACATTAAAAGTAACATCAAACCCTGAAGATGCTATTGCAAGCAATAGCAAAAATATCCTTAGAACACAAGCTATAAATGAAATAAATGCTTCATTTTTCCAAGGAGTAATGTCTCCAACTTGGTATTCAGATATTGATAATCTATTCAAAAGATATCAATTCGATGAAGATGTTATGGTTGCATTGTTTAGATATTGTTTTGACAGACAAGCACTTCATAAAAATTACGTTCAAGCAGTCGCAGAAGGATGGTCAAATAATAAAATAAAAACAATGAACGACTTAGAAAAGTACTATCTAGAAGCAGAAAACGATAATAAAATAAAGAAATCAATTTCTAAGAAACTGGGATTAACTAGAAATCTTTCGCAATATGAAGAAGCTTATATTGAAAAATGGACGAAAGACTATAATTATTCGATGAATATTATAGAACTAGCACTTAAAAAAACTACATCAAAAGCCAACTTTAGTTTTGATTACATAGATAAGATAATTACAGACTGGCACGAGAGAAATTTTACAACATTAGATTCAGTAAACAATTATTTAAAAGAGCAAAAGCAAAAAGCAAAAGAGATAAAAGCCATGCAGGCCAAGGTAAATCCAGACCAAATATCTCTAAATAAATACTTTGATGATACAAGTTCTCAATATTCCGACTTAGATAAATTCTATACAAATCTATAAAAAAGAGGTGAGACTATGAATGCTGAAATATACAGGACTATTTCCAGAGAATATGAACTTCAAAAATATAATTCAGAGCGTAAGTATAATGAAGAATTAAATGAACTATATAATAACAACTCTGAATTAAAAAGTCTAAATGGCGAAATAGCCTCACTTGGTATCCAAGCTGCGAAACTCTCTCTAGCATCTAAAACCGAAAATGCTGACAAAGTATCTGAACTCCTAGCAAAAATCGAAGAATTAAAAAAGAAAAAGGATATCATCATTCAACAAAATTGGAACAAAGCAAAACCAATATATGAATGTGAAAAATGCAAAGACACAGGCTATATTACAGAAGGGTTAACAACAAGAAGATGTTCTTGCATGGAACAAAAAATATTAAATATCTCATATAATAACTCTAATCTAAATCTATTAAAAGACTCAACATTTGATAAGTTTGATCTAACCTTGTATTCTGATAAGAAAAATGATAGTGGTGGAATAACTGCTCGTGAAAATAGCAAAAAGTTACTTAAACTCGCTCACAGTTTTGTAGAGAATTTTGAGTCTGGCGAAGCCAAAAATCTATTATTTGTCGGTCCAAGTGGAACAGGTAAGACATTCTTATCTAGTTGTATTGCTAATGAAATAATAAAAAAAGGGCACACTGTCTTATATCAGACTGCACCGCTTTTATTAGACAAAATATTTGAATACAAATACAGCGACAGCATCAAAAGTGACAAAAATCTATATGATAGTGTTTATAACGCTGATTTACTTATAATTGATGACTTAGGAACAGAAAACCCTACTCCAGCTAAATTTGCAGAATTGTTCACAATAATTAATGCAAGAATCTTAGAAAAAAATAAAAAAACGATAATATCCTCAAATTTTGACCTAGAGAAACTTGGCAAACTATATGACCATAGACTTATCTCAAGATTTGTTGGTAATTTTTCTATTTGCAAATTCATTGGTAACGATATCCGTTTAACGAAATCAAAATAAAAAATCTTTCTTGCTCTTGGTTAAATATATTAAGAGCAAGAAAGACTTTTAATCTTTTATTCCTTTATTTTCTTTTCTATTTCAGTAATTGCTGCCTTTAGTTGAGTATCATCCTCGAAATTAACATTATAGATTGATTTTACATTTTCTGGGAGTTTAACTTCGATATCAGGTGTAACTCCATCCCCATTTATTTTATTTCCCTTCGGAGAAAAATACTCTTGTGTCGTAAATTTCATATATGTTCCATCATATATTGGAATTAAAGTTTGCACAACTCCCTTTCCAAATGTTTTTTCACCAACAATTGTGCCTACACCATGGTCTTTAACTGCCGCAGTTAAGATTTCTGAAGCACTTGCTGAATTCTTGTTTACTAATACAACAAAAGGCATACTTATACATTTTTCATCGGATGTGATTGTTTCTTTCTTTCCACTCTTATCTAATGTATAAACAATGTCTCCCGACGGAACAAGCAAATCTGTAATTGCTGCACAAATAGATAGTACTCCACCTGGATTATTTCTAATATCCAAAATTACTCCTTTAATCTTTGGATCTGTCATAAAAGGTAAAAACTTAGTGCAAAATTCTTTAAAAGAATTTTCGTCGAACGATGAAAGCTTAATATACCCAATTTGATCATTTAGTACTCTTGACTCAATCGGGCTTAAGTCAATTTTCTTTCTTACTACTTCAAACTCAATTTCCTCTAAAGACTCATCTTCTTTTTCGCGAAGCACTCCAATTTTAGTTTTTGTTCCAGCAACCCCTTTAATGGCATCAATTATTTCTTCATATGAATAATCAACTGACTTTTTGTCATCTACATATGTTATATAATCTCCTGGAAGAAGGCCAGCTTCCTTAGCAGGCGAGTCATCTAATGGTGTAAGAACTATTGGCATTCCTTCAATCTTGTCATATGCAACATATATACCTATGCCCACATACTCGCCCTCTGTTTGAGCGTAAAACGACTTAAATTCGCTTTCATTATAGTACGCAGCATATGGATCATCTAAAGATGCAAGCATTCCTCTTATGGCCCCGTCTGTTAGTTTCTGCTCGTCGTGATCATACAAAAACGAATTATCAATCAATGATTTAACTTTTTCAACTTTATTCTTTAAAGTAGTTGATGAATCTGTAGATTCTGGTTTATTCAGAATTATTTCTGTACCATTGAGCGTCCTTGAATACTCAAACAACTGAAAAATAATATAACAAATAATAGCTGTTACTATTGCCGTAACTATAGCAACAATAATATTGCTAGCACCTTTTTTATTCAAAACAATCATCCTCTATCCTTTAAAATAATTAACTGGCATTTCTGGTTCTTCTTCAACTTTGACTTTTTTAGGTTTTTCAACTTCTCGATTACCAATAATAAAACTACCAACTATAGCAGTAAATGGAATTGTACAAACAAGCCCAATACTACCAGCAAGAGATTTTAGAATCTCTGTTGTAATATCTTCTGCATTCAACACAAAAGAAAGTTCAAATTCATTAATACTATAAAGTAGAATACAAAGCATAGCACTTCCAACATAAGCAAGTATTAGAGTGTTTGTCATTGTGCCCATAACGTCTTTACCAATATTCATACCAGACTTCATTAATTCTTTAAAACCAATTTGTGGCTTTTTCTCTTTTATTTCTGCTAATGCTGACGAAATAGACATGCCTACGTCCATACAAGCACCAAGTGCACTAATCATTATAGCAGAAAGCATTATATCTTTAAAGCTAATCATATCCCTTTCTGGACTTATCGCTGTCGAAATCATTCTAGCATGCTCATTAATTCCTGTAAGTCTCATTGTGTTTGAAAATACTGCACCAATTATTGCTGCCGCAACTATTCCTGCAATAGTTCCAAGTGCTGCTACAAGTGTCTTTTTTGTAAAACCTGAAATTATTATAAATGTAAAAACAATCGTTACACTACATATTAATACTGTAAATAAAATAGGATTTTTACCTGCTAAAATATTTGGTACAAGAATTGCAAATATTAGAAGGACTGTAATTGCTAAACTTAGAATAGCTTTAACTCCCTTCTTACCTCCAATAACAAGTATTAGAACTGCATAAATTATACATATTGCAATTATCCATGGCGTTTTATCATAAAATGCAAGCCCTTGAACAGTAAGAGCTCCATCCTCAAATGTACCATAAACATACACAATATCTCCAACTTTGCATTTTTCATAAAGAGGAAGTCTTGAATTAATTCCATCTTCTAAGTAATAAATAACATTATATTCTTCATCTTTAAATCTATTTTCTAATATCTTAACACGAACATCCTGTATTAGATATTTGGTATACCCATCCGAGTACTCTTTTTCTTCACTTGCACTAATGACTTTCGCTCTTAAATTTAATGCTTCAAATTCATCATCTACTGCAAAGCACATCTGCATCAAAGAAAAAATAGTACTAAAAACAAAAACTATAAGTAATAACTTCTTCGTATTCAATATTATTCCCCCTACAGTTCACTAAGAAGTATTTTACTACTTATATATGCGTTTTTCCACTTATTTGGTGTTTTAAAATTTATTTGTTATTTACCTTTTAAGGTGAACATAAAGTAACTTTAACATAGAAAGGATAATAAAATTGCTATCACAAATAAAAAGCATGTCAGTAATTGGAATTACTGGCTATCAAATTACTATTCAAGTAGATATTTCAAGTGGCCTTCCTTCTTGGGACGTTGTAGGGCTTCCTGACATATCAATTAAAGAATCTAAGCAAAGGGTTCGCGCTGCCCTCAAGAATATAGGATATGATTTACCGAGCAGAAAAATAGTAATAAATCTCGCGCCTGCCAACATAAAAAAAGAAGGTTCTTTTTTTGACTTACCAATTGCGCTTGGCATTCTTTGCGATTTAGGTGTTTTAAATGAAGATTTATTTAAAGATTATTTCTTTATTGGAGAATTATCATTAGATGGCTCAATAAACAAGATTAATGGTGTTTTGCCAATGTGTATAGAAGCATACAATCAAGGAATTAAAAAAGCAATTGTACCTTATTACAATCGATTTGAAGCAAGTGTAGTTAAAGATATCGAAATATATCCTGCCAAAAATTTAATAGATGTCATTGAACATTTAAATACAACTTCACCTATAGAACGATTTATACCTTTGAGTTTCCAATTTACTAATACTTCTACATGCCAAAAACTTAACTTTTCATCTGTAAAAGGTCAAGAAAAAATAAAGCGAGCCTTAGAAATTGCCGCAAGTGGTGGGCATAACTGTTTAATGATTGGAAATCCCGGTTCCCGGAAAAACTATGATGGCACGAAGGCTACCTTCTATTCTTCCAGACTTATCTTTTGAAGAATCGCTTGAAGTAACAAAAATTCATAGTATTGCAGGAATTTTGCCAAAAGATGTACCCCTTGTTTCCGTAA
Organism: Bacillota bacterium; assembly: GCA_016280725.1. GTDB lineage: Bacteria > Bacillota > Clostridia > TANB77 > UBA1234 > RGIG6105. The sequence continues at coordinate 4,880 of JAEEHF010000120.1, read as the reverse complement.
GACCATTTCGAAGTCCACATCATACAATTTCAAATTCAGCATTAATTGGTGGTGGAAAAATACCTAAACCGGGTGAAATAAGTCTTGCGCATTTTGGTGTTCTTTTTTTAGATGAGCTTCCTGAATTTAGAAGGGACATTTTGGAATTAATGCGAGAACCCTTGGAAGATGGTTTTGTTACTATTAGTCGAGTTGCTTCAACGATAACTTATCCATCAAAAGTAATGCTAATAGCAAGCATGAATCCATGCCCATGTGGTTATTATGGTTCAAAAGAAAAACCCTGCTCATGTTCACAAGATCAAATAAACCGCTATCTTCACCGAATTAGTGGCCCTCTGCTAGATAGAATAGATATTCACGTTGAGGTTCAAAGTGTAAAATATTCAGAACTATCCGATGAAAGACCAGCAGAAAGTTCTGAGGAGATAAAAAAACGTGTCGATATGGCACGTAAAATTCAAATTGAAAGATATAAAAATGATAATATCTTTTCTAATTCTGAATTAACTTCTGAACTAATTAAGAAGTATTGCAAATTAGATGATGAAAGTAAACAGTTATTAGAAAACGCTTTTAAAAAGCTAGGATTAAGTGCAAGAGCTCACGATAGAATTTTGAAATTAGCGCGTACAATCGCTGATTTAGATCAAAAAGAAAACATTGAATCAAAGCACATTGCTGAAGCAATTCAATATAGAAATTTAGATAGAAAAAATATTGATTAAATAGAGAGGTACTATGTATTACAAAAAACAAATAGGAATAGAAGGTGAAGATGAAGCTTCACTATATCTTACAAGCAATAATTATGAAATTGTTTTTAGAAATTTTTCATGTAGATTTGGTGAAATAGATATAATAGCTAAAGACAAATCTCTAAATCCTGAAGAACTTGTTTTCATCGAGGTTAAAAATAGAACAAATTACAATTGTGGGAACCCATCTGAAGCAGTCAATTTTGACAAAATAAGGCACATTTATAAAGTGGCAACATACTTCATGTATCTATATAATTTAGAAGATAGTTTGGCCCGTTTTGACGTTATTGAGGTGTATGGAAACACTGTCATAAATCATATAAAAAAGGCAATCGTTGATTCACCATTTTAAGGAGAGAAAATGATATATAAACCATTAAATCAAGAGATAAAAATTATTGAAAAAGATAGTCCTCTGTTTCCAAAAAAACTATTACAATTAAAAAGCTGCCCCAAAAAACTATATGTTCTTGGAGATGAAACTATTTTGAATGCTTGTTCTGTTTCAATTGTTGGAACAAGAAATTCATCAAGTTTGGGAAACACCATCGCATCAAACTTTGCTGAATCCTTATCAAAAAATGGAATCATTATTGTAAGTGGTGGTGCAAGAGGAATTGACTCTTATTCACACATGGCAGCTATAAAAAACGGAAAAACAATCTCCTACATCGCAGGTGGTTTTAACACTATACTAAGAGGATCAAATATCATTATGGCAGAAAGAATTATTTCTTCTGGCGGTGCAATTGTAAGTGAATATGCTCCAGATATAAGCGCAAAAAATTATACCTTTCTTTGCAGAAACAGACTAATTGCTGCTCATTCAATAGCAACAATAATAATTGAAGCTCCTTTAAAAAGCGGTGCTATGAACACCGCAAAACATGCAATCAAACTTAAGAAACTACTATTTGCAATTCCTTGGGATATAAATCATATAGAAGGAAAGGGATGTAATCATTTGATTAAAAATGGAGCAAGAATACTAACTTCATATGCAGAAGTACTATGCGAAATATCAAACAATTCTCAAATCACATTTGATAATTTTATAGATGATTATTCTGATTCAAATACAATAGAACATGAGTATCTTCACTACTATAACTTTATTAAAGAAAGACAATCTGTATCAATTAATGATATTTATGATTTCTTTAAATCAATCTCTGTTTCTGATATTAATTCTGATTTGCTAATTATGGAAATAAATGGCTACATCAAACAAGATACAATCGGAAACTATTCCATTAATTAAGTCTCATATCGTTTAGTAAGTAAAAAAAGATGATGCCGTATAGCATCATCTTTTTAATTAGTCAACATATCTTGCTTCGTATTTTGATATCCATATTCCTGAAAGATCTTTGCCTCCAGCTACATATCCTTCATTATCATCTTGTGGAGTAGCTCCTCTATATTCGCCAAAGTAAAACGCAGGTGACTTAATGTATCCATTACTAGTATAGTCGGTTGTTAATCTACTATACATGATACTTTTAGAGCCATCACCGTTATCTTTGTACGTATATCTTGGTAGCCAAACAAACATACTTCCTTCTTTATCGATGACTAGGCCAACTCTAGCGTCAGCATTCATTCCACGAAGGTCTTCATTTGAATAATCTCTTCCACTTGTTGATGTTGCAGTTACACCATCTAATAGCATAACATTAGCTATTCTGTTAGGTCCACTCTCAGTTATAGAATAATCATACCAATTTTCATCATCACTTGATGTTATAACCCACTTCCCATTCTCATATACAACAGGAAGCATTCCTGAGTATACGATTGGAGCATTGACCCCTTTTTTTTCATCATATTTGGATAAATCTATAATCGTATCCCCTAGTTCTTCTGAAAGAAGATCCTTTTTGGTATATATTTTTCTTCCTTCTATGATGTAAGGTTCTATTAGTGTTACTTCGCCATTATTGTAATTAACAATATATTTGTGAGTAGTTGAATTAACACCAAGTTCAAATAAGTCGGCTTGTTCAAGCATATAATAGTTCTTACCATATTTTTTATTATTTACCTGTAATGGAGCTTCATCTGATAATTCATATCCAAGAAGTGGATATACTTCACTATCAAGCTTATGCTCTTGCCCTCTTTGGAATACTGCATTTTCAATTTCTATGAACTCATTTAGCGCTTTTGTCTTTGTTGCTTGAGTTTCAGTAATTGTAAAATAAGCATTTAAACCAATCGCTGCAAGAATAATGATAATGATAATCATTATGACTAAAGCTACCAAAGATACACCTTTGTTATTTCTCTTAGGAACTTCTAATGAAGTTCCTAAGAGATTATTATTTTGAATAAACATTTTCATATACTCATTCCTCCTTTAGACCTAAATCGTATTAACCTTAGTTACCTACAATTATAGCTCTAAATGTTGCATTGTTTACATCATTGTTAATATTTACAGCATTATCGTTGTTATCTTTAATCATGTAAGGTTTTTCAGTATCATTAGCTTGGAATCCAGAGATATCTCCACCTTTATATAGGCTTGAAGAGTTTCCAACAGTATCAACATACGCCTTATTTTCGTTACTTAATTCATTTTCTGCAGAACCTACTGTTGATACATAGTTGCTATTTGTATTTCCGACATAATCGTATGTGCTATCTTTTACTTGTGTGCTTTCAATATCTTGTGGCATTACACCATCAAATGTCTTTGAACTTGTTGCGTCTGACAAGATTTCAGCTGCACCTAAGTCTCTTGCTCTACCCATGAACATATCAATCTGAGCTCTATTAACGCCATATCGTGACTGTGAATCAAGATTTTCATTAATTTCTGACTCTTGTTCTAGTCCCTGAGCTATGCTATATGCATCTGATACTGAAAGGTCATCAATTACCTCTCCTTCATTATTGAAGATGATGTCTTTATATTTTACTCTTGTTACTGCTTCAACAATACATGATGCCTTATTCTTGTATTCATCTTCAAAGTTGAATACAGTATCTGGAATGCTCTCTGGTGGTGTATATGTATACTTCAAAGCATAATTAGATGTTTCTGTTGTCTTAAGTTCTCTAGAATCTACAAGATATCCGGTAGAACCTACAAATCTTACTGGTCTATTTGCAAAGAATGTAATTGCAAGTTCATTATTTGAATCTGATAATTTAGAAATTGTCTTATCAACTTTAATGTCATAAATTATATCTATTGTCTGACTTCCCTCACTATCATGTCCTGCTTCATCTTTACATTTAACAACTGCAATTCCGTTTACCTTTGTTTGTAGATCTGCAGAATATGTATACTCTACCATATCTGGATACAATTCACTAGACATCGTGCTCTCGCTTAATTGATATACTTTGTAGTTTGTCTCATTACTTGAAGACTGTAAGATATCTGTCGTTATCTTATCAAATGATAATGTTGCCGATTCAAGTGGTGTATACGACTTAATAATTATTTGCATATCAACAAATTTATTATCTCCGTCATAACGAACTACCCTACCATTCTTGTATATAATTCTAACAATTGGTCTTTGATCAACTAGTCCATCATCAGATATTACTCTCAATCTAGCTTCTCTAGAATAAATTACCGAAGAACCATTTGTTATCTTACACCTATACAAGTATCCATTCATTCCTTCAGTTGCTGGTGGCGTTGTATATGAGCTTGTATTTCCACCGGTTCCAGTAGTTACTGTGCTCCATGTATTTCCACCATCATTACTTACTTCCCAAACAAATTCATAATTTGCTGGATGACCGTCTTCAATAATAATTATTTCAAATGTTGCTCTTTCATCAACTTTAACTTCCTGGTCTTCAAGATCTTTAATAGTTGGTGGAACATCTCTACCTAATGTTGCTTTATGATATGTACCTGAAAAGGAGGAATTGGTGGAAAAATTATCCAATTCAACACTTACAGTGGCTATTGGACCGATTACCGGAAAAATACTCGATGAATACAAGGTCAAGCACATTTTCCCTGAAAGGTATACAGTAAAGGACATGATTGATTTGATGTTTAGGGAACTGAACAACAAGGACTAGGACCATTAAGGAGGAATTTCCATAAGCCAATTCAAAATAAGCATCATCATACCGGTTTACAATGGA
>JAEEHF010000009.1 GCA_016280725.1 Bacillota bacterium | reverse complement strand
TAGCTGACTTAGTTAAAGCTATTGAAGAAAAATTTGGAGTATCTGCTGCAGCTGCTGCAGTTGTTGCTGCTCCTGCTGCTGGTGGCGCTGCTGCTGCAGAAGAAAAGACATCTTTCAACGTTGTATTAAAAGAAGTTGGAGATAGCAAGATGAACGTTATTAAAGTAGTTAAAGAAGCTACAGGTCTTGGCTTAAAAGAAGCTAAAGAACTTGTTGAAAGTGCTCCAAAAGCTATTAAAGAAAACGTTTCTAAAGCTGATGCTGAAGCTCTTCAAAAACAACTTGTTGATGCAGGTGCTGTTGTTGAACTTCAATAATTTAAAACAAATTAAAGCGTACGACTAAAGTCGTACGCTTTTTTTTGTAGCGGAGCACTGTGTGCTCCAGATTGATTTGGACAAAAAAAACCGTGGCGCCGGTGGCACCACGGAGTGGATCTTGATATCAGTGGAAAAGCTTTTTCTTGATCCAACGAATAATCTTTGTGACAGCGGCTGTCACGAGGGACAAACCACACAGGGAGTGGAACCCGTTCACAACGGGAATGACATTGGCCCCCCACCAGCGGGTTACCGGAGCCATAAATGTTGTAAGAGCTCCATTGTCAAAGCCCTGTTGCCAGGTCCGTACTTGGCAAAATGCGAGCGGAGCGAACATAGAAATGATGTACCAGATTCCGCCTGCTACGCATGCGTAGATGAAGAATGACTTGATGAATGGCCAAGCCTTTTCGTACATCCATTTGCGGAGTTTTTTCCAGAAAGAGGGCCGAGAAGTCGGAGCAGGAGTAGGTGTTCCTCCACGTGTTGCAGCTGCCATGTTGAGACCTCCTTTTTTATCGCAAAATGAAGCGGCGCCCGAACAGGGTGGGCGCCGTGAGAGGTTACTTTTTCCCCAGCCCGAAGGGGATGAGGAGGACGTACGAGATGAGTCTGAGGACAAGCCCCAAGATGATCAAAGCGCTTGGTATGAACAAGCTGAGGAATGTCCAACGAATTATCGGAAGCGATTTCATGGGGGTAATCACGTGGGCAAAGAACCACGACACCATTTCATTGGTGATCGGGTTCAAGCCGGCGAACCAGTTGTCGATGGTGTTGCAGATATTCTCAACCTTGACCATAAAGTCAGAGGACATTTCCAGGAAAGTGCATGCGAACATGATCAAGACGAAAACTGCAATGAAGACGATGATGAGCTGCTTGAGGTTGTTTTTGCGGTCCATGGGGAAGCCTCCTTTTGTTGTCTTTTCCCATCTATGGGGGTGCAGAAAAGTGAGTGTATAACAAAAAGTTATATGAACACGGGCGTAATAAATGCCCGATTGATGGGGAATCACCTCTGAAGTCTCACGAAGAGACAGACGGTCCAAAAAAACGGATAACGGGGATAGGGATATAAACTAAAATTATTATATCATGGGGGTACGATTTTGTCAAGTTATGACAACAAAATATGTCAACCAGGAATTTGGGGACACGACAATCGGGAGAATTTTTTCTCCCCAGGGGACAGGTCACCGAATACCAAGGACACCCCTTATTTTTCGATTTAAATTGCATAAAAATAGTCAAAATGATACAATTATTTTGGAAAGTTGGCATATTTATGAGGAAAAATAATGAAATTAAGTGATTTAAATGAAGAAGAATTAAATAAAATTACACCAATGATGAGTCAATATATTGAAACCAAAAAGGACTATAGGGACTGCATTTTGCTATATAGAATAGGCGATTTTTACGAAATGTTTTTTGAAGATGCTGAAATTGCAGCTAATATTCTAGAACTTGTACTTACTGGGAAAGACTGTGGACTTGATGAAAGGGCACCAATGTGTGGTATACCATTTCACAGCGTAGAAAGTTATATTCCAAGGCTTGTTTCTCACGGACATAAAGTTGCTATTTGTGAGCAATTGGAAGATGCTTCAATTGCGAAAGGCCTAGTAAAAAGAGATGTTATTAGAATTATTACCCCTGGGACAGTAGTAGAAAGCAATATGCTTGATGATAGAAAGAACAACTATATAGGAGCGATATATAAAAAAGAGCACAATTTTGGCTATGCATATTGCGATGTTTCTACAGGAGAATTTTACACTACAGAAATTGCTACGGAAAACAGTGAAAAAGTATTATTGAATGAGATAGCAAAGACTAATCCTGCGGAGCTTGTAATTAATTCAGAACTAAATAGTGATAATGTATTATTAAGTGAAATAAAAGAAAGATTTAATATTTACATTTCTAATAGAGACCTACCTATAGAGATAGATAAAGAAGAAAGTATCTTTTCATTTATAGAAAATTCTAATGATGGTGATAATGATATTTCCAGATTTTTAGCCAATGAAAAAACAGAAGAATCTATGCAAAATTCAGATTCAATTAAACTCAAGGATAGAAACGTCGCATTATTTCAAGAAAACTCTACATCAAACACCATTTTAAAAGCAGAGTGTTTTGTTGAAATGACAAAACTTAGATTTGCATCTAAGGCTTGCTTAATTTTAATTAAATATATTAAAGAAACTCAAAAAATCGAACTTACACATATAAACAAAATAAATATATATAGCACGTCTAAGTATATGACAATAGATAGTATTGCTAGACGAAACCTAGAGATTACAGAAACACTTAGGGACAGAAATAAAAAGGGAAGTTTACTTTGGGTACTTGATAAGACATCAACATCAATGGGTGGAAGGTTGCTTCGAAAATGGATTGAAGAACCACTTTTAGATATAGGCGAGATTTCTAAAAGACAACAAGGAGTAAATGAATTAAAGAATAATGATATATTGTTATCAGAATTATCTGATAGTCTTAAAAAGGTATACGACATTGAAAGATTATCAGGCAAAATTGCGTATGGAACAGTCAATGCTAAGGAACTAATTACACTTAAAAATTCACTTTCAAATATTCCTCTTGTAAAGTCACTAATAAAAGAATGTACGTCAAATATATTAAAAGATATATATAATAATATCGATGAGTTAAAGGATATTTATGATTTAATAGATAATAGCATTGTAGATGACCCACCAATATCTGTAAAAGAAGGAGGAATCATTAAACCAACTTATTCTGAAGAAATTGGTCAGTATATTACTGCAGCACGTGATGGCAAACAATGGATTGCAAATCTAGAATCAAAAGAGAGAGAACTAACTGGAATAAAAAATCTTAAAGTAGGATACAACAAAGTATTTGGATACTATATTGAAGTATCTAAGGGAAATGTTCAATATGTTCCACAAGATAGGTATATTCGAAAGCAAACGCTTACAACTGGTGAAAGATATATAACCGAAGAACTTAAAAATATGGAAGGAATAATTCTTAGTGCACAGGAAAAAACAGTTAATCTTGAATACGAGATATTTGTAAATATTCGCAATGATATAACAAAAGAAATCAAAAGACTTCAAAAAACAGCGTTGTTAATTGCGACCGTTGATTGTTTAAGTTCTTTTGCAAAAGTTGCTGTTGAAAATAACTATGTTTTACCAGAGGTATATGATGGTCAAGAGATTATTATTAAAGATGGTAGGCACCCAGTAGTGGAAAAATTAATCCCAACGGGAAGTTTTGTTCCAAATGATACATTGCTTGATACTGACAAAAACAGAGTAAATGTTATTACAGGCCCAAATATGGCTGGAAAGAGTACATATATGAGGCAGGTAGCACTTATTTGCCTTATGGCTCAGGTAGGAAGTTTTGTACCAGCAAGTTATGCAAAAATTGGAATTGTTGATAGAATCTTTACAAGAGTAGGAGCATCGGATGATTTATCAACAGGACAATCAACTTTTATGGTTGAGATGTCTGAGGTTGCAAACATATTAAATAATGCTACTTCAAAGAGTTTATTAATATTGGATGAGATTGGAAGAGGTACTTCAACTTATGATGGTTTATCAATTGCATGGAGCACCGTAGAATACATAGCAAACAAATCTAAGATTGGCGCTAGAACACTTTTTGCTACTCACTATCATGAACTTACAGAACTTGAAAACAAAGTTGAAGGAGTTAGAAATTATTGTGTTGCGGTTAAGGAAAAAGGAGAAGATGTAATCTTTTTAAGAAAGATTATTGAAGGTGGCGCAGATGAAAGTTATGGCGTTCATGTTGCAAAGCTTGCTGGAATTCCAAATACTGTAATTACAAGAGCAAATACAATCTTAAAAGACTTAAAAGAATCAAACATTGTATACGAAAGTAGTCTAGTGAAAAAAACAGCTGAGGAAAAACAAGCAGCATCATTTGGGCAGTTTGATTTATACAATTACAAATTAGGAGAAATTGCACAGGAACTAAAAAAGATTGACTTAAATGAACTTACCCCATTAGATGCACTTAATACTTTGGCAAAGATGAAAGAAAAATTATAAATTGTACAGATGAAAAGCGAAAGGATACTTTAGTTATGAAAATTGGTGTAAACTATCTTTTAGAATCTAAAGAACTCTTTGAAGAAGGCAAAATTGATTTTGTGGATTATTTTAAACTTTATAGTATTAATGAGGATTTATCCGGCGTAGATTGGTGCAAAAGCCATGGTGGATTAATGTTCCATGGAATTGTCGGAAAACCATCGTTTTTTTGCAATAAGGATTTAATTAAAGGCACAGATATAGAAAAAACAAAAGAGCTTCTTGACTGTTCAATAATGCCATATATTTCTGTGCATATAAGTTCAAACGAAGATAATACAGTTGAAGGTTATATAAATAATATTAAAGAAAATGTTATAGAATACAGAAAAGTCTTCAATAAAAATATTATAGGAGAAAATATACCATATAGAGAATACAGGAATGCATATAAAAAGCTTACAAACCCTGAAATTATATCTAAAATAGTTTACGACAATGATATAAAATATTTATTTGATATATCTCATGCAAGAAGTGCAGCAAATCACTATAACATGACACTTGATGAGTATGTTTCTAAACTTCCAATGGATAAATGTGTTGAAGTTCATCTTGCTGGAATGTTTACTTTTCCTGATACAAAAGATGAGGAAGTTAAAAAGAAGTATACTCAAAAGCAGCTAGATTTAATTGACGTAGAGGTTAAAAGATTTTCAAATAGAAAAGCTGATAATCATGGAAAACTAAATGAAGAAGATTATGATTTTCTAACAAAATTACTTAAAAAGTATGAAAATATAGAATATATCACATTGGAATATGGTAGTTATAATGATTATATAGGGTATGATGATAGAGACTTTGTTTACCCTGTATGTAGTTTTACAAAAGTAAGTGCAAAGGCTAAAGAAGAGGTATTAGAACAACTTCTTAGAATTAAAGAAATAGTTAATACTGTTGAAAATGAACGTTAATTTGGTAGTTAAAAATCCAAAATTTGGGGGAACTAAAGATGGGGAGTATTGTACTTTTAGATGATCAAACAATTAATAAGATAGCTGCACGGAGAAGTAATTGAAAGACCGGCAAATGTAGTTAAAGAAATGTGTGAAAATTCAATAGATGCTGGGGCAACATCTATTACAGTTGAAATTGAAAAGGGTGGGATATCACTTGTACGAATTACAGATAATGGAAAGGGAATTTCACCAGATGATATTGCTCTATCTTTTGAAAGACATGCTACATCTAAAATTAGAAGAGCAGAAGATCTTCTAAAGATTTCAACAATGGGATTTAGAGGTGAAGCTTTAGCATCAATTGCTGCGGTTAGTAAAATTGAAATGACCACTAGAACCGTTGATAATTCTCTCGGAATAAAAGTTAAAGTAGAAAATGGAGAAATAGTTGAACAGGAAGAATGTGGTGCACCTGTCGGTACAACAATCTTAGTTAGTGAACTATTTTATAATACTCCTGTAAGATATAAATTCCTAAAAAAAGATTTTACTGAAGGTGGTTATATAGAGGATACCGTTTCGAAGATTGCTCTAGTTCATCCTGAAATTTCATTTAAATTTATAAATAATAAAAAGACTGTATTTCAGACATTAGGTAATGGTGACATGAAATCAGTCATATATAACGTATTTGGTAAAGACGTATCTTCTAATCTTCTTGATGTTGATATGGAACATGAAGGTGTCAGAGTTACTGGTGTAGTTGGTAAGCCGGAAATTGCGCGTTCTAATCGAGGCAATCAATTATTCTATGTTAATGGAAGATATATTAAAGATAAAGTGTTATCTGCTGCTGTCGACAAAGCATATGGCACATTACTTCATGAAGGCAGATATGGTTTTTGCGTTATTAATATTGAAATTAGTCCTGAGCAAGTAGATGTAAATGTTCATCCATCCAAAATAGAGGTTAGATTTCAGGATGAATCAAAAATCTTTTCTGCTGTTAATATCGCAGTTAAAGATGCATTGCTTGGTCAAGATATAACTGTTAAAGATAATAATGAAATAGAAGATAAAAAACAGGGATTCTTTGATAAATATAGACCAGTTAGCAAAGAACCTATTAGCTTAGCAAATAAAATTCAATCTGAAAAAAGAGACGACAACATCGTAACAATTAATTTTGAAAAAGAGCTTAAAGACTTAAAAAATACGTTTTCTGATAGTACAGAAAAACATTATGAACCAACAGAAGACGAAAGTGAGATAAGTCTATCAAAACTTAATTTAGATGGAGAGAACAAGAAACCGGAATTATCAATCAGTAACTTTGATATTTCCGATGCTGATTTTGAAAAAGATATTTCTGAATCGGATGATTATATAGATAAGAGTAAATTATTTGATGTTAAAGAAGGTTTGGGAAGAATTGTTGATATTCCAAATGTCCAAAAGAAGGAAGAACCTATTAAGAATGAAATGACTCAAGAAATACACCAGGATGAAGAAGTTGACTCTTATGATAATGTAATAGATTATTCATCTATTGAAGAAAATAAAGTTATTTTTTCACATGATGAAGAGCCTAAGGAAGAGGTTCATAAGGAAAGAAAGTTATCTGATATTACAGATGAAGAAATTGATAACTACACAAAAGAGGATCAAGCAAATATTTTTAAAGAAATACTTGGAATGGCAGGTAAGCCAGATATTCCTGATTATCAAATAATTGGAGTGGGATTTCTAACATACATTTTTGTTCAAATGGATGACGAAATTTATATTTTTGATCAGCACGCTGCACATGAAAGAGTACTATATGAAAAAGTAAAAGCAAATTATTATAAAGAGGGTGGAAGACAATCTCAAATGCTGCTTCTTCCAGATGTAATTGAGCTTTCAAAAAAAGATATGAGACAAGTTCAAGAGCATATGGATTTGTTTATTCATGCTGGCTTTGAATTAGAAGAATTTGGTGAGAATACTATAAGAATAAGTGGAGTTCCTGCTATATGCTTTGAGATGAATACTAGAGAATTATTCTTAGATATATTGGATGGAATGGATGTTACAAATAAAACAACTTCTGAAGAAGTTGAAAATAGATTTTTAGCTACTGTTGCATGTAAAGCAGCTGTAAAGGCAAATATGAAATTAAGTGAACAAGAGATTAAGGCATTATTTGATGAACTTCTTCTTCTTGAAAATCCGTTTACTTGTCCTCATGGGCGTCCTACTGCAATTAGACTTACTAGAGACGATATAGAAAAGAAGTTTAAAAGAAAAGGATTCTAAATTGAGATACAAAATTGTTATGATAGGCTGGTGATAAAAAATGAAAGACAAAGTTATAGTCATTTGTGGCCCAACTGCTTCTCGGAAAAACGTCCTTGGGTATAGCACTTGCAAAAGCGCTTAATGGTGAAATAATATCAGCTGACTCAATGCAAATTTATAAGTACATGGATATTGGAACTGCAAAACCGACACAAAAAGAACAAAGTGAATGTAGTCATCATATGATAGATATATGTCTTCCTAATGAAGAATACAGTGTAGCAAAATATAAAGAAGCTGCTACTAAATGTATCGAAGACATATTAAGTAGAGGCAAAGTCCCAATTATAGTTGGTGGAACAGGTTTATATATAGATACACTTGTTAGAGGAATTGAGTTCTCAACAATTGATGTCGACGAAGAGTATCGAAAAGAACTTCAAGAGATATTATCCGAAAAAGGTGCCGAATATCTTCATAAACTTTTGGAAGATGTTGATAGAGAATCAGCAGATAAGATTGACAAGAATAATGTAAGAAGAGTGATGAGAGCACTTGAAATATATAAAATAACTGGAAAAACAAAGTCGTCACTTGACAAAGAATCTATCAAAGGGCCGGCATTTGATTACATTGTTTTTGGGATACTGTGGGATAGAGAGACATTGTATGAAAGAATAAATAGAAGAGTAGATATAATGATTGCTGACGGACTAGTTGATGAAGTAAAAAAATTAAGACGGAGAGTATGGATATTCGAAGACATCACTTCAGGGATTAGGCTATAAAGAAGTAATAGAGTATTTAGATAACAAAATAACTTTTGATGAGATGGTTGATAAGATAAAACAAGAAAGTAGGCATTATGCAAAAAGGCAGATGACATGGTTTAGCCATATGGATTATGTAGAATGGATTGATGGTAGAGAAAATATGGAAGACTATATCGTAAACAGTTTTCTAAAGAGGTGATAATGTATACAAATGAGACAAACTACAAAGCAAAATCTATTGTATTTGTTATTAGCTGGCATAATAGTAGCGGCAACATTTTTTATTTTCTACTTCATAAAGATGTTTAGAAAACCAACCGACTATATTATTGTTAGAAATGATAGAATAACTAAGTATGAAAATGTGACAGCATATGTAATTAGAGATGAAAAAGTTATAAATACTGATTCTTATGCTGGAGAAAGAAAAGTAGTGGCACAAGATGCAACAAAGATTGCAAAAGGTGGTGTCATTGCCTCTTTTATAGAAGAAGAAAATGAAAATGTTAAAAGAGATATTAGTATTATTGATGAACAAATACAGGAGCTTATTGAAGAAGATACAACTGATTATTCACAAGAGTTAAAATCAGTTGATAAGGAATTAGGCCAAATGGTTTATGATATATATAAATCAGAAAATGAGTATGTTTCGTTAGTAACACTTAAGGAAACTATTGATGAAACACTTTTTAACAAAATTAAAAATATTGGTAAAGTAGTACCAGATAACTCTGAACTTAAAAAACTCATAAATGAGAGAATTGGTTATGAAAATAGTAAATATAGTTCAAAAAATGATTTAAAGTCCGATGAATCGGGAATGATTTCATATAGAGTTGATGGATATGAAAGTGTTTTAACACCAGATAGCTTTTCACAGATAACAATAAATGATTTGAAGAGAATACCTTTCGTTGTTGACCAGCAAATACCAATTGATCCAAATAAGATTAAAATAGTAAATAATTTTTCAGTGTATCTTGCAATATTGACAAATTCTGAAGAGAGCAAAACGTTAAGTGTTAATGATACTATAAGAATTAGTTTTGATGGCACATTTAAAACTTATTCAAAAGCAGTAGTCGAATATATAGCTGAAGAAGACGACACAAGAATAGTAATTGTTAAAACGGAAGATAACACCGAAGACTTATCAAAATATAGAAAAATAAATTTAGATATTATTTGGTGGAATTATGAAGGAATGAAGGTTCCAAACGAGTCAATTTATGAAAAAGCAATAGTAGACGAAAACACTGGTGATCTTTATGCAAAAGTTCAAGCAATAAAAGTTCTAGGAACTACGGGATATCAAAAAGAAGTTTACATAAACGTAGAAAAATCTACTTCTGACTTTTCAATAATCAAAAACTATGAAGATGATGAATTAATGGAAATGGGCATTCCAGAGGCAATTGTAGATGACCGAAATAAGGTAAATCTATATGATAGAGTCATAATTAATTAAGTTTACAGCTTTATTACAAGAGGGTTAAATAAACTTTAAAAGGCCTTGTGCAAGGTTGACTTTAATTCTACATATTATAAAATTTTAGTAGAAATTGAGGTAGCACGTATGCTTTTACCGATTACATAGGGAGGATATATAAGATGGGAAATGGAGTTATGAATAAATTACTAGGAGTATTAGGAATAGAGCAAAATCCTGGTTATGAAGATGATGAAGAAACCTACGATTATGAGGAACAAGAAGAAGTAGAGGAAGAAGTTGCTCCTAAGACGGGTTGGGGAAGAAAAAACAAGGTAGTTGGACTTCCTGTTGCATCGGCTCAATCGGTAAGAGTAGTTATTTCTCAACCAAATAGTTATGAACAAGCATCAGAGATTTGTGAGCATCTTAAATGCAAAAAATCAATAATTGTAAACTTGGAATATGTTAATAAAGATGTTGCAAGAAGAATTATAGATTTCATGAGTGGGGCTGTTTACGCATTAGATGGAAACATTCAAAAGATTTCAAATTCAATTTTTCTAATTGCACCATATAATTATGAAATTACAAATGAGATAATTAAAGAATCAGTTAAAGAAAAATCATCTTCGTCTGTTTCTTGGATTAAATAATGCTTGTATTATAGAAGGAGGAAGGCAGTATGATTACTCCGTTAGATATTGAAAACAAAACCTTTAGCAAACAAGTTGTTAATGGTTATAGTACACAAGAGGTTCAAGAATTTATGAGTGAACTTCTTAGAGACTATGAAAAAATATATAAAGAGAATATTGAATATAAAGACAAAATCTCTGTATTAAATCAAGGTATTCAGCATTATAAATCAATTGAGGATACTCTTCAAAATGCTTTAGTTGTTGCACAAGGAACAGCAGAAACTGTTAAACAAAATGCAAGAGTTGAAGCAGACAATATATTGAAGGAAGCTGAAATCAATGCTCAAAAGTCTGTTGATGAATTAGGTAAAGTAATGCTTGAAAAAGAACTTAAACTTCAAGAAACAAAAAAACAGTTTGATGTATATAAGGCAAAGATGGAAGCTTTACTTATTTCTCAACTAGAATTGTTGAAAGATATAAATGATGATGAAAATTAATTTTAATAATAGAACTAAAGCCCTTTATAGGGGCTTTTTTTTATGCTAAAATTAATTTGCATGAAAATTGGCATCTTGCTTCGTCACTAAAGAGTTTTTTAAAAATGGTGATGGCCCCTTCTTTCGAAGAACGAGGGGCGTACCCTTTTTGAAAAACGGATGTTGAATTCTAGGCTCCTTGCGATATGGCAATTTTGATTCGAATTATAAAAATAGGAATGAAAATTGGCATCTTGCTTCGTCACTAAAGAGTTTTTAAAAAATGGGGATGTCCCCTTCTTTCGAAAAACGAATTTTAAATTATAAATGAGGGATCTAATTGAAAAAGATTATTCTATCAATTGAAGGAATGACTTGTTCAGCATGTTCTAATGGATTAGAGAAATATCTTAATAAACAAGAAGGTATAATTAGCGCAAGTGTAAACCTAATTATGAATTCAGCTTCAATTGAATATGATGATAAAAAGATAAAACTAGAAGATTTAAATAGATTTGTAAAAGAAGCAGGTTTTTCAAGTCTTGGAAAATATGTCTTGAATTTTGAGGAGAAAAAAGACTATCGCGATAGAATTAAAACTATTATTATTGGAATTTTGACTGTAATTATTTTCTATATTTCGATGGCACATATGTTTAATTTTCCAGAAATTCCTGCATTTAGTTATGAAGTAAACCCAATTGCTAACGGAATTACGCTTTTTATTCTTACCACCATTGTAATTGCACTAGGCATAGATATTGTTAAAAGCGGGTTAATTAACTTAGTTCATAAAACACCTAATATGGACACTCTAGTTACACTTGGAGTACTTTCGGGATATTTATATAGTGTATATAGCATGTTCCAAAATGATAAGCTATATTTTGAATCTTCAGCGATGGTTATATTTTTTGTAAAACTTGGAAGGATAATTGAAAATAAAAATAAAAATAAGACTAAGGAAGCAATTCAAAGATTAGTTACTATCACCCCTAAAAATGCGATAATAGTTAAAGAAGGAAAAGAACAGACAGTAACTATTGATGAGGTAAATAAAGGAGATATTCTTGTATGTAGACCTGGTGGAAAGATAGCAGTTGATGGAGAAATCGTAGAAGGAGAAACACATATTGATGAATCATTTATCACGGGAGAAAGTAAACCGGTAAAAAAGGAAATATCTTCAAAAGTACTAGCTGGAAGTATTAATTATGATGGCTATATAAAATATAAAGCAGAGAAAATAGGAAGAGAATCTACAGTATCTGAAATAGTTAAAATGGTTGTTGAAGCAACTAACCAAAAAGCGCCAATTGGAAAAATAGCAGATAGTATTAGTGGGATTTTTGTTCCAATTGTAATTATTCTTAGTATTATAACATTTGCTATTTGGATGATTATCACAAAGGATGTATCAATTGCTATAAAGTACTTTGTATCTGTACTTGTTGTAGCATGTCCGTGTAGTTTAGGCCTTGCCACTCCTCTTGCAATTGTCGTAGCAACTGGCAAAGCAACTTCAAAAGGGATTTTAATAAAGTCAGGAGAAGCACTGGAAAATGCACGTAAGATTAACAATATTCTATTCGATAAAACGGGTACACTTACTTATGGTAATTTAAACATTTCAAAATTAATTAATTATTCAGAGGAAAATGACATAACTATTTTTAAATGGATTGCAAGCATTGAATCTAAAAGCGAGCATCCAATTGCAAAATCCATTGTAAGATATGCTGAAAATAATAACATTTCATTAGACAGTGTTGAGGAATTTAGTTCGATTCCTGGTAAAGGAGTATTTGGAAGAATAGGAAATGATGAATACTACATAGGAAATCGTCAAATAATGATTGAAAAGAAAATTTCTATTGATGGGATAATTAATGATGAGGAAGAATTAACAAAACTTGGTAACAGTATATTATATATTGTTAAGAATGATAATGTATTAGCGCTGGTTGGTGTTAAAGATACGATAAGAGAATCCAGCAAGGAGCTAATTACTTCTTTAAAAGAAAGAAAAATTACTCCTACAATGCTTACAGGAGACAATGATATGACGGCCAAAACGATTGCAGATGAACTTGAAATAGAAGAGGTTTTGGCAAATTGCAGTCCAAAAGATAAAGCACTGAAAGTGCAAGAACTAAAAAAACAAGGTATTGTTGCTATGTGCGGCGACGGAATAAATGATAGCATTTCATTAGTTAATGCGGATATTGGAATATCGATAGCGACAGGAACAGACATATCGATAAATTCGGCTAATGTAATATTAATGAACGACAATTTGGAAAAGATTATAGAATTGATAGATTTGAGTAATAAAACATTGAATATCATCAAGCAAAATTTGTTTTGGGCATTTGTATATAATATATGTATGATACCAATTGCAAGTGGACTATTTTCTCAGTTTGGATTAGAGATTAACCCAATTGTTGGAAGTGCAGCTATGATGATAAGTAGTATAATTGTAGTATTGAATTCTTTAAGAATTAAGAAGTTTTAGTGTTTTGGGTGATAATTTATGAGCCTTATAGATACGCTTATATCTATGTATGTTACGCTTTTGCCAGCTATTATCGCTGGAGTAGTAAATAGCATATTTTGTAAATCTGGTCTATTACCTTCCTTGAAGAAACCAATTGATTTTAATAAGAACTTTATAGATGGTAAAAGAATACTGGGTGATAACAAAACTTGGAAGGGACTATTTGGATACATTATATTAACTATTTTTTTTCAAATATTATGGGGGCTTTTGTGTGCTAAGACTAGCTTACTAAATTATAATTTGTTTTATAATAGCAATGAAAACAGCGCTGTATTTAATATAATAGTTGGATTTCTTGTGGGACTTTTTTATGCTTTATTTGAATTGCCAAATAGTTTTTTAAAGAGAAGATTAAGTATAGAACCTGGTAAGCCTCCAAAAGGAGCCAAAAAGATCTATTTTATTATTCTTGATCAAGCAGATTCAGTGTTTGGAGTATGTCTTGTTGTTGCGATGTTTTATCGTATGACAGTAGGTTTTTATTTTACTTATGTATTCGTTGGATTAATCACGCACTTATTTTTCAATATGCTATTATACTTTATTGGCATGAGAAAAAACATGTTTTAGTTTAATACCTTGGGGGAAAATATGGTTATTGATTTTTATAGTGATTGTTCTGTAGAAAAAGTCGGAAATAAGGCTAGTTCACTTATTGAAATGAAGCATGCTGGTATAAATGTGCCAAATGGAATTATTATTGATAAAGACACTTATTTTGAAATTATAAAAACAAATAATATACAAAAAGAAATTGATAGTAACCTTAAAATGCTTAGTAAGAGCAATGTGGCAGAATTAAGCGTTAAATTGATTGAGTTGTTTGATAAAGTTAATATCCCAGAAACGATATTAAATGATATAAACGAAAAACTTGATGATAATAAAAAGTATGCTGTTAGAAGTAGTGGCACTAAGGAAGATTTAGAGTGTTTTTCATTTGCGGGCCAATATAAATCATTTTTAAATTGCTCTAAAAATGATATAGAAAAAAGTATTATTAGTTGTTATAAGTCAATGTTTAGTAATGAACTACTTAGTTATATTGCTAATAATAATATTTCTACAGATGATTTTGGTATGGCTGTTATTGTCCAAGAGATGTGTGATGCCGAATATAGTGGTATTTGCTTTACTTTAAATCCGATAACTGGAAATGATAAGCAAATGCTAGTTGAAATAGGTGAAGGTCTTGGTGAAAATATAGTAAGTGGGCAAAATAGACCAGAACAGTATTATTATGATTGGTACAATAATGAACTAAGCTCTGACTCTGAAAATCCTTTTGTATCAAAGGAGAATTTAATTAAGTTTTGCGAAATATTTTTGAAAATTCAATTATTATATGGTTATCCATGTGATATAGAGTTTGCGATTAAAGAAAACAAGTTATATATACTTCAAGCAAGAAGAATAACTAAGATTAAATATCTTGATTATAAGGAACTATGGTCTACGGCAGATTTTAAAGATGGCGGTGTATCAGCTACAATATGTTATCCATATATGTGGAGCTTATATGAGTATATATGGGAATACACGCTTCGTAAATTCATTCTTGACTCTAAAATTCTTACGAATAAACAAATACCTAAAAAACTTGGAGAAATGTATTTTGCTAGACCATATTGGAATATGTCATGCGTCAAGCTTGCGATGAGTCAAGTCATAGGTTATAAGGAACGTGAATTTGATAGCGAGTATGGTGTAAGGATTACATATGAAGGTGATGGAGAGACTACAAAAGTTTCGCTAAAATCGATAGTTAAAATTGCTAGAATGGCCTTAGCTCAAAGAAAAATCCTAAATGAGAGAAAAAACACTGCCGTGTCTCTTAAATCTGATTTATTAAATAAATATGATGACTATAAAAATAGATACGATAAAGATAAGATCACGGATATTAAGAAAGAATGGTACAAGCTTACACATGATGATTATTTAAAAAGTGAGTCTACATATTTTTGGCAAATATTTATTAATACAATCCACCAATCATTATATAAAGACGGTCTTTTAAAATATGTTGATGAAACAGAATACTTAACTCTTCTTGGATGCATTGACAATATTTCACATTTGCTTCCTTTCTATGATATGTGGGATATTAGTAGAAAAATTCGAAACGATACTAGTGCAAAGAATTACTGGTTAAATAGTGATGTAGATTCAATAACAAATGACTATAATTCATTAAACGATTCAATATATTTAAATGAAATTAGAGATTTAATTAATTTATATGGATATCATTCAGATAAGGAACTAGATGTTACATATGAATGCTACTTTGAAGATGTAACTCCAATAATTGTCTCTGTCAAAGACATGGTTAACTTAAGCGATGAATTTAGCCCAGAAAAAGATAAACAAAATGGAAGGAAACAATATGAGGAGATACTAGAAAAAATTAAAAATAACGTATCGCATAGAACCTACAATAAAATTGTAAAAAAAATTACCAATATGAGAGAAATGCTATGGTGGAGAGAAGAATTTAGGGATGTATCTACTAGATTTTATTATTTGATAAGAATTTACACTATAAAATTAGCAAAAGAACTATGTGCTGAAGGAATAATTTCCAGCATAAGTGATATATGGTTTTTAAAGGTTGGTAATATATGGGACTATTTAGATAATAAGCTAAGTAATAGTGAAGTTAACGAAATTATTCAAAAAAATAAAAATTATTATTATTCATTTAAGAATTTTATGAGCGAAAATGAAATTGGAGAAGTATTTAGCGATGTAGATATAACAAATGTAAAATCTGAACAAATTAAAGGATTAGGAGCAAATAGTGGAATTGTTGAGGGAGTTGCTAGAGTGATTGAAGACTTTTCTCAAATTGATAGATTAAAAGAAAACGATATTCTTGTTACTAAATTCACTGATACGGGATGGACACCTAAATTTGCTGTATTATCAGGAATAGTTACTGAATATGGCGGTATACTATGTCATGCTGCAATTGTATCAAGGGAATATGGTATACCTGCAATAGTTAGCTGTCATGATGCAATGAGTAAAATCAAAGATGGACAAAAGATTAGAATTGATGGTGCTAGTGGAACGGTAACTATAATATAATAGTTTTGGAGATGATTATATGATAGGAAAATGGAATAAATCTGTAGTATTAACTTATGTTGGCCTTTCAGCTAGTATATGTGGAATTATACTAACCATAATGGATATTACATTTATTAAATATGCTTATATTCTTTTAATTGTTGCAGGGATTTGTGATTTATTTGATGGCGTAGTTGCTAGAAAATGTAAACGAAATGATGAAGAAAAGCAATTCGGAGTTGAACTTGATTCTTTAGTAGATGTTATAAGCTTTTTAGCTTTTCCAATTACTTTACTTTGTGCTTCTGGACTTAATCATTGGTATGATATTCCATTATTCATTTTGTTTGGTATATTTGGAATAGCTAGATTAGGGTACTTTAATATAAAAGCTGCTAACAGTGAAAAAGCAGTTGAATACTATGAAGGTTTGTCAGTTACTTATACTGCTCTAATTTTTCCTATTTTATACTTATTAACACTATGCTTATCAAGAGATATTATTGTCGTAATTATAGAACTATTTACGTTAATTGTTTCATTACTATTTGCTCTTAAGATCAAAATTAAAAAGCCGAGAGGCATTGCTTATATTATTTTCGCTATATTATCTATATTGGCGATTACAGCTTATATTTTGTTTATTTAATAAATTATTATGGTGATATGATTATGGGCAAGATTTGTGATAGAAAAAATGGACTTGTATATGAAGATGTCCAATATGGTAAGAAATATCTAAATTTTTTATATAACAATATCTTTGGGAGAATTATACTTAAAATTGTTATTCTACCGTTCTTTTCAAAAATGATAGGTAAATATTATGATTCTAAAGCTAGTGTTAAAAAGATAGATAAATTCGTTAAGACAAATGGTATTGATATGTCTTCATATGAGAATAGAAAATATTCCTCTTTTAATGATTTTTTTACCAGAAAAAAGAAAAATGTTGAGATTACAAATAAAAACATGCTTATTTCTCCCGCAGATAGTAAACTACTTGTGTACGATATTGATGAGAAGTTAAAGATAAATATTAAAGACAGTGATTATGATTTATATGAACTTGTGAATAAAGATGTCACGGATTTATCTATGTTTGAAAATGGAAAAATATTAGTATTCAGATTATCGGTTGACGATTATCATAGATATTGTTTTCCAGCTGATGGTGAACTGATTGATAGCTATGAAATACCTGGTAAACTTCATACAGTAAGTTCAATTTCAAGAAGGTACAAAATATATAAAGAAAATCATCGAATTGTAAATCTTCTGGATACTGTGAAATTCGGAAATATGTATTTTATTGAAGTTGGTGCGCTTCTTGTAGGAAAAATCGTTAACAATAATCTTGTTTCTTTTAAGACTGGCGATGAAAAAGGTTATTTCAAGTATGGTGGGTCGACAATTGTTATGATTGTAAGTGATAGAGTTATTATAGATGACGATATAATAAAGAATAGCAACAATGGCTTAGAAACAAAAGTAAACTATGGTGAGCCAATAGGAAAGGAGAATGCGTAATTATGCTAAAAAGAATGCATCTATATTTTAAAGAACGATATCCTTTTTTTGCAAGATTAGTATTAGGGTTTATTGTTTTTCTAGAGATTTACTTTATAGTTCTTCTTAATAATGGAGTGACACAATTTAATATAACGATTCAAGAGTTTATTGGTGGATATACAGTTTTTGCGTTTTTGTATTGGCTTAGAGTTGCAGATGATTTAAAAGATTATGAAACGGATATTAGACTTTTCCCCGAAAGACCATTACCTAGTGGAAGAGTACAAAAAAAGGATATAATTATATCTTGCTTAATTATTAATGGCTTAGCAATTGCTTTAAATATTATTTATATGAATAATCTGATTTTCTTAGGTATCCTCTACGTTTATGGATTCTTGATGAGTAGATGGTTTTTCGCAAGAAATAAAATTCAACCGAGTTTAGTTTTGGCAGTTATAACCCATAACCCAGTTCAAATGATTGTTAATCTGTATATTATTTCTTTTACCTGTATTAAATATGCTATTCCGCCTATTTCTCTTTACACGATTATGGCTTTATTTACTTTGTATTTTCCAGCACTTATTTGGGAGGTTTCTAGGAAGATTAAAGCTCCAAAAGATGAAAATGATTACACGACATATTCTAAGATTTTCGGTTACAAAAAGGCTACGATATTTGTTCTTGTTTTAACTATTTTAGATATTATTACTAACTTTATTTTAGTGTTTAATTTGAATAAGATTTCTGTTGGTGTGTTATTTATACTAGTTTCTTGGATGACATGGAAGTTTATTGAGTTTATAAAAGACCCTGAGAAATATAAGATTGTTGACAAAGTTGAAACATACACTTATTTACAAGAGACAACAATGCTTATTACGGTTGCACTGTATTTGATTGTTGGGAAAATATAAAGGGAGAATTTTAGTCTATGTATGGTAAAAAAGCGGATAATCTTAAGTTACTTAAAGATTTGCGGTTTTAATGTTCCTAAATTTGATGTTATTAGTATATCAGACGATTTTAATAACTATAAACCTAGTTTTGAAGCTGATTTATTTTCTGTACGATCATCATGCTCTCTTGAAGATTCTGATGATAAGAGCTTTGCTGGCCAGTTTGAAACGTACTTAAATGTGACAAGGCAGGACTTGATAGATAAAATAAAAGACTGTTTTGAGTCTATGAGTAATAAGAAGATATCAGATAAATTTGGTATCACAGATTTTGAACGTTATGTTATTGTTCAGGAAATGATACTGTCTAATATATCTGGAGTTTTATTTACATCTAACCCACAAGGATTACTTAATGAAACAGTTATAACATGTGGAAAGGGACTAGGAGAAGGAATTGTATCCGGAGGTGCAGAAACTACAACATATTATTATAATCAAACAGATGATGTATATTACTATGATGGAAATGAAGAACTAATCTCTGGGAAAATGGTCAGAGAATTGGTAATGCTTTCTAATGATATTAAAAAGAACTTAGGTGAATTTTTAGATATTGAATTTGCAATTAAGGATAATATAGTTTATGTGTTGCAAGCGAGAAAAATAACCACTTTGGATGGAAATAATTTGCTTGTTCTTGATAATAGTAATATTTCAGAAAGTTTTCCAGGTGTCTCTTTACCAATAACGATTTCTGTAGCTCATTTAATATATTCTGGAGTGTTTAAATCTGCAATTTCCAGAGTATTAAAAAATGACGAGGAAACTGCCAGATTGGAAAATGTGTTTAATAATATGGTCGGAGACTGCAATGGAAGACTTTATTATAAAATTAGCAATTGGTATGAGATAATCTTAAGACTACCATTTAGTAGTAAAATTATTCCAATTTGGCAAGATATGCTTGGGGTTAGGGACAAAAAAATAGTTGCGAATGCTAAATATAGTAAACGAAAAAATTTGAAAGTTTATTATAACTTCCTTCATGAGATTAAAAATGTTCCTAAAAGTATGGCTGAGCTAGATTCCTACTTTGAAAAAGTATATAAAGAATATAAGGTAATTAATATTAAAGAAATTAGCTATGAAGAATTAGTAAAACTTTTTAAAACAATTTCGGACAAATTATTTGCTAAGTGGGACATAACTCTTTTTAATGATATGTATACCTTTATTTATACTGGAATGCTAAAGAAAAGACTTAAGAAAAAGTACACAGACTATGAAAAAATCGTTAACTCCATAATTTCAGGTAACAAGTCTCTTGCTAGCCTGGAAGCAATAAGGAATCTTATAAGACTTGCTACTAGTAAAAATGAATTAAGTGATGAAGAGTATAAAGATGCTTTTAATGATTATATAGAACAATATGGAGATAGGACTGTTGGTGAGCTTAAAATCGAAACTCAGACATACAGAGTATGTCCGAAACTTCTTGAAGAAAAAATACGTAACTACGAGGAACAAAAAGATAAGTTAAAACAAACTATCACTGATTCTGATAACAATGAAATTAATATTACTTCATTTGACAAACGAACAAAGAAGTTAATTGAAAAATGCAAACTAGGAATTCAAAATAGGGAAAAATCACGATTAAATCGTTCTAGAATTTTTGGAATGTGTAGAGAAATGATTTTACAATTTGGAACAATTCTTGAAGCAGAAGACAAAATCACGGATAAAAATGATGTTTTTTATTTAACGATTAATGAACTTCTAAATCAGTATGATAATAATTTCAAAAAGGTTGTTGATGAAAGAAAAGATAAGTATACACTATTTTATAAACTTCCTGCTTACTCAAGACTAATATTTTCTGGTAATGAGTTTAATAAATCTAATGTTACTATTAATAGTGAAACATTATATAACGATAAAGAAACACTTCGTGGTGTTCCATGCTCTGGTGGAGTTTGTGAAGGTGAAGTAATTGTAATGGACGAAAGCAATACTAATATTGATACTAAAGGCAAGATAGTCGTATCTAAAATGACAGATCCTGGTTTTGCTTTTTTAATGGATGGCGCTAAGGGAGTTATTTCTGAAAGAGGTTCCATATTATCTCACACTGCTATTATTGCAAGAGAATTGAAAATTCCTTTGATTGTTGGTGTTAAAGATTTACTCATAAGTATTAAGACCGGGGATATTGTTCATATGGATGCAAATACTGGTATTATAAATATTATTAGGTAAGGGTGGACTATGATAAACGTTATTGAGTTTAATAATGAAACAAAATACGTAAGTGACTTTTTAATGCTTCCTACTAAACTATATTCTAAATCGAACCTTATGGAAGATAAAAACGACGTAAAAAAAATACTTTTAGGTGAACATGTATTAAGTAAGTATTTTAAAGTTTATAAGTTTATTGCATATAAAGATAATATTGTATCTCGGACGATTTATTATAACTAAATATACAGATGATGAAAATGCATATATAGGTTTTTATGAGTGCATTAATGATGATTGTGTTGCAAAGGAACTGTTTGATACTGCATATAGTTTTTGCAAGAATAATAAGTTCAAAAGTATCGTCGGGCCAGTTGATAGTTCATTTTGGATAAAATATAGACTTAAAATTAACAAATTTGATTTGCCACCATATTCTGGTGAACCATATAACTTGGAATACTACTTGAAGCAGTTTGAAGATAATGGTTTTAAAATTTGTGAACACTATACATCTCAAATCTACAAAGTATTAAGTGGCGATTTTAAGAATGACAAATTTGAGGAACATTATAAAGAATTTATTGCTAAAGGATATAAAATTATAAAACCTGATGCAAAAGATATTGATAAAACTATTGATGAAATATATGATTTAATCATTGTGCTTTATAGTGATTTTCCTATTTTTAAATATGTATCTAAAGAAGACTTTAAGGAGAACTTTAAAGGTTTGACTCAAATAGTAAATATGGAACTAGTCAGGATGGCATACTATGATAACAAAGCAGTTGGATTTTATATTAGTATACCAAATTATAGCAACTTAATATGTAATATTAATATTATAAAATTGTTGAAAATACTCAAAATTAAGAATAAGCCTAATGATTATGTTATGCTATATATGGGAGTTGATCAAAATCATAAGGGACTTGGAAAGGCTTTATCTAAATCTATTTCTGACGAATTAAATGAGCTGAAGAAGCCAAGTATTGGAGCACTTATAAGAGACGGCAAAATTAATCAAAACTATGCTAGTGAAGTAATAGAAGATAAGTATGAATATGTGCTACTAAGTAAAATCATAGAATATTAAGGTTAAAGAAGGTTTAAAAATGAAAAGGTTATATGAAACTTTAAAGGACGATTTTGAAAAATGGAATTCTGAAGAATATGTATATGAAAAAATAAATGGTGAAGTTCATTCCTATACATTTGGGAATTTTATAGCGGGTGTTTGTGATATTGCTAAAAGCTTAATAGATAAAGGTTATAAAGATCAATATATTATTATTTTTGGAGACAATTCTTGCAAATTAATGCAGGTTGACTTGGCATCTTTAGTTTATGTTGGAAAAAGTGTAGTTGTATCTAAAGAATGGAAAGAAGATGATCTTTCTTATGCAATCGAAAGGCTAGAAGCACCTGTTTTATTATATGGTAGAGAAAAAGAAGAAATCGTTAAAGGACTAAAGGATAAATATAACATTGATTTTATTTGCTTTGATGATTTTAAGGAAGAAGGCAATAATTGTTTTAACTATGATTTGCCACATAATAATTACGAAGAGTGTTGTAAAATAGTTTTTTCTAGTGGTACAACCGGAAAACCAAAGGGTGTAATGCTCTCGGAAAAGAATATTTTAGCAGGATATAATTCTTTAATTAGGAGATGCCCTTTTGACCATACAGATTCTACATATGTTTTTTTACCATTAAATCATACATATGGGAATATTTATAACTTTATCTACTCATTAATAGCCGGGTATAAAGTTTACTTATCTTCTGGTACAACTGAAATATCAAAAGAATTGTTAGAATATAATCCGACAATATTTTGTATGGTTCCAAAAGTAGCCGAAAAAATGCTTGAAGGCTATGGAGATAACATTAGTATTGCATTTGGAAAGAACATAAAGTATATCTTCTGTGGTGGAGCAGCACTTGATAGAAGCATTAGGCAAAAATACAAAGATGCTGGATTAAATATGATGCAAGCATATGCTCTTTCGGAAACAGCTTCATCTTTCGCCATCGCATATCCTTATAGTGATGATTTAGAAAGTGCAGGGACTATTTTTGAAGATTTAGAGGTAAAGATATTTGAACCTGATGAGAATGGAGTTGGCGAAATAATTGCAAAAGGTGATGCAGTCTTTTTGGGGTATGCCAACGATGAAGAAACTACTAAAAAAGTATTTGACGATAAAGGATATTTTCATACTGGAGATTTGGGATGTATAAAAGATAATAAGTTATTTATTAAAGGTAGAAAAAAGAGAATGCTTTTAACATATAATGGTGAGAATGTTTCTCCTGAAGATGTTGAAGAAAAGCTTGAGCAAAATGAGTATATTAAAAAGGCAACACTATATCAAAAGGGTAATAAAATCTGTGCAAATCTTTATGTTGAAGATTTTGACGTTGATTATAATAGAATAATTGACGCATTTAATGAAAGTGTTCCAAAATATCAAAGAATAGATGAATTTGAAGTGTTAAAGAATAGTATTGAAAATAGGTTAAAACAGTAGTGAATATAATATATTTCCTATTTTAGAGAAGGAAGGTTTATTGTGACAGCAGAGGAAAAAGAAGAAAAAAAGAAAATTCGTGAAGTAAAAGAGCATGAAAGACTAATTGAACTTAGCAAATTTGAGAGAGAATATAATGAAAAAGGTTTTGAACTTATAGGTGGAATTGATGAGGCTGGAAGGGGACCATTATTTGGACCAGTTGTTGCGGCTTGTGTGGTATTACCTAAGGGATGTCTTATTGAAGGAGTAAATGATTCAAAAAAACTATCCGAAAAGAAAAGAGAAGCTTTATTTGATGAGATAAAAGAAAAGGCAGTTGCTTGGGGAGTCGGGATAGTAGATAACAATACAATTGATGAAATAAATATTTTAGAAGCAACTCGAAAAGCGATGCACGAGGCGGTAGCAAACTTACAAGTTAAGCCAGATTACATTTTTATTGATGCAGAAAAACATGTCGATACATGCAATATTCCATACTTGCCAATAATAAAAGGCGATGCACTATCTATTAATATTGCTTGTGCTTCAATTATTGCAAAAGTTACAAGGGACAGAATGGTCGACGAGATGGCATTAAAATATCCTGAATATGGAATAGAAAAACATAAAGGATATGGAACAAAAACGCATATTGATGCAATAAAAAAATATGGTTTAACGCCAGAGCATAGAAAATCATTTTGTAGCAAATTTATTTATTAATAACTTTGATAATGATAATATAATTATATATTAATTATAGGAGGTATTAGTATGAACATGATAGTAAACATTATAATTCAACTTATTATTGGTGCTGTTTCTGGCTGGATTGCTGGGAAGATAATGAAATCTGAAGGAAGTTTACTTAGAAATATCATTTTGGGTATACTTGGAGGAATTGTTGGAGGTGTTGTTTTAGGACTTATTGGAATAGGCGCAAGTGGACTTATTGGAGGCATTGTTGTATCTGTTTTAGGAGCTTGCTTACTTGTATTCCTTGCTAATAAGTTAATAAAATAGTAGGCATAATTATTCAAGGTTGACATAACTTGAAAATGGTTGTATAATACTCATGGCCAATTCAAAAGAGGCATTCTAGGGCAATTTGGTTCTAGAAAACCACTAAAGGACAATAAGGAGGCAAAAGCATGGAGCTTCAGTACAACCGGAATGAGTACATCCAGACCCTTGAGTACAAAATGTTTGTCATTCTGTGTGCAATGATGCGTATGGCTGACCGGACTTCGTCTGAGTTTGCGGAGGAGATTCGCAGGCACAGGGCAATGGGACCCGGAACTGTCGATGGGTATACCTTCGATCGTCATTTCGTAGAGTATGCTGATGCGGGCTATGTTCGTGTCGATATGCTGGAAGTGTACATCACGATTTCGTATGTTGCCAAGGCCTTCGGCTACAATCCTTTGAAGCTTAAGAGGGCAGTCAAGAAGGTTGCGGAAGGTACGGAATTTGCTGATGGAACCTACAAGGATGCTAAGGGATTGTTGAAAGCACTGAGTCAGGTTTATCAGATGATGTGATTATAAAGGGAGAGCAAATGCTCTCTCTTTTTTTCTGTTTTGCGCATGCTATAAGTATGTCCCACAAAAACAACGCGTCGGCTTCAAGACACTAAATAATATATATTAACGATAGCATAAAAATGCTTTGGGTTCCCCCTCCATATATGTCGGCCCAAAGCATTTTCTTGCTATCGTAAATATCTATCATTAAGAAGTCAGAAGCCTTGTGCTGGCATTTTTGTGGGACATACTTATAGCATGCGCAAAATAAAAAGGAAAAACTGAGCTATTTATTGCTAGTTAGATTATTGTATTTTCACCACAAAAATAATATAATTCGTATTAGATTTTTAATTAATATGGAGGAAATATGAACTTAAATAATCTTTTTCATGTTATTAATACTATAAGTAGTCAAAATGGACAAAATGGCCAAGGAAACCAAAATCAACAAGGAACTGGTCTAAACTTGCCTGGTGGTGGGAAAGGCGTATTATTAATCATCATAATTATTATTATTGTTATGGTTGTTATGCAAAACTCTGATGATACAATTCCTAGCGAATACAATAATTACGATTATAATTATGCAGAGAATTATAATTCCCAAACTGAATATGCTTCAGATAGTAGTTTCTTTGAATATCTTTTTGGTGGACAGCAAGAAAGTACTAATAATACAAATATTAACAATTCTAACTATGTATCATATGAAGATGAATCAATAAAAAATACATCAAAGAATACATATACTTTAATGATATACATGTGTGGTTCTAATCTTGAATCAGATGGTGGATATGCATCAGCAGATATAGAGGAAATGCTTAAAGCAACACTTTCAAATGAGATAAACGTATTAATCTATACTGGTGGCGCAAGAAGATGGTACGACTTTGGAATTTCAAATAAGACAAATCAAATTTATAAAATTGATAATCACAAATTAAAGCTAGTTAAAGATAATCTAGGACTTCAAAATATGTCAGCATCTGGAACACTTTCAAGTTTCTTAAGCTTTTGCAAAGACAATTACAAAGCAGATAAGTATTCACTTATTATGTGGGATCATGGCGGAGGAGCTGTTGCTGGATTTGGTATGGACCAAAATGCAGCTAAGAATGATACCTTAACTATTGATGAAATAAAACAAGCATTAAGAAACGCAAATATGAAACTTGAATTTGTTGGTTTCGACGCATGCTTAATGGCAAATATGGAAACTGCATATGCATTAAAAGACCATGCTAACTATTTGGTTGCTTCAGAGGAAACTGAACCAGGTACTGGATGGAATTATATAAAGATTTTTAATTCTATATCTAGTGATTCTTCACAAAAAGGAAATGTTACTGGAAAAGTAATAGTAGATTCATTTATTGCATCTAATAGTGGCTTTAGAGCACCAGACGCAACATTAAGTTGTATGGATTTAAGCAAAATGGATGATGTTTATGAAAATATTGTTTCTTTCTTAAAAGATATTAAAGGAACATACTTTGATAAAAACAAATATAATACTTTCTCTAAAGGAATTGCTTATACTAAAGCATATAATGATGGAACAATTGATACACTTGATTTAATAGATTTCGCTAATAATATGAATGTTCCTTCATCTTCTAGATTAATATCTAGTGTTCAGAGCGCTATAGATTATAATAAAACGAATAGTAATGTTCGTAATTCAAATGGTATGTCTATTTTTATTCCAAATAAAAAATTGTCATATTATGATAAAATGCTTTCAATTTATAAAAACATAGGTATTGGTTCAGAATATACGAACGTTCTTACAGAGTACGTAAATTTACTAGCAAGTGGTCGTAAACCTACATATGTAGTAAATAATAATTCATATACTCAAGACTCAACAGATTATTCATCATTTAGTTGGTATGATATTTTATTTAGAAGCTCTCATCAAGACTTTATTGATGATAATTCTTTAGACATTAAGCTTCTAAAGGTAGTTGATAAGGGGGACTACTTTGCTCTTCAACTAAAGGATAAAGATTGGGAGAAAATTACTAAAGTTGAATCTGTTGTTTGGTATGATGATGGAAAAGGCTACATTGATATGGGAAATGATAGCTATTTTGAACTTGATCAAAAAGGTGATTTAAAAATAGAGTTTGATGGTACTTGGCTTGCTATTAATGGAGATAATATTCATTATGAGGTAATCGAACGTACAGATGAATTTGAAAAAGGAAAAGTCCCAGCAGTCGTTAATGACGAAAGAGTATTTCTAATTTTATACTTTGATAAGCAAAATCCTGATGGAGAAATAATTGGGTATGAACCAGATTATGAAGATGCTGAGCAAATGGTATTTGAAAAAGGATTAAGACCACTAATGCCAGGTGATACTATAGATTATGTAGCAGATTACTATGACTATAATGGTGGCTTTGAAGATGAACACTATATAAATGATAAGGTTACTGTTGGAAAGGAACCACTTAAGATTTTTTATGAAAGCTTAGGCGATGGCGAATGTTTAATTTATTATAGATTAACTGATATTTTTGGAAATGTATATTATACAGAGCCTGTTATAATGGAATAGTGTTGCGAAAGGACAAATGATATGGGAGAAAAGAAAATAACATCAATTGGAGGACAAGCAGTTATAGAAGGCGTTATGATGAGAGGCCCTGAAAAAACAGCAGTCTCAGTCAGAAAGCCAGATGGTGAAATAACATGTAAAATAACTGAAAATAAAATAAAAGGTAGTTTTAGAAAAATTCCAATTTTGAGGGGAATCTTCGCATTTATTAATTCAATGGTTATTGGTATTAATGCGCTAATGTATTCAGCACAATTTTTTGAAGAAGATGGCACTCCAAAAGAAGAAGCTAAAAACAATGAAACAAATGAATCGGATAATAACAATGAGGAGAAGAATAAAGACAACAACTCCGGAGAACTATCTGGGTTTGCACTATTTTTAACAATGATTAGTTCGCTTGCTTTAAGTATTGGTTTGTTCTTTGTTCTCCCAAATGTTATTGCAAATTTTGTTGTTCCAGGAGAAAATATTTCTTCAATAGCTAGTGGAGATGTTGTAAGTGGAGAACATGTATCTGGAGAAGTATCTAGTGTTGTTTCTGGAGAAACAATATTAGCTACTACAGATAAATTAGAAGCTAAAAAGAGAAATGTGTTTTTATATAATGTTGTTGAAAGCATTGTTAAGATTGCAATCTTTTTAGGATACCTTACCCTAGTATCTAAAATGAAGGATATAAGAAGAGTATTTGAGTATCATGGTGCAGAACATAAAAGTATATTCTGTTATGAAAACGGTGAAGAACTTACTGTTGAGAATGTTAAAAAGTACAAGAGATTTCATCCAAGGTGTGGAACAAGCTTTTTACTATTTGTTGTAGTAATAAGTATAATAATATACTCAATTGTTGGAAGACATCCAAATTTATTCATCAATGTTTTAATTAGAATTGCACTTTTACCTGTTATAGCGGGTGTATCTTATGAAATTATAAAATTTGCCGGAAAACATTCAGATAATAAGTTTATTTCATGGCTAAATAAACCTGGAATGTGGCTTCAAAGATTAACAACTAGAGAACCTGATGATTCTCAAATCGAGGTTGCTATTCATTCTTTGAAGGCTGTTATTCCAGAAGATAAGGATGCTGATTTGTGGTAATAGTATGGTGAGGTGAGAGATAAGTTTTGAAAAAAGTTATTCAAGTTTTAAATCAAGCAAAAATAAAGCTAAAAAATAATGGAATTGATGAACGTGAAGCGAGAATGCTTTTATCTCTTGCCTTAAATATAGACCTTAGTTACCTGCCAAAGTATGATGAAATAGATGATGATAGCTATAAAAAATTTCAAGATTTAATTGATGAAAGATGTAATCATGTTCCATATGCTTATATTTCATCAAAGAAAGAATTTATGAAGTTAGTTTTTAATGTGAATAATAAGGTTCTAATACCACGTGATGACACCGAGGTATTAGTTGAATATGCAATTAAGATATGTAATGCAAAAATGGAAAAGTTAGATAGCGTCAATGTCTTAGATATGTGTACAGGCTCTGGGTGTATTGCAGTTTCACTTGCAAAATATGTTGAAGGGCTAAACGTTTCTGCTGTTGATATTAGTAATGATGCACTTGAAGTCGCAAGAGAAAATGCAAAGAATAATAACGTTTTAATAAATTTTGCTCAATCGAATCTATTTGAAGAGCTGGATGAAAATAATAAATTTGACGTAATAGTTTCAAATCCGCCATACATAAAAACAGAAGAAATTAAAAAGCTACAAAAAGAAGTTACAGAAAATGAGCCAATTATTGCACTTGATGGTGGCGAGGATGGCCTTGAGTTTTATAGGTCTATTTCTAGAGACGCAAAAAGGTTTTTGAAAAATGATGGTCACTTGATTTTTGAAATTGGATTTGATGAAAAAGATGATGTTGTAAAGATACTTAAAGAAGAGGGATATAGCAATACTAATGTAATAAATGATTTTTCTGGTAATAATAGAGTAGTTAGCGGTGTATATATTATGGAGGGTTAATATGTCTTTTTCTACTGATGTAAAAGCGGAACTTACAAAGATAGCTGTTAAAGATAAAAAACTTAGTAAGGCAGAGCTTATTGGCTTTATAATTACTAATTGCGTTGTTACTCTGCAAGACGGTGAATACATTCTAAAGATGTCTACAGAAAATGAATATGCTATAAGAAGAACCTATACCTTCTTAAAGGCGTGCTTTGATATCTCTGCAAAATCAAATGTTGAAAGACCAAAGTCTCCTAATGAAGAAACTTTATATCATCTTAAGATAACTAACAAAGAAGATTTGAAAAAGATATTTGATGAGAGATTTATAAATATAAATGAAAAACTTCAAATTGTTCTTAACGAAAAGGACGAAATCGAGCAAAGTGATGATTGCAAGCGCGCTTTTTTAAGAGGAGTCTTTTTGGGATCAGGAAGCATAGCCAATCCAGATAGTAGGTATCATTTAGAGATGGCAATTAATAATCATGGAAATGCATTATTTATAAATGAAATGATTGAATTCTTTGAAATAAATTCAAAAATGACTAAAAGAAAAAAAGACTTTGTTATATATATAAAAGGAGCAGAATCAATTTCAACGTTTCTTGCGGTTATTGGAGCTAATAGTGGAACTTTAAAATTTGAAGAAACTAGAGTTATTAAAGAAGTTAGAAATAATGTAAATAGAAAAACAAATTTTGAGAATGCTAATTTTGATAAAACGGTAGACGCAAGCTTAATTGAGATTGCGGATATTGCGTTACTTAAAAAGAAAAGAAAATTTACCACCTTGCCAGAGACTCTCATAGAGCTTGCTAAATTGAGGATGTCATATAAGGAAGCTACTTTCGAAGAATTAGGAAAAATGCTTACCCCACCATTAAGCAGGGCAGGAGTAAGCCACAGATTTAAAAAGATACATGAGATTGCTGAAGAAATTAGAAAAAATGAAGGAAGATAAAAATTGAAATCACTTTATATTCATATACCATTTTGTGCCCATAAATGTAGTTATTGCGACTTTAACTCATATATGGGCATTGATAATTTAATAGAGGATTATATTGATGCTTTAATAAAAGAATTAAAAGCAGTTATTGATTTTGAAGGAAGTAATAAGTTTTATTCTGTATATTTTGGTGGTGGTACGCCATCATATATTCCTTCAAAATTTATTAAAGAGGTAATGTCATTAATAAATTGTAATGGGGAAGTTACAATTGAAGTAAACCCAGGAACGGTTACTAAAGAAAAGTTAATAGACTATAAATCGGCAGGGATTAATAGACTAAGTATTGGTCTACAAACCACAAATGATTTTTTACTTAAGAAAATTGGCAGAATTCACTCACTAGAGGACTTCAAAAAAACTTATTCACTGGCACGTGAATGCGGGTTTGATAATATCAGTGTTGATTTAATGTTTGGACTTCCTTCTCAAACTATTGAAGACGTAAAAGATTCTTTAGACTTTATTTTTAAAATAAGACCAGAACATATTTCTTGCTATTCGCTTATTCTTCATGATGAACAAATTCAAAAATATCCTGGTGTATTTAATAATCTTCCTAGTGATGAAGAAGAACGCAATATGTATTATGAGATTTGTAACCGATTATTCTATGCTGGTTTCAATCAATATGAAATATCTAATTTTGCTATTCCGGGTTTTGAGTCTAAACACAATCTATGTTATTGGAACCAAAATGAATACTATGGAATAGGGGCTGGCGCAAGTTCATATATAAATATGATTAGATATAAAAATATAAATAGTGTTAAAGATTATATAGAGAGATTAAGTGGTGATATTAATACTAAAGCTAAAATCCCTTGCCCTGGTTTATGCGAAATTGAAGAAATACAAGATAAGGAAACAAAAATAAAAGAATATATGATTTTGAAACTAAGATTAATTGAAGGTGTATCTAAAGAAGAATTACAAGATAAATTTCATTTTGATGTTTTTGAATATTTTAAAAAGACTTTTAATAAATTAGTAGATGAAGGTCTTCTTTGCTATGAAAATCACAATAATATGCAATATGTAAAGTTGACAAAAAAAGGACTAGACTTGGCAAACCTTGTGTGGGAGGAGTTTGTTTAAAAAACTATTTTTCCTTGTTAGCATATTTTATTTATAGTACAATTATTTAATGTAATTTGAAATATGTTTTGGAGGCAGTTTTAAATTGGATAATAAGGAATTTAATTGGGGAGAAGTTGTAGATTTCTTCTCAAAAAAATATATATTAACAAGGGGTAGTTTTGCTAATAGTAAGGCAGAGGTTGTTGGTGATACTGTTAACGTTTCGCTTAGCGCAAGAGGCAAATTTTTACTACTTCAAAAGAATATTGATAAGACAGTCAGTGATTTTATTTTTAATACTACCGGGAAAAGATATCATATTGAATTTTATGAACCTGATGGCAAATCTTTTATAGAAGAAAACAAAACAAAGCAGGAGAGTATAGTCAGAGACATACTTGTTGAAAATGCAAAGAATATTGTAAGTAAAGATACTTTAGACGAAGAAAGAAAAAAGGTAGTTTCAAATAATAAAAGATCATCTGTAATGGCTGAGGGCCAAAATCATGAAATGAAGATGAGTAATTCTGTTCCATCAGACGCAGAATTAAACTCACTTTTGGAAAGTGTAGATAGCCAGTTGGCGCAGGAAAAGAACTTCATGAATAATGCAGTTCATCCTTCAGATTTGGTAGCAAGTACTAGTTATATAACAGAATCTACTATTGCAAAAAAAATGCCACGAAAAAAGACATTTGTAAATGTTAAAGATAAAGACAAATTACTTTTTAAGGGATGGAAAGATGTTCGAGATCCTAAAGAAGTAAAAATTATAGATTTAAATGAAGATAATCCTGAAGTAATAATCTCAGGTGAAGTATCCAACTTTGATAGCCGTGAAACAAAGAATGGTAGTTACTTGGTATCTTTCGATATTTATGACGGAACTAGCTCGATTAATTGCAAAGCATTTTTAAAGAAAGCGGAATATGAAGAAACTAAACCAAAATTTAAAGGGCTAAAAGGCGCAAGGATAGTTGGTACATATGAATTTAATACTTTTTCAAAAGAATATGGTGTAATTGCAGATAGCATTGAAGAAAAGGAATTTAAGAAATCTGAGAGAATGGATAATGCAGAAGAAAAAAGAGTTGAACTCCATATGCATACACAAATGTCTCAGATGGATGGTATAACTTCTGCAGAAGCTCTAATTAAACGTGCAATAAAGTGGGGCCACAAAGCCATTGCTATAACAGACCATGGAGTGGTTCAAGCATTTCCAGATGCAAAAAAAGCCGCAAAGGATTCTGATATTAAAGTTTTATATGGTGTTGAAGCATATTTAGTTCCTGATGGATTAACTTCTATTTATGATTATAACGATAATCAGATTCTTGAAAATGAGACATACTGTATATTAGATATTGAAACAACCGGAATTTCTAAAATAACAGAAAAAATTACTGAATTTGGTATTATGAAAGTCAAAAATGGTGAAGTAATAGACACTTTTGAATGTTTTGTAAATCCGGAAAAGCCAATACCTCAAAGAGTAGTAGAAGTAACTAATATTACAGATGAAATGGTTAAAGATGCAGAAACAATAGATATTGTTTTGCCGAAGGTTATAGAGTTTTGCAAAGGGACAACAATTGTTGCGCATAATGCCAACTTTGATGTTGGCTTTATTCGCGAAAATGCAAGAAGACTTGGCCTTGAGTTTAATTATCCATGGATAGACACTTTAGCACTTGCAAAGGAACTATTCCCGGAGAGAAAAAAATATAAATTAGGATTAATTGCTGAAGACCTTGGAATAAAAGTTGATGTTGCTCATAGAGCACTAGCTGATGTTGATACATTAAAAAAAGTATTTGATGTTATGCTAGAAAAACTAAAAGAAAAAGAAATTTCAAAATTTAAAGATGTTGATAGTTCTCTTGCTCAAGATATTAATTACAAAACATTACCAACATATCACGCAATTATACTTGCTACGAATAGCATAGGACTAAAAAATTTATATAAATTAGTTTCAATTGCGCATTTAGATTACTATTATAAGAAACCAAAAACTTTAAAGAGTCTACTAAAAAAGTATTCTGAAGGATTACTAATAGGAAGTGCCTGTGAACAAGGTGAACTATATAGGGCAATAGAAGAAGGAAAGTCAGAAGAAGAACTAGAAGAGATAGCGGACTTTTATGACTATTTAGAGATACAGCCTTTAGGAAATAATATGTTTAAAGTACGTGAAGGCACTGTGCCGGATGTTGAGACTTTAAAAAATTTTAATAGGAAAATAGTTGAACTTGGTGAAAAATTAAACAAATTAGTAGTTGCTACATGTGATGTTCATTTTATGGACCCGGAAGATGAATTATATAGAAGAATTCTTCAAGCGGGACAAGGATATGATGATGCAGATGACCAAGCACCATTATATTTAAGAACAACAGAAGAAATGCTTAAAGAATTTGAATATTTGGGTAAAGAGAAAGCATATGAGGTAGTTGTAACTAATACTAATAAAATCGCAGACATGTGTGAAAAGATTAGCCCAATTGCAAGCTACAAAGCAGCACCTCACATTGATGGATGCGAAGAAACAATTAGAACTATAACTATGGATAGAGCGCATGAATTATATGGAGAAGTGCTTCCTGAAATTGTAGAAACGAGAATTAATAAAGAACTAGACTCAATTATTAAAAATGGATTCTCAGTAATGTACATTATTGCTCAAAAACTTGTTAAAAAATCTAATGAGGATGGATATATAGTTGGTTCAAGAGGTTCCGTAGGAAGTTCACTTGTTGCTTTCTTAACTGGAATTACTGAAGTAAACTCTTTACAACCTCATTATAGATGTCCAAATTGTAAGTTCTCTGACTTTTCAGATTTTGGTGTTAAGAATGGCTATGACCTTCCAGATAGGATTTGTCCTAATTGTGGGACACCTCTTACAAAAGATGGGATGGATATTCCTTTTGAAACATTCCTTGGATTTGATGGAGATAAAGAGCCAGATATAGACCTTAACTTTTCTGGTGAATATCAAGCTAAAGCGCACAGATATACAGAAATCATCTTTGGAAAGGGGACTACTTTCAAAGCTGGAACAATTGGAACAATTGCTGATAAAACAGCTTATGGTTATGTTAAAAAATATTATGAGGAAAGACATAAAGTAGTTAATTCGGCTGAAATTTCAAGAGAAGCGGTGGGCTGTACAGGTGTAAAAAGAACAACTGGTCAGCATCCGGGAGGAATTATTGTAGTTCCTGTTGGACATGAAATATATGAATTCTGCCCTGTTCAGCATCCTGCAGATGACCCAGATTCCGATATTATAACTACACACTTTGATTATCACTCTATAGACCAAAACTTACTAAAACTAGATATTCTTGGTCATGATGATCCGACAGTTATAAGAATGCTTCAAGATTTGACTGGTATTGATCCTAGAAAAGTTCCTTTAGATGATAAAGAGACAATGTCTATCTTCTGTTCTACAAAAGCATTAGGAGTAGATGAATCACAAATTAGGTCATCTGTTGGTACTTATGGTGTTCCTGAATTTGGAACTAAATTTGTTAGAGGAATGCTAGTAGATACTAAACCAACAAAATTTGAGGAGCTATTAAGAATATCTGGATTATCACATGGTACGGATGTTTGGCTTAATAATGCACAAACACTTATTCAAGAAGGAACTATAAACCTTGAAGATGCTATTTGTACACGTGACGATATAATGATTTATTTAATTAAAATGGGGCTTCCACCTAAGCCAGCATTTAAAATAATGGAAAGTGTCCGTAAAGGAAAAGGCTTAAATGAAGAGCAAGAAGCAATGATGAGAGAACATGATGTTCCAGATTGGTATATTTCTTCATGCAAGAAAATTAAATATATGTTCCCGAAGGCGCATGCGGCAGCTTATGTAACAAATGCATTTAGAATTGCATGGTTTAAAGTTCATGTGCCAAG
This sequence comes from Bacillota bacterium, assembly GCA_016280725.1. Classification (GTDB taxonomy): domain Bacteria; phylum Bacillota; class Clostridia; order TANB77; family UBA1234; genus RGIG6105. Next base: position 12,404 of record JAEEHF010000009.1, on the reverse strand, counting down.
GGCTTATTACACAGCTTATTTTTCTATTAGAGCAGATGGCTTTGATTCTGATATTATGGCTCATGGAAAAGAAAGAGTAATTGACAAAATGAGAGAAATTGATTCTTTAGGAAATGCTGCTCTTCCAAAAGATAAAGATATGTATCCTGTTTTGGAGATAGTTTTAGAGTTTTATGAAAGAGGTTTTAATTTCTTAGATATTGATTTATATAAATCGGATGCGATTAAGTTTACAATGGAAGATGGAGGAATAAGGCCACCACTTAATTCGATTCCGGGTCTTGGGACTGTTGCAGCACAGAGCATACAAGCTAGCAGAGAAAAAGATGGGGAATTTATGTCAGTTGAAGAACTTAAGATTCGAGCTGGTATTGGAAAATCAACTATAGACATACTACAAAATGCAGGTTGTTTAAAAGGAATGACACTTAGCAATCAAATGAGTTTATTTTCATTATAAAATAATACTTTTAATTGAGATTAAATTTTTATAATGATATAATATATTTAGCAAAGTGAATGGAGGTTTTATTATGAATGAAACTATGGACACTGCTGTAGACAATATAGTTTCGCCTATAATTGGGGCTATTAAAATGATTTTTTCAGGTATTATTTCAAATCCATTTCTTAGGGTTTTCTTCTATATTCTTATTACGAATATAGTTGGCTTTGTTCTTATGAAGAAAGACAAAAAATATGCTCAGCTTAATGGTGAAATTAGAGCAAATGCCAAAGATGATCAAGAATATAAAAAGAAAGCATATAAGAGAATTTCGGAGAGCACACTTATTGCTGCGGCTGCTATAGGTGGTTCATTAGGTGTATTAGCTGGAATGAATGTTTTCAAGCATAAGACACAAAAGCCAAAGTTCAAAATAGGTATTCCAGTAATTATTGGCATACAGGCTATTTTTATTATTGCTAACATAATTAAAGTTATATTCTTTAAATAATGCATAATAATTATTGGATAAGGTAGTTTTAAGGAGGTATTATTATGAACATTAAAGTTACTGGTAAAAACATTGAAATCACGGATGCAATTAGACAATACGTTACAGAAAAGGCAGATAGATTAGAGAAATTTGAAGGTGCAAATACGGAACTTAACGTACTTTGTAAGGTTGAGAGAGAGGAACAAATTGTTGAAATGCAACTTTCTCACAATGGAGAGTTTATAAAGATTGAAGAAAAAAATGAAGATTTATATGCATCTATTGATTTAGCTTTAGATAGATTAGAAAGACAAATGAGAAAAAGCAAAGAAAAATTTGCTGACAAGAATAAAAATGCAGAATATAGAGAAAAAGAACAAGGAAAAAGTGTTGAGGGAGGTACTTCTAAGGAAGGCGAAGTTACATTAACAAGAACTTATTCATTAAAACCACTTACTTTAGAAGATGCAAAATTAGAGTTGTCTAAATCTGATGATATTTTCCTAACATATGTTGATTTTGATACAAGAAAAGTAAATGTTTTATTTAAAAGAAACGATGGCTCATTTGGTATAGTAATATCTGAGTAATATTCATATAAATTTCTATTTGTTGGGGGTGCCATTATACTTTGAAAGCTGGAAGAACAATATTATTTGTAATGCTTATAATTGTTATGAGTTGCTCACTAGCTATTGCAGCGAGTAACGTATCGGTTGAGTTATATGATGGAAGTATTAATGCTACGAATTATGCGCTTTATAGTCCTAACGCAATGGCTATAACAAAAGCAGCTGGGAGTAGTTTTCTTATTAAAGGTAATTCTAGTTCTACAGTGTCTGAAGTTGGATATAAATGGGATGATACAGGAGAATTCTCGATGATCTCGAGTTCTTCAGCGTATATATCAGTTCCTGCATTTAATATAGGAGAGGTTCATTTGCTTACGGTTGTTGCTAAAGATAAGGATGGTACATTATCAAAACCTTTAACATTTTCAATTTATATTGATACAAAGTCAATTCTTCCTATTATTACTACGCCAAAGCCAGTAACAAATACACCTATACCAAGAACAGCTTCTCCGATTAAGGAGACAGTAACACCTAGACCTGGAGTTGTCACTGTAATTCCACCTAAAACAACAAATTTACCTGGAATTAGTACTACTCCATCAGGGATAAATCCTACTTCTGCTCCTAGTAAAGATGAATTAGTTATTGAACCATGGATGAAAAAGAATAACGAAATATCAACGCTTGCAGTATCACTTAGAAACGATTCTTCTAAAGTGGCAAAGGCTAATAAAAATATCTATTCGTTAAATGAAGAGATTACATATTATGTTGATTTTAAAAATGGTGGAAATGTTATTAATAATAATGTAAGTATTGTTCTTGAGCTTCCACTTTCTGCCGAAATAGTTGATATGGCCGGTGGAGCATTTGATAGTGTTAAGAATACTATCACATGGACATATTCTAATATGAAAAAGGGTTATGAGGGCACAAATATTGTTAAAATCAAATATCTAAATCTTAGTAACTCAAATAAGGTTTCAGAGATTGTGTATCCTGTAGCTAAAATATATAACAACAATCTTTTAAGAGATGTATCTGCAGTAATTAACTACATATATCTTAACAGTGAAACTCGAATTACAGAGAGTCATGAGCCATACATGTTCGGAGATCAAAATGGAAGAACATTTAGGCCAAATGATACAATAACAAGAGCTGAAGGCGCTATTGTACTAGCTAGAATACTTGGAATATCTTATGCTAGCATCTATGTTGATGGTACAGAGTTTAGCGATATTTTAGATACCTATCCTGAGGCTCAAAAAGCTATTGTCGCAGCAACTAGAATTGGTATTATTAATGGATATACTGATGGAACATATAGGCCAAATATTACGATGACTAAAGCACAATTTATGAAGATTTTGGCTGCTTTTATAGATTATGATGCAAATGAGAGAAATATAAATGGTTTAGATGTTAAGAAGAAAGAAAATACAATCAAAGATTACAATAATCCAATAACACGTTATATAGTGGGGGAAAGCACTGTTACATCACATTGGGCATTGTACTACATAAATCTTCTACTTAGACTAAATTTAACCCCTGTTTCAAGTGCAAACAGGACGATTGGCCTAGATAATGAAATTACAAGGGCTGAAGTAGCACAATTGATAAATTTTTACTTGAACAGAGGACCAGCAGTTAATGGAACAGCTACATTTACAGATGTGCCTAAAAACCATAGACTATATGCGGATATAGTTGAGGCTACTAGAGGAATGCATATGTATTATCTAACTGAAGAAGGGCGCGAAATCGTAAAATAAAGGCTAATTTTGATAAAAATCCTGTTTTATTACAAATAATACGGGATTTTTTCATTTTGGTTACAAAAATTACACAAATTTTACAAAAACACTTCACTTTTTAAAAAAATTATGTTATACTTACAATCGTGTTATGAAGAACAATATTTTTACGAAAGAGGAGCTATGGAGAATCTAAGGTTGTCTGTAGCTTTTTTGTGACCTTTTTTTGTAAATAATATTATATTTTAAGGAGGACATATAATGAAAAATTTTAACTTCAAATTCGTAGTATTTGCATTACTTCTTGCTTTCGTTGCAGTTGTTCCTTTTGCAAATACAGAAGCTCAAGCTGCAGTATGTGTTGTTCACACATATGCTGCTGCAACATGTACAGCACCTAAGACTTGTACAAAGTGCGGAGCTACTTTAGGTACAGCTTTAGGACATCACTATGTAGTTAACGGTAACACAGCTACTTGTGATAGATGTGGAAAGACAAAATTAGTTGGTGGTACATCAGCTCCAACAACAATTGAACCAACAACAGCTCCAACTAATACTCCAGAACCTACTCCAGTTAGCCCAGTTCATACACATGTATGGGCAGAAGCTACTTGCGACAAGCCAAAGACATGTACAAAATGTGGCGAGACAGAGGGTAAGGCTTTAGGACATGATTTTGAAAAGAAATCAGAAGTAGAAGCTACATGCACAGAAGCAGGAGAAATTGTTTACGAGTGCACAAGATGTGGCAAAGAAAAGAAAGAAGCTAAAGATGCTCTTGGACATGAATACAAGGTATCTACAACAGCAGCTACTTGTACAAAGGCTGGAAAGAAAGTTTCTAAATGCACAAGATGTGGAGATGTTAAAGAAGAATCTGTAATCGAAGCTCTTGGACATGACTACAAGACAACTACAACAACAGCTACTTGCACAAAAGCTGGTGAAACAGTTAAGAAATGTTCTAGATGTGGTGATGAGCAAAAAACAACAACACCAGCATTAGGACACAATTACAAAGTTACAACTACAACAGCTACTTGCACAACAGCAGGAAAGAAAGTTGAAAAATGTACTAGATGTGGAGATACAAAGGAAACTACTATCGCTGCATTAGGACATAAAGAATGCATCGTATTCAACAGTGAATATCACTGGACAGAATGTGAAAGATGTGACAAAGAGCTTGGAAAGAAAGAAGCTCACAAATTTAATGATAAGAACGTTTGCACAGTTTGTGGTTACAAGAAATCTGCAGTAGATCCAGTTGATCCTGATACAGAATCAGATGGAGAACTAATTGTTGAGCCATGGATGAAAGAAAACGAAGATCTTAACAAATTAGCAGTTTCTCTTCGTAGTGAACCATATGAAAACGAAGACAATGAAAGAGCTAATAAGAATATCTATGTATTAGATGAAAAAGTTGTTTACTATGTTGATTACAAAAATGGTGGTAAAACAACAGATGGTAAAGTAGAACTTGTTCTAAACTTACCATTAACAGCTACAGTTGTTCAAAAAGATGGTGGTGATGTATCTAAGAAAGACGGTACAATCACTTGGACATTTGATGGAATGAAGAAGGGCGAAGAAGGTACTAAAGTTGTTGTTGTTAAATACACATCTTTAGGATCAGCTAAAGCTACATTCAAGAGAGTTACTCCTTCTGCTGTTATTACACTTGATGGCAAGAAGAAAGACGTTTCATCAGTAATCAACCTAATCATCAAAGATTTTGATGAAGAAATCAATGAAGAACATGATCCATTTATGTATGGTGACAAGGGAACAGAAACATTCAGACCTGATGACACAATCACAAGAGCTGAAGGTGCCCTAGTTCTTACAAGAATTTTTGGTATTTCAACAGCTTATGACACAAACGAATATGATTTCCCAGATCTAGATGAAACATATCTAGAAGCTAGAAAAGCTATTCGTGCTGCTAGAGCTTATGGTCTAATCAATGGATATCCAGATGGAACATTCAAGCCAAATGCTACAATGACAATCGGAGAATTCATGACAATCATCGCTCGTCAAATCGAGGAAGATGAAGGCGAAGGCTTTGAAATCAAAGACGAAAATGAAGCAATTAAAATTTATAAAGATAAAACAAGATTATATTACATCTCAGACAAAGAAATGTATGATGCTCATTGGGCAGCTCAATATGCTACACTTCTTTGCAGATTAAACATGACAGCAGTTAAAGAGAAAGAAACAAATCTAAGACTTGGAAACGCTATTACAAGAGCTGAAGTTGCACAACTAGTTAACTTCTATCTACTAAGAGCTCCTGCAAAAGTTACAAGAACAACATTAATTAGATTCCCAGACGTTTCTAGAAACCATAGATTAATTGGTGATATCGTTGAAGCTACAAGAGAAACACATACATATAGCATCAATGAAGATGGAAAAGAAGTTGCTGAATATTAATATGTAATCTATTTAAGGCATCCATTAAACGGATGCCTTTTTTAGAACTTTTCTCTTTTGGGGACACGACATTTAGGAGAATTTTTTCTCCTAAATGTCGTGTCCCCAAAAGAGAAAAAAGCCAACCCCTCTGGGGGGATTGGCTTTTTTATTATTGATTGAGTAGAGCGAGAACTTCTTCTTTGTAGAGAACTTCCTTTTGGCAAAGTGTCTCTGCAATCAGAATAAGTTTATCTCTATGCTCAAGCATGATACGAATAGTTTGCTGATAGAGACGCTTGAGAAGATTTTGAATTCTAACATCAGCATCATCATCCAAAATATTGGATTGAAAAATTTCGTCATCAATATAAACAGGACCAAAATCAGGGTCCATGCCACAGCGTTTAATCATCTGAACGGCTATCACAGTTGCATTAGCAAGATCTTGAACAACACCACTTGTGGATGTGTTAAAAGTAATTTCTTCAGCAACTTTACCACCAAAATTCAAAATGATTCGTCCTTCCAAATCTTGGATGGTGTAAGATTCTTTATCCTCATCGTTTTCTCCCATGGTAAGACCAAGGGACTCTTGACGACGAAGTACTTCGACCTTACTAACTTGATAGTTAGGGCATCCATAGAATCCTGCAATGACGTGGCCGGCTTCATGATATGCAGTAAGGCGAATCTCGTTTTCCTGCATTTTCTTGACTTCACGACCATATTGCTCAGCCCAAATAGCCTCATTAATGAGCTTATAGTTGAGCTTGGGAATTTTCTTGATTTTACACTGCCGCCAAGCAGCCCTCAAGGTCTTTTGGATGTCTCCACCGCTGTAGTCAATAAAGTCTCTAGCAAGCTTATCACAATCGATATCATCTTCATGCGGATATGCAGAAATAAATCGACGAATCAATGCCTCACGTTCAGCATGATCCGGTAACTCGAATGTAACAGGTACATCAAACCCACCTTCTTCAAGAAAGAAGCGTTGAAACGCGACTTCTTCCTGAGAAGTAGTAGCAATAAAAAGACTTTCCGGATAATTCCGAATCAAAGAGCAGATCATAGTAGATACTGCGATATTGTTATTTTGACTATATGAATTAATGTATTGTACCTCTTTGAAAAGAACTACAGAACTTCCAACGCCGCCGATAACGGCACTCAATCCACCAAATACTCTGCTGAATTGTTTGTGATCAGGCATCGCTGTGACTAGATTCTGGGTGTCGATAACAATAATGGGTACCTCCATGGCCTTTGCCACCGCAAAGGCACAGATTGTTTTTCCTGCTCCCTGAGGACCAACAAAAAGGAGATTCGGGTGGCCAATGAGTGAACTATCATCTGAAGTGTCTTCCTCATCTTCTTCAGATAAGAAAGAGGCAATCTGGAGTATGAACTCCTTATTATCCTTGTGACCAACTATGTTTTCAAGAAAGTTATCATTGTCTTCGGGAAGAACAATCTTAAGCTCCAGGCTCTCAATGCATTCCTGGATAATAGCTTCGATTTCCTTTTCCATGCTTGTATCAGGAGTTGTGGCGACTTTATCACCGGCTCTTTTAAGTTTGTAGCGCCGCGGAGTAGGATTAGTCATTTTGATTCCTCCTTTTCAAACTTATTGCACGTGTTGATTATAAGGCCGAAACAGGCGTTTTGTCAATTGGTTAACAAAATTTGAAAAAGGAAAAAAGTAGCGTAATTAATTGACGAGAAGAAAATAATCTGTTAAAATATTAAAGATTATTATGGGGAAAGGGGTATTATGCCGTATTTACCCATTACGTAAGACAATTTAATAAAGCTATAAGCTTGGCATTCGTAATTTAAAGCAGCTTGAACGTCCTGATGTGAGCGATGTATAAAATTTTGCGAGTATCAATTCTTAAGCCTATTTAAGTAATTAAAATTTATTACTGAGGTGATTTTTTTGATGCGTGAAGTTAAAAACGAAAAGACTAGCAGAATGGTATTCGGGGATATCAAAGAAGTTGTAGACATGCCAAACCTTATTCAGGTTCAAAAAGACTCTTATAACTGGTTCGTTAATAAGGGTCTTAAAGACGTGTTCAACGAATGTTTCCCAATTACTGATTATTCTGGAAAACTAGTTTTAGACTTTGTTGACTACCACTTTAATGAGGAAACGAAGTATTCTATTGAAGAAGCTAAAGCCAGAAACGCAACATATTCTACAAGGTTTATGGTAAAGGTTAGACTTATCAATAGAGAAACAGGAGAAGTTAAAGAACAAGAAATATTCTTAGGTGATTTCCCTGTTATGACAGATTATGGCACATTCGTAATCAATGGTGCAGAAAGAGTTGTTGTATCACAACTTGTTCGTTCGCCAGGATGTTACTACGAAAAAAGCTATGATAAGTTAGGCAAGAAACTATATGCTGGTACTATCATGCCAAACCGTGGTGCTTGGTTAGAGCTTGAAACAGATTCAAACGATATTTACTATATTCGTATCGATAAGGCTCGTAAAGTTCCAGTTACACTTATGCTTAGGGCAATTGGCCTTTCATCAGATAGCGAAATCTTAAGTGTATTTGGCGATGATGAAAGAATTAAAGCAACACTTGCAAAAGACACTATAAAATCTCAAGACGAAGCTCTTATCGAAATATACAGAAGACTTCGTCCAGGTGAAATGCCTTCAATCGAAGCAGCAACAAATTTATTTAATGGCTTATTCTATGATCCAAGACGTTATGACTTAACAAAAGTTGGTCGTTATAAGTACAACGATAAATTAGCACTTGAAAAGAGAATTGCAGGTAGAGTTTCTGCAGAGAAAATAGTTAATCCAGAAACAGGAGAACTTCTAGTTAATAAAGATGAAGTGATCTCTAAAGAAGTTGCACATGATATTCAAGAGTCAGGAATTAATAAAGTTGTTCTTAAGGTTGAGGATAAACTAGTTAATGTAATTGGTAATGGTACCGTATGGATTAATTCTTTTATTGATGTTGATGCTGAAAGCTTAGGTATCGAAGAAAGAGTTAACTATAGAGTATTAAAAGAAATCTTAGATAATACAGATAATAATGACTTATATAAGAAACTTGAAGAAAGCATTGATTTATTACTTCCAAATCATATTACAAACGAAGATATTATCGGTGCATTAAACTATCTAAACAATCTTGACTTTGGTATTGGTAATACAGATGATATCGACCACTTATCAAACAGACGTGTAAGATGTGTTGGTGAGCTTCTTCAAAACCAAGTTAGAATAGGTATCACTCGTCTTGAAAAAGTTATTCGTGAAAGAATGGCTGTTCAAGATCTAGATTCAGTTACACCACAAAGCTTAATCAATATTAAACCAATCGTATCAAGTATTCGTGAGTTCTTTGGAAGCTCTCAGCTTTCTCAGTTCATGGATCAGAATAACCCTCTAACAGAGCTTACACATAAGAGAAGAATTTCAGCATTAGGACCTGGTGGTCTTTCTCGTGAAAGAGCATCTTTCGAAGTTAGAGATATTCACTATTCTCACTATGGAAGACTATGTCCTATTGAAAGCCCAGAAGGTCCAAACATCGGACTTATTTGTTCACTTTCAGCATATGCAATTATAAATAAATATGGATTTATCGAAACTCCATACAGAATTGTAGATAAAAAGAACCACAAAGTTACAGGAGAGATTAAATACTTTACTGCAGCTGGTGAAGATGAATTTATTATTGCACAAGCAAATGAACCACTTTCAGAAGATGGTAAATTCCTAAATTCAAAAGTTAAGGTTAGATATAAAGCAGAACTTATGGAAGTAGATCCATCTATGGTTGACCTTATGGATGTATCTCCAAGGCAATTAGTATCTGTTGCTGCATCACTTATTCCATTCCTTGAATCAGATGATGCTAGACGTGCACTAATGGGATCAAACATGCAACGTCAAGCTGTTCCTCTAATTCGTACAGATAGACCTTTAGTAGGTACTGGTATGGAATTTAGAGCTGCAAAAGATTCTGGTGTTTGCGTAGTTGCAAATGCAGCTGGTGAAGTATCAAAAGTTACTGGCGATAAAATTGAAATTAAAACAAAGACAGGACTTGATACTTATAACCTAATCAAATTTAAACGTTCTAACTCAGGAACATGTATTAACCAAAAACCAATCGTTAAAGTTGGTGAAAAGATTAAAGCAAATCAAACAATTGCGGATGGTCCTTCAACAGATAATGGAGAATTAGCACTTGGTAAAAATGTTCTTATTGGTTTCATGAACTGGGAAGGTTACAACTACGAGGATGCTATCTTGATAAATGAAAGACTTGTTAAGGAAGACGTTTTAACAAGTATCCACATTTCAGAATATGATTGTGAATGTAGAGATACAAAACTTGGACCTGAAGATATTACTCGTGATATTCCAAACGTTGGAGAAGATGCACTTAAAGATTTGGATGAAAGAGGAATAATCAGAATAGGTGCAGAAGTTCGTTCTGGAGATATCCTAGTTGGTAAAGTTTCTCCAAAAGGTGAAACTGAACTTACTGCTGAAGAAAGACTTCTTCGTGCAATCTTCGGTGAAAAATCTAGAGAAGTTAGAGATACTTCACTTCGTTGTCCACATGGTGAATATGGAACAATCGTTGATGTTAAGATATTCACTAAAGAGAATTCAGATGAACTTGGCACAGGTGTTAACGAAGTAATTAGAGTTTATATTGCTCAAAAGAGAAAAATTAGTGTCGGCGATAAAATGTCTGGTCGTCACGGAAATAAAGGTGTTATTTCAAGAATTCTTCCAGAAGAAGATATGCCATTCTTACCAGATGGTACACCACTTGAGATTGTATTAAACCCACTAGGTGTTCCTTCTCGTATGAATATTGGACAGGTTCTAGAAGTACATCTTGGTTATGCTGCAAAGCTATTAGGACTTCATGTTTCAACACCAGTATTTGATGGTGCAAAAGATTCAGATATGAAGGAATTGTTTAAGAAAGCTGGAATCCCAGAATCTGGAAAGACAATTCTATATGATGGACGTACAGGTGAACCATTTGATAATGAAGTTACTGTAGGCGTCATGTACATGCTTAAACTTCACCATCTAGTAGATGATAAGATTCATGCTCGTTCAACAGGACCTTATGCTCTTGTTACTCAACAGCCACTTGGAGGTAAAGCTCAATTTGGAGGACAGAGATTTGGAGAAATGGAAGTTTGGGCATTGGAAGCATATGGCGCAGCGTACACATTACAAGAAATCCTTACTGTTAAATCAGATGATGTAGTCGGAAGAGTTAAGACATACGAAGCGATCGTTAAAGGTGAGAATATTCCTGAACCAGGAATACCAGAAGCATTTAAAGTTCTAGTCAAAGAGCTTCAATCACTTGGATTAGATATTAAACTATACAACAATGATGACACCAACGAAGTTGAAATCAAAGAAGATTATGATGACGATGATACTTCTTCTTCAGATGGATTATTCAAAGACGAAAAGAAGAGAAGTACTTTGGCAGACGATATGCTAATTGAAGATGCAAATGGTGACATTGTTGGCGAAACTGGTGATGATGATTACGACGATGAAGAAGATGACGAAGAACTAGATGATTTATATGATGAATCTTTATTTGATGATGAGTCTAGCGAAGAAGATCTTCTTGAAGACGACTACAATGATTAATATAGAGGGGGAAAAATGATGGTAGATTTAGAAATCTTTGATAGAATAAAAATCGGTCTTGCTTCTCCAGAAAAGATTAGAGAATGGTCAAGAGGAGAAGTTAAGAAGCCAGAAACTATAAACTACAGAACATTAAAACCTGAACGTGATGGTTTGTTCTGTGAAAGAATTTTTGGCCCTACAAAAGATTGGGAATGTCATTGTGGTAAATACAAGAGAGCTAGATTTAAAGGAATTATTTGTGATAGATGTGGAGTTGAAGTTACTAAAGCAAAAGTTAGACGTGAAAGAATGGGTCACATCGAACTTGCTTGCCCAGTATCACATATTTGGTACTTTAAAGGAATTCCTAGTAGAATTGGTTTAATGCTTGACATTTCACCAAAAGCTTTAGAGAAAGTTTTATACTTTGCAGGATATATAGTACTTGATGGTGGAGATACATCTTTACTTAAATATCAAGTTATATCTGAAAAAGAATATAAGGAAGCAATTGAAAAGTACGGTGAAGATAGTTTCAAAGTAGGCATGGGTGCTGAGGCAATTAAGGAACTTCTTTCAGAAATAGACGTAGAAAAATTAGCTGCCGAACTAAGAAAAGAATTAGAGAAAGCAACTGGACAAAAGAAAGCTAAAATTATTAAGAGACTTGAAACAGTTGATAGTTTCAGAATTTCTGGCAACAGACCAGAGTGGATGATTTTAGATGTTCTTCCAGTTATCCCACCAGATTTAAGACCTATGGTTCAATTAGATGGTGGAAGATTTGCAACATCAGATGTTAACGACTTATATAGAAGAATTATCAATAGAAATAATAGACTTAAGAGACTTCTTGAACTTGGTGCTCCAGATATCATTGTTAGAAATGAAAAGAGAATGCTTCAAGAAGCAGTTGATAGCTTAATAGATAATGGTAGACGTGGTCGTCCAGTTACAGGACCTTCTAATAGATCATTAAAATCACTTTCTGATCTACTTAAAGGTAAACAAGGTAGATTTAGACAAAACTTACTTGGTAAAC
>JAEEHF010000119.1 GCA_016280725.1 Bacillota bacterium | reverse complement strand
GTTTGTATCGGATAAATAACTTTCTACTTCTCCATCGTGAGATTTTCTATTTTCTTCTATCCCATCATTAACTGTTATCGTTACTTTGGATACTTTTGTCGTTGTATCTCCTGCACATTTAGCTATTAATGTTATTAGTGCAGAGCCTCCTCCTACTCCTGTTATTCTTCCTTTGTTATCTACTTTTACTGCAGATGTATTACTGCTAAAAAACGTTTTTTGCACATTAGATAAACCCGATGGATTTACTGTTATCGATGCATTTAATGTTTCACCAACATTTATGGTTGTTTTAGAGTAATGTAGAAGAACAGATTGTATCTTGCTTGCCACATTTCCTCCAGAACTTGTTTTTTTACTAGATGAACCACCCGAGATTGTGTTTGGAATATCTACTCCTAATGCTGCTTTTACTACTTTGTCGTTTGAAGAACCGTTTAGATTTGTTTCTGTTATAAGTGCATATGATATTCCAGCAATCATTACACTACATATAGTCATAATTATAAATAGTTTTTTTACCATATCGTTTTTCATTTTTTCTCCCAAGAATTATTAACCCAATCAATCTATTTTAAATAAATTATAGTACTTTATAATTTGCATTTTTTCTCACCCATTCCGATGGTTTCCCACATACATTGCATGGATCGCCAGAGCAGCTATTAACAGCCAGCGCATTCCCACCGCAACCAGGACATAACCATACAGACATGTGATAAACAAATGGCGCATAATAATACCAACCTACAATAAAGTCTTTTCCTTCATTAGTTTTCTGTAAAACAAAATGACAATTTTCTTTTTCAACAAATTTATTTTTACATTGACACTCATAGTATCTTAGATGGAAGAACTGTGCTTTAGCAAAATAATCTTTTTCTATGTTCCTATTGTCATAACTATGATAAACAGTTCTTTCGATCCAAGCTGCGGAATTATTCTGCATTCTTTTTTTATATGAATAGAAAGAGTAACCTTCAACATCAAAAACTTGCGCAGTATCTTCTGTTTTGCTATCAAATGAATGCTCTTTTGGTGTAAAGACTCCCGCCTTACATAAACTACAATAACTAAATACATAATGATACCCAGGCTCAGTAATTTCTATATCATGTCCTGAAAATTTCCATTCTCTTGGTTTAGGCAGATATTCTATAATCGTATGAAGTGTAATTTTGTTTCCATTTGCATCTTCTAATCCTAAAAAACTTTTTTCTTTAACATTTGGAGATATAACAATTATACTTTTAGAAGGATGCTCAAACTGTGTAGGGCGGCCACATATGCATAAAGCATTGTGATATGTTTCATCAACATATTTATACTCAACTGCTGTAGTTCCAGAAAAACCACTTTCATCTGTAACATCAATATGTGGTTGGCTAATTCGCTTAGCCTTTCCAGTGCATTGATAGCACGCATAATAATACCAATGATGCATTGGATCTGATTCGTCATCATAAAACAAATAATTTTTTGGGTCACTAGCAGGTTCGCTTAAATTTTTTAGATACTTTATTTCTTTTTTTACGTGACACTTATCAATGATAAATACATCTTTTTCTGAACAAATACTGCAATCACCAATGACTTTATGATGAAAAACGGGGTGACCCTCATCATCTATTTCAGGTTTCAATTGATCACCAGGCACATATTCGTATCCTTTTATATTTATTATTTCATGTTTGTTAAGATCTACTTCTCCATCATCTTTCTCATCAAATTCAATTCCGCAAACATTACATTTCTTATATGTTATATTCCCATGCGTGCAATTTGCCGGCTTTGGTTCCTGTTCTTCATAGTAGTGGTTCAATTTTAAATCATGTTGTGCATTACACTTTGTACACTCATGGAAAAATGGATCTTTTTCGTTTGCTTTAAAATCATGTTTTTCAAGACTAGCTGCACTAATTCTATTACAGTATATACACGTTGAAACTAGTATATGATTGTTATTTTTGTCATCATCACTCATAGCTAAAATTGTAGCAATAGCTTCCAGTTTTGGACCAGGTACGTTTGCATCTCTTGGATTGATTACTTCTTCTGATATGCTTTTATGCTCGCACTCTTTCCCACATTCACACTTTCCTTCATTATCTTTACTATACTCATGTTTTCCATATTGAGAAATTCTTCTTGTTTCACTATCAAAAGTTAGAGGTGTCTTATGAGCAACCATTAAACAATCAGGGTAATCACATGCTTTGTAGTGATATTTATCTTTAACTGTCCAATTCTCTGAAGCCACATATTCATGACTAGTTTTACTTTCTTTTACCTCAACATCTTCAACAACTGTTTTAATATTTGTTGTTCCTTGCTTAACTGAAACTGTTATTTTTGTTTTCCCTTTTTTTATTCCTGTAATTGTGCCTACGTTACTTATTGATGCTATACCTTCATCTTCACTACTATATGTAATATTAATTTTACTTTCTGTAGAAGGTGAAACTTTGACTTCTACCTTTGCACCTTGAAGATATGTTACCTCTTTTGGAATAGTAATAGTCGCTATTATTTTTGGGGTAGTTTCCTGTGGTGAGCTTGAATAAGTAATTTCTCTATATTTGCAGTCGCTGCATTCTCTATAACTTCTCCCTGCCACACTATCCGGAAGCCATGGCCCAAATGTATGGTTCGATGCAGCTGACTGCCTTGTAATTCTTTGCTTGCAAATTTTACATGCAATCCATACTTCATGAGTCTTACTATTTCCAACATCAACATATACACTTTCTTTTGCAGTATGTGGGCATAATGTTGGAGTTGGAGAAGGCTCAGGTGTTGGAGTTACTTTCGGTGTTTTCGTAGGCTTTGGTGTTGTACTTTCGTTTGTATCTTTTATATTTACAATTACATTTTGTTTATCTACCAAAAAGCTTGTTTTTCCAGTATTTGGTCTTTTTATTATTTTGACATATATTGTATTACCACTAGTTGTAACTTCTAAGTATTTTGTATTTACATCAGATATTCTGTTTATTAGAGGATTATCATTGTACTTCGACGTATTAATAGATTTATTATATGTTATCGTTAAAACATCTCCTGTGAAACCAGTAAGTTCTGTAGCAGATAACAAACTGCTTGCTTCTTCATCATCTGTTCCACCTGTTGCTTTCTCTGGAGCTTTAACCGTTATCGTAACTTTTGAAACTTTTGTCGTTGTATCTCCTGCACATTTAGCTATTAATGTTATTAGCGCTGAACCTCCTCCTACTCCTGTTATTCTTCCTTTGTTATCTACTTCTACTGCAGATGTATTACTGCTAAAAAACGTTTTTTGCACATTAGATAAACCCGATGGATTTACTGTTATCGATGCATTTAACGTTTCGCCTACATTTATAGTTGTTTTAGAGTAATGTAGAAATACAGATTGTATCTTGCTTGCCACATTTTTCACAGAACTTGTTGTTTTACCAGATGAACCTCCCGAGATTGCATTTGGAATATCTACTCCTAAAGCTGCTTTTATGGTTTTGCCGTTTGCAGAACCGTTTAGATTTGTTTCTGTTATAAGTGCATATGATATTCCCACAATCATTACACTTAATATAGTCAAAATTATTAATGTTTTTTTAACCATATCGTTTTTCATTTTCCCCCCATAAATTGTAATTAATAATTTAAGGCTTCGTAAATCCACAAACATTGCAAATATTACTTCCACTGCTATAAGAACAGAATTCACGAGTATATGCCACATCAGAACACTTACAAGCTCTGATAAAAGTATGATAGTACTTCTTTTCAGCTTCATATGTCTTATCTGTTGCTGGAATAATTCCTGATTTTTTATAAAATCTATGTTCCTCCCTCACAACATTAGTTATAATACCGCAAGCAGTACAGAATTCTTTTTCATAATGCACAGGTTGTGGATAATAATGTCCATAGTTAACATTTCTGCCACCTTTAACAAAACTATCGTCATAAAGTGGGAGATAATTTGGATGTGGATTACCATAACCCCAATCGTAATAAACAGAAACCTCGACATCAAAATAGAAATCATAATAATCATCAGCGTCATAGCAATTAGTCCCCTCATCTTTGTGAGAGTATATTTTTATATCAGAAATAGTATGATCAACGTTATCGTCAAAAAAACCTGATTTGCATAATTTGCAATAATTATATGTAGAATGCTTTGCCGCTTTATACTTCGGTTTATGCTTTTCTAGTACAGTATTTGTAATTTCTTTTTCTCCATCAAATGTATAATTTCTGAAATTTTTTACATTAACATTGAATGGTATTACAACTAAATCATGGTTTAAATCGTGCGTGAGTAATTTAGGCTGTCCACAAATGCAAAACGCATTGTGATGACCGCTATCAACAAATGAGAATTCTTGAGTAGTTGACTTAGTATATTGGCTATCATCTGTTGGCAAATCATGATCTTGTTTATGCCTTGTTGCCTTTCTATCACAATACTTACATTTATAGTAATAGCAATGCTCATTGTCATTTAAGATAAATAAATATTTGTCCTTTGCTTTTTCAGCTTTTTTAGGATTTTCTATTTTTTCTTCTGTAGCAGTACAATTTTCCATTACATAGGCATACTTTTCGCAAACTTTGCAGATTCCATAAGCTCTATGCTTGAATGTAACAACTTTATTAATAACTTCGGGTGCGAATTCACCTTCGTCGCTATCTCTCTTTCGCTCAACAATTGTTTCTATTATATGATCACCAGACGCTACTTTTCTATCATCTTTCTCATCAAATTCAATTCCGCAAACATTACATTTCTTATATGTTATATTCCCATGCGTGCAATTTGCCGGCTTTGGTTCCTGCTCTTCATAGTAGTGGTTCGATTTTAAATCATGTTGTGCATTACACTTTGTACACTCATGAAAAAATGGATCTTTTTCGTTTGCTTTAAAATCATGTTTTTCAAGACTAGCTGCACTAATTTTATTACAGTACATGCACGTTGAAACTAGTATATGATTGTTATTTTTGTCATCATCACTCATAGCTAAGATTTCTGTAATAGCTGCCATCTTGCCACCAGATATATTTTCATCTTTTGGATTAATGATCTCCTTCGTTGCATGTTCGTGCTTACATATTTGCCCGCAAATACATTTATATGTTTTATCTTCTTGTTCTTCAAAACTATGATCTTCGGTATAACCTTTTATTATCTTATTACAAATTGAACATATCTCATTATATGTATGTTTTGTATAGCTTCTCGATACATAATTAGTCTTTACTCT
>JAEEHF010000118.1 GCA_016280725.1 Bacillota bacterium | reverse complement strand
GTCTTTATCTATATTTCTTATTTGGTACAACATGTTTATTTGAATTTTCGGGTGCAAAATTACTAATTAAATTTGAATTTTCGGTAGTAAATTGTAAATTTTAATTTGAATTTTCGGTAGTAAAATTTTCTGTAATTTCATTACACTATAGAATAGCAATGACAGTTAATGAAAATAACATTAAATAGTATCCTACAAGACCCCAGTGGCAAACTCACTACCGAACTTCGCCGGAGATGGAAAGAGGCTGGGAAAAAATTGTAATACTTGTATCTTAGAACATCTAATTTATCTTCAATTAAGCATAATACTAAAAAAACACCACTCATACATGTAAGTCTTAACTTGTCACCTTTTAAAAGTTTCTGCTATATAATCAAACATTTTTATATGATAAGTCATCTATATGGTATAGAATATCTTGAAAATCATAATATGCTCGGGATTCCCTAAACACAATTACAGGGGTTACTTTCTTCAAGATTTCCTTGTTTACAATAGATTTGTATGGAATATTGGTTGTGAGTTCGGATTTCAGCCATTTATTGTTCCATAATGGTTCAGCAATATTTCCCATTACCAATTTACATAGTCGCATAGTGTATGGTGACTGCTTGTTTTTTTTATCTTGCGTATATGTAATATTTTGTAACCAAAGTTGGTTATACTCACTATTGGGCTGCTTACATAATTTATTGTATACTTTATTGATGATATCTTGTTTCTCTTTCATATCTTTTAGAGAATCTACCATACGACTAATAACACGTAGTGCATAATGCACCACAGATACGTTATCCAACGCTATTTGTGTAGCTACCGCCGACATTGCCCGCACACTGCCACCTGCCAACCATCGTTGTCGCATCACTTTCTTTTCTTCAATCAATCCATCTTTATTTATATCTATCACCTTCTCCTCATAAGGTTTCAGCCATTCCTCTATGCGTTTGTCAATATCGGAAAGCAAGGTTTTCAATTGTCCTCCATTTGGATACTGACGGCCATACATCAATATATAGAGCAGATGCTTCTCAAAACTATCAAAATCAGTACCTTTCTTATTAAAAATAGGGGTATTGAATATGTAAAAGAGTTTATCTGACTTGATGGAATCAATAACAATGGTGTCGCTAATCCTGGTCTTTTGTGAATTCATACGAAAGTTCAATCCTTCAAGTACCTTCTGAAGTATATAAGATATACGTTCCAAAGTATCTTTATCGTTGCAAAACACTCGATAGTCATCACGATAACGAATAATCTCATAACCTTCTATGTTTTCTTTATGCAATGCTTCATGCAACAACAAATCAGAATAACCCAATATGATTTCTGCCACAATATGAAATAAAGTACTACCTTGCGGTATGCCGATATTATGACCATGTTGCAAAGCCCTTAGGTATTTTTGAATATTTTTTGCGAGCAACTGATTCTTATTATTCTCATATTTCGTGTTTTTACATGCCAAGGCCCATTCTATTGATTGCGGATTAATACTGCCATAACAATTGGTGATGTCGGTCACAAACATATAACGATACTCCAATGATAGTTCCAAAGAATGCTGCTCCATCTCAGTCCACCAATTCAAAATAGTAGCCGACTGATGGAAAGACTCTTTTCCCTTTGGGATAATTGGAATGGCACACGACGTAATATGTGGCACTGTATAATCCTTGAAACACTTTTTAATAGACTTCCAATTATATGGGTCACACACTTCTCTTGCCAAGAAATAATACAAAAACGGATTTGAAAGCATTAAAGGACGCACAGCATAACGTCCGTCCTTATTTGTTAAGATTTCAAGATTGACATCCGGCAAATTATCCGGTTTACTGTCAGCTAAACAATCTTCGTATTTTTTATTGCCAATGCACTTTCTAACGTATGATAGAACTTTGTCGAAGTTAAAATACTCCGGTAGTTCAAAACCATGAAATTGCTCGGACTTCATGAGAAAATCCAACGCTTCCTTAGATGTAAGAGATAATATGTTCTTGGTTGTTTTTTTCATATATTCTTAATTTTTTAACATTTATTTATAAATTTGTTGATTGATCAACTCTTGATTGCTTCATTATTTGTTTCTTAATAATCAAAGTTACAATAAAAACGCTCTCTATTACTAATCAAAATTAATTTTCATTTTGCAAAAATAATAAAAATTTCAATATTCTTCTCTTTATTTTATAAATATTTCAATGTATTACACTTTTATTAACGCTGCAAAATTAGAACATAAGTGTGCAATTGCTTTGCACACTTTGCTTTCAATTATCACATGTATCAATATGTGAGTATTCTTCTTGCTTATACATTGTGCCAAATTTTAACCACACACATCCTTGTTTTGATGGAATATGTTCTTTGAGGATACTAATATTGATAATGTAGCATTTGAGAATGAGTCTTAATCCTTATTTTGATGGAATATGCTCTTTGAGTCTCTTAAAGATGCTGTATTGGATTATGCAATATGGCGTCTTAATCCTTATTTTGATGGAATATGCTCTTTGAGGTTATAGACACGATGGCTTAAGGTCTTTGTGTAGGGTCTTAATCCTTATTTTGATGGAATATGCTCTTTGAGACCTGTAAGTGTTCTTTTACCCTTAAAAATAGAAAAGTC
>JAEEHF010000117.1 GCA_016280725.1 Bacillota bacterium | reverse complement strand
GGCATTGGTCCATCAGCTGCAGAAACAACTAATATTGCACCATCCATTTGTGCAGCACCTGTAATCATGTTTTTAACATAGTCAGCGTGTCCTGGGCAGTCAACGTGTGCATAGTGTCTTTTATCTGTTTCGTATTCAACGTGTGCAGTATTGATTGTGATTCCTCTAGCTTTTTCTTCTGGAGCTCCGTCGATTTGATCGTAAGCTGTGTATTGAGCTTTACCAAGTAATCCTAAGTACTTAGTAATAGCTGCTGTTGTTGTTGTTTTACCATGGTCAACATGTCCGATTGTACCAATGTTAACGTGTGGTTTTGTTCTTTCAAATTTTGCTTTTGCCATTTGAAATTCCTCCTTAATTTTTTTAATTTATTTATTGTATTTAAAGTTAATGACAACTTTATTAAAATTTACGGAAATCTATATTTCCTTAATTTACATATTTGCATTTTATACTATAATATATAAAATTGCAAGTACTTTTTAAAAATCGATTTAATACTTTATTATATTAATCTTCTTTCTTTGCTCTTGAAGCAACTATTGTATCAAGAACTGATTTTGGAACTTCTTCAAAGTGGTCGATTTCCATTACATATGTTCCTCTACCTTGAGTTTTAGATCTTAAATCAGTAGCATATCCAAACATTTCTGAAAGTGGGATATAACTTCTTATTTCTTCTAATCCATCAACAAGTTCCATTCCTTCCATTCTACCACGACGAGAGTTTACGTCACCAATAACATCTCCCATATATTCTTCAGGAACTGTTATTTCAACTTTCATAATTGGTTCTAGAATAACTGATTTTGCTTGTCTACAACCTTCTTTGAAAGCCATACTTCCTGCAATATGGAACGCAGCTTCTGATGAGTCAACATCATGATAAGAACCATCAACCAAGCTTGCTTTAAAGTCAACAACTGGATATCCAGCTAAAATACCGCTTTCAGCAGCTTCTCTAATTCCTTCTTCAACTGGTTTAACATATTCTTTTGGAACAACACCACCAACGATTTTGCTCTCAAATTGAATTCCTGAACCTGGCTCTAATGGTTCTAATTCTAACCAAACATGACCATATTGTCCACGTCCACCTGATTGACGAATGAATTTTCCTTCAACTTTAACTTTATTTCTAATTGTTTCTTTGTAAGCAACTTGTGGTTTACCTACATTACATTCAACTTTAAACTCCCTTTTTAATCTATCAACGATGATATCTAAGTGTAACTCACCCATACCAGCAATAATAGTTTGACCAGTTTCATGATTTGTATATGTTTTAAATGTTGGATCTTCTTCAGCAAGTTTTGCAAGTGCAATTCCCATTTTTTCTTGAGCAGCTTTATCTTTTGGCTCAATAGCAATATCTATAACTGGCTCTGGGAATTCCATTGATTCAAGAATAACTGGATGATCAATATCACATAATGTATCACCAGTTGTAACTTCTTTTAAACCAACTGCAGCTGCAATATCACCTGAATATACTTTTTCAATATCTTCTCTATGATTTGAGTGCATTTGTAAAATTCTACCAATTCTTTCTTTTTTGTCTCTTGTAGAGTTTAATACAGTTGATCCTGAATCTAATGTTCCAGAATATACTCTAAAGAAACATAATTTTCCAACGAATGGATCTGTAGCAATTTTAAATGCTAAAGCTGAAAATGGCTCTTCATCTGATGCTTTTCTTTCTATTTCATTTCCATCTAAATCAACACCTTTAATAGCTGCGATATCTAATGGAGATGGCATAAAATCAACTACTGCGTTTAATAATTCTTGAACACCTTTGTTTTTATAAGATGAACCACAAGTTACTGGAACTATTTTATTTGCAATTGTTCCTAAACGTAGTCCTTTTTTGATTTCATCTTCAGAAAGTTCTTCACCATCTAAATATTTCATCATTAATTCTTCATCTTGTTCACAAGCTGATTCTACCATTTTATCATGAAATTCTTGTGCTTGAGCTTTTAAATCTTCAGGAATATCAGTTTCTTCTATATCTTTTCCTAAATCGTCTTTATGGATAAAAGCTCTCATTTTAATTAAGTCTACTATTCCTTTGAATGTATCTTCAGATCCAATAGGTAATTGGATTGGAACAGCATTAGCATGAAGTCTATTTTTTAATTGGTCAACGCAAAGCATAAAGTTTGCACCAACTATATCCATTTTGTTAACATATACCATTCTTGGTACACTGTATTTATCAGCTTGTCTCCAAACAGTTTCAGTTTGAGGTTGAACTCCACCTTTAGCAGCTAAAACTGTAACTGCACCATCAAGAACTTTCAAAGATCTTTGAACTTCAACTGTAAAGTCAACGTGACCTGGAGTATCAATAATATTTATCCTATTATTTCTCCAGAAGCATGTTGTAGCAGCAGAAGTTATTGTGATACCTCTTTCTTGCTCTTGAACCATCCAGTCCATAGTAGCTGCACCTTCGTGAACCTCACCAATTTTGTGAGTTTTTCCTGTATAGAATAAGATTCTCTCAGTTGTTGTAGTTTTACCTGCATCAATATGAGCCATTATTCCTATATTTCTTGTTCTCTCTAATGGATAGGCACGTTTGTCTGCCATATTTTTATCCTCCTTATTTTTCTATATCTCATCTTTTATTAACTCATAAGCAAATTTTGATTAGAATTAATATATTGCTAATCATAATCAAAATTTTAGAACTTATAATGTGCAAATGCTTTATTTGCTTCTGCCATTTTATGTGTATCTTCTTTCTTCTTGAATTAATCTAGTGAAAATTCCACTTCGTGTAATTTTCCCACGAGCATTCTACGAAGAAAAATAAATTCATTTTAGAACTTATAATGTGCAAATGCTTTATTTGCTTCTGCCATTTTATGTGTATCTTCTTTCTTCTTGAATTAATCTAGTGAAAATTCCACTTCGTGTAATTTTCCCACGAGCATTCTACGAAGAAAAATAAATTC
>JAEEHF010000116.1 GCA_016280725.1 Bacillota bacterium | reverse complement strand
GTCAAACTATACTCAGTCGGGGTACAAGCTCCGACTGAGTTAAAACGCTCCGCGGGATGCGCACGGATTCGAATAGGAAGTGAGTCTGCTAAAGCAGACCCGAATCCGGCGCGCAAGACTCGCGAGCGAGTCTTGACGATAATCAATTTTTATAAAAGACAGATGGCAAAAAATATGGATGACAAAACGGAGTAAATTAATATGAACAAATTGCTTGTTATTCCTTCAATTATATTTTTTATATTGGGTATAATAGGTTTGTTGATTCCTGTTATACCTCAGATTCCATTCTTTGCTGTTAGTATCATTTTGTTAGCAATGGCTTCTGATAGATTTAAAAGATTTATTATTTCAACAAATGTATATAAAAACCATTTAAAAAAATATGTAGATAAGAATGAAAAACTGTCAAGACTCATGATGGTTGATAATAAATCGGATGGTGATCAAGATATAAAGGATAATGAAAAGGATTGATCATTTATTAAACAGGGAGATAATTATTCATGGAGAGATTAATTAAACGGGCAGAACAATTAGGTATAAGTTTAACCGAAGAACAGATAAACAGCTTCAAGCTTTATTACGAAATGTTGATCGAAACGAATAAAGTAATGAATCTTACTGCAATAACAGAAATAGATGATGTGATCACAAAGCATTTCATCGATTCTATATCATTGGTAAAAGTCTTTCCGGAGTTATCACAATATGAAAAAGAAGATAAGAATGACAGTATTGAACCGATAAGGATACTTGATTTGGGAACAGGCGCAGGATTTCCTGGAATACCGCTTAAAATCGTGTTTCCAAAAATAGAGATAGTTCTTATGGATTCTTTGAATAAAAGAGTTATGTTTCTTCAGAATGTAATTCAAAAATTAAACATGGTTAATATTACTGCTGTTCACGGAAGAGCTGAAGAGATGGCAAGAAAAAAAGAATACAGGGAACAATTTGATCTTTGTGTCAGCAGAGCGGTTGCTAATCTTTCAACACTTAGTGAATACTGTATTCCTTTTGTTAAAACAGGAGGATGCTTTATCTCATATAAGGCTGCAGATATAGAAAAAGAAACAGATAATGCCAAAAATGCAATAAAAATATTAGGTGGAAATTTAACTGCGGTTAAAAAAGTTATACTGCCCGATACGGATATAGAAAGGGCATTTGTTATCATCGATAAAAAACGAGCAACACCTAAAGCTTATCCGAGAAAAGCCGGTACTGCTAATAAAAATCCGTTGTGATATCAAAATAAAAAACACTCATAAGGAGTGTTTTTTATTTTACGGATATTAGGATACATTTTCGTTTTGTTTTTGATGACGCTTTTCCATACGTCTTAACTGAATATTTTTCTGTCTGTTTTTTATCTTTTCATAATCTCTTTTGTTGATCTTTTCAACCTTTTTGATTACGAATACCTCATCATATTTTGTCGGCTTGAATTTGATCTTTCCACATTGAAGACCATGTGTCCAACATTTACCTACACATATCTGATTAGTGTTATTAGAAAACCATTTGATTTTTGGTTTCAATTCTCTGTTGCATTTATAACAATGCATTGATGAGATAAAACTGTCTTCCATTGCTGTGGTTTTATCAGGAAAAGTTCTGCTGATATATTCAATGGAATTGATATGCTTTAATGTGATCTCTTCCTCTTCACAGGTTGGATAATGGTAACAATCCACACTGTACATATCAGATAGCTTTCGATGACTCATTTTCTGAAATACCCTTGCAGTATAATAAGCATCGTTCTTAGCACAATGAAAAGCTCCGTCAATTGGGATCTTCATTTTTTCAACTGCCTTCTCTAAGCTTGGATGTTTGTTTTTATCGCCTAGCTTAGTTACTGCAAATATTTCCTGAACATCGTAATATTTAAGCGGATATGGAAGGTTTTTAAAGTAGTAATAATCCATATTCTGTTGTAGGTGGATTAAGTCTAATGGACCCCAGGTACAAAAAATGTAGTCATCTCCACACCATTCTTCAAATTCACGATACACCTCATAAAATGGTCTTCCCGTTCTTAGCAATGTTTCATCATAATTAAGAAGCTCTCTGATAGCCGGATGAAGATGACGATGAATTTTGGGTTTGACAATACTTCCATATTGATCGATGATATTAAAATTGTCATCAAGCTTGGCAGCACCTATCTCGATAACTTCAAATGGAAGTCTCTTGGAATTATAACTATCCTTTCGACCCTGGTTCCATTCAAGATCCAAAACTATGTAGTTCATATTATTCCTCTGATGTATTAATTAGCACGCATTCTCCTGACATTGTCATTGTTGTCATTATAATATGTATCTAATGTTTTATTGATTTCTTCTAATATCTCGATAGTTTCTTTGGAAGAATTGGTGGTGCTTCCGTTTAACTGAACTAACAGTTTGGAAATTCTATCGGAGCTGTTAAGATTCTTATTGCTGTTTTCCTGTGCTTTCTTAACAAGTATCTTAGTACACAGCTTTTGCTGTTCGATAAGCTTTTCATTTAACTTCTGGTTTTCAGCCTGAAGCTCCTGTATTTGAGATATCAATGCATTGCTTTGTCTGACATTAGCTGACTCTTCTCTCTTTGCAACCGAGTAGATACCCTTTTCAACTTTAACTAATTCTGTCTGCTTGTCCATAGATGCTTCTGATATTTCATCAATTTTCTTAACAATGCTGTCTACAAGAAAATAGGTATCCGCTAATGAAATTATACCAAATACAATAATTAGCTGCAGCATTTGCGGCATATTAAGTATAAGATATAAGGTTACAAGAATTGAGGCAACAAAACCAACAGCACTAAATGTCAGATTGGATTTCTTGATCTTCATAATATACCTCCATTTAAAATGATCAGAATATTAATAGTTAGTTTAAATGCAGTCATACAATATAAAACATGTAATTAATAAAATGCAGCTGTGTCATATGATGTAAAGACACATAATGCACCCGGCGGGAATCGAACCCACAACTAATCTTTAGGAGAGACTTGTTATATCCATTTAACTACGGGTACTGATTTATCTATCCAATATTATCTATCGGTAATATTGATCAAAAAAATGATACCTGGCCCTGAAGCCATATTATTCCTTTAAATCGTCTTCCGACTTTAGGTATACCTTCTAAATCTAATGAATTGATCACAACATTTATATAAATGTCATTACATAATACAGTTAGATTATACACCATTTCTCCGGAAAATTCATT
>JAEEHF010000115.1 GCA_016280725.1 Bacillota bacterium | reverse complement strand
GTTGAATATTTTGTTAAGTGTGCTCCAGAATTTGTAGAAAAAGCTATAGATGTCTTAGCTGATATGTTAATGAATGCTAAATTTGATGAAAAGGAGTTAGAGAATGAAAAGTGAGTAATTATTCAAGAGATGAAAATGTATGAAGATAATCCATCTAGATTAGTGCGTGATAAATGGTTGACTTGGTATTTTTGAGAGAATAGTTTTGGACGTCCTATTATTTGAACTGAAGAAACTGTTAATTCATTTACACAGAAGAAATTAAAAGATTATAGGGCTTCTTTGTATACAAAAGATAATTTGATAATTGTTGTTGCTGGTAAATGAGCAGAGAGAGATGAAATCAAGAAATTGATTGCTAAATATTTTTGATGAATGTGAGAAAAGAAAACAGTAGAACAACCAAAATTTCCAAATACTTTTCCTAATGAAAATGAATCATTTTTTAAGAAATGAACAGAACAGAATCATTTAATAATATCTGCAAAATGAATTTTAGGAACGGATGAAAGAAAATATGCTGCAAAAGTTTTAGGGGGAGTTTTATGATGAAATATGTCATCTCGTTTATTCCAGAATATTAGAGTTAAGGAATGATTATGTTATTATATATCTGCTTATCATGGAGCTTCAAAATATAATTGAATATTTATGATAAGAGCATGAATGGATAAAAAGAGATTTGATTTTGGATTAAAAAGAATTAGAGAGGAGATTGATAGTTTTGTTAAGAATTGAGTAACACAAGCAGAGTTTGAAAAAACTATATGATATTTACAGTGAAATATTCAGATGTGAATTGAAACATCTGATGAAATGGCTTCTTTTTTATGAGATCAATATTTAATATATAATAAAATAGAGACTTTAGAAGAATTGTTAGATAAATATAAAAAGCTGACTTTGAATGATGTTAATCAGCTCTCTAGTATGTTATCTTTAGATAATTGTTACACTTATCATATAGAATAATTATTTATTTTGAGATTTATTAAGATTTACATATTGAGTGAATGTAATATCTTTTTCGTGAAGCTTAGTTGCTAATCATGTACCTAGATATCTTCGATGTCGTGGTTCTATATAATATCAATCAAATTCTCTTCAATTTTGGTAACTTTGATGAAATCAATATAAATGAGCATTATCATGCAACCAATTATAGTATTTTTGATATTTAGATAAGAATTTCTCTTCGTTTGTTGTTTCCCATAAATCTACTGCTAGTCATAATTGATGTTCTGATTCTCATTCTCTAGCACATCGTCAACTTTGTTTACAACTTTCTGATATAGAATTCTTTTGATATGAATAACTTCTATATGCACTAGCTATTACAATATTAGTTCAAAATGTTTCATAAAAAGCGTTAGCCATCTTTTCTAAAGCATCTGCTGCTTCGGATCTAAAAGTATGTCTAGCTTGTGCTGATATATGAGAACGTCATTGTAGGGGAACTAAATCAGATGGTTCATAAGTTTTATCATTAAATGGTTGTCACACTCATACAAATTTTTGGATATTATTATCTGGTAGTTTTGAATAATCTATTTTAGAAATGAATGATGAAAAAAATATTTTTTTAGGTATAGAAAATTTTTGTCAGATTTTTTGATCTTGAGCAAAAGAAAAACAAGTAGATGTTAATATTATAGCCAATAATGAAACTATATACTTTTTCATACTAGAACAGATTTAGTTTTAATTTTAAATCATCATATATTTCTTCGATACTTCTATCAGCGTCAATTGTTATTACTTTTCATTCTGATTCAAAAGATTGAATTACTGGTAATGTTTCAGAATAGAAAGTTTCTAATCTTTTATTAATAGTTTCTTCATTAGCATCATCTGTACGTCATTGTTCAATAGCTCTTTTCTTGATTCTTTCGATAGCTTTTTCACGTGTTAAATCGAAATTTACACAAACATAATCTCTTCATATATTTGCCCATTGTTTTGTGAAGTATTCTTTTTGATCTAGATTACGAGGGAATCAATCTAATAACATATATTCTCAATCGCTTAATAACTTAGTTCCACAATCAAAAAGTCAGAATACTAATTTATCTTCAACTAGTAATCATGCTTGAATACGAGATGAAACATAATCAGAAAATATGTTTTTATTAGAACTTAGAGCTCTGAAAATATTTCATGCTTCGAAATATTTATAATTAGAATTGTCTTGTAAAAAGATGTTTGCTTGTGTTCATTTTCCACATCATTGTACTCAGAAGAAAATAATATCTTTTTGCATATTTAATTAGTATAAAATTTAAAAATATATTTTATATATAGAAAAATCGGGTATAAAAAAAAGGTGAATATTTTTTAATAGAAAAAGCACCACAAGAAATAACATGTGGTGCTCTTATATTGCTATAAAGTATATACGAGAGATTACTCCATACTAGATGGAGGTATGTTTCACGACTGATAAACAGTCATCACTCTGATGTTTCTGAACCCGTGGCACTTGCGGCATCGGCAGCTTCTTCAGCTGGAGTATCCGTTGTTGTTCCGGGATCTTCCTCAGGCTTGTTCTCATTCTTATCCTGGATGAATGACTCTGTGGGGGCAGTATGAGATTGCTCACCGTTAAATGGTTTACCGGTAAGCGTTTCAATCATCTTAATCCCCATAAAGTTTTCCAAGAGGCCTCCACCTTTTTCACCACCAACGATGATGTTCTGCGGAATAATGCTCAGATTATTCTTAGCGATTGCTTCGATAATCTGTAAGCGAGCATAATCAGATCCGAGAGCGAGTTGAGAGAGACGATAGGCTTCTGCCTGGCTCTGACCCTTACGGAGGATAACCATAGCTTGTGCCTGACCTTCGACTTCTGTCTTGTGGGCGTTAGCATCAGCCAGCTTCATGATGTACTGGGATTCACCTTCAGACTTGAGGATCTTGGTCTCTTTCTCACCGGTTGCGGTTTCGATAGCAGCCTGGGCGTTGTTCTTAGAGATTTCAACTGATCGAGCTGACTCAACCAGTTTGTCCTGCATTTCAGCCTCTTTTTGAGCATGCTCGAATTCCTTACGAGATTCCTGAGCATCTTTCTGGCTGTTATACATGGCCTTCTCTTGTTCAGCAACGGATGCTGCGCGAACAGGCTTGGTGAGGTCTTCAGGAAGAACTACATCGGTGATCATCACATCTCGTGACTCAATGTGGTATCTACCGAGAACTTGACTGATTTCCTTCTTGGCGGCTTCAGCTAGTTCAGCACGCTTGGTATAAAGTTCGAGAGCTATAACGCTTTGGGCTGCATTACGGAAATGCGAGCTCACTGCAGGCTCAAGAACCTGGGAAATTAAGTCAGCCATTGATCCAAGGTCAGCGACGACGGCAGAGGCTTGCTCCATTGGGATATGGAACATTACCTGAACATCCATCTGTGCATCGAAAGCATCAGCAGTGCGCAATGTGATTGTTGAAAGATTCTCATCAATTGCGTTCTTCACCTTCTCATCTTTGCCTCGATTGGAGACATTAGCCCAACTCAATACAACCTGTGTGGTAGGAAGGATATCCCATTTGCAAGTTTGTGGGTTTAAAGCGTGCTTGCCTGGGCCGAGAGGATCTTTCCAGATACCCTTGTAGCCGTTGGGAACAAGCTTTGCGTTTACCTTACCTTGAGACTGGGAATTCTTAATGCCTTCAGGATCAGCATCGAAGTCATAATTTTCACCTACATAGCTGGTGACAACAGCACACATTCCGATTGGAACTGTTGTGATAGGTTCTTTATCAACCGTAGCGAACCACGGGTTGATTGCGTATTTACCTGCTCTGAGGACAGGAATTTGCAGACCCTTTTGGCCGTTAGCTTCGATGAAAGCTGAAGCATTCTGGAAATTCGAATGGACTTCCAGAGGAACTTCTTCGGCGGCGATGCTGTTGTTGTCGGTGAGAGGTTTACCTTCGAGAGTGGTTACGACACCAATTTCTTCGTTTCCGATTTCTACCCAGTCGATTTCATCGCTGATTTCAAACATGCGGGTATTGATACGGTAGCGACCAGGCATCAGAACGTCAATCTGTTGACCACGTTGGCCACCATTCTTGATAAAGACTTCTGCCTTTTCGAAGTTACTGTGACCATTGATTCTCTTGGCTAGGATTTTACCCTCATCTAACGGTTCTCCATCTCGGGCGGTTATGAGGCGAATCTTACCTTCGTTCACATCGGTTACTTTTGATATGATAACATTGAATAAGTAGGTATTGATTCGATAGGTACCAGGTGTGAGAACTTGTAGCTGAGGTCCTTTTTGGCCACCATTGTCCAGGAAGGTCTTACCGTCTTGGAAGAGATCACATTCAACGGCTTTTGCCATAATTTTTCCGGGAGGAATAGGTTCACCAGCGATAGCGTGGACGATACCAACTTCATCGGATTTAATGACAATAGCATCTTTGATTGAAACTTTGAAGAGATGGGTGTTAATTCTATATTCTCCCGGAGGAAGAATTTGAATCTGTTTACCCTTTTGACCTCCGTTTTTCAGGAAGGCTTCACCATCCTGGAAGAGGTTACATTCTACAGCATCTGCAAGAATTTTGCCACTTGGTATGGGCTTACCTGTAATGGCTTCAACGATGCCAATCTGGTATTCTTCGATTTTGATGTAGTTGTATTTCTTCGCGGTTTGAATGAAAGGAATCAAGAAATGAAGTCCTGGACCCATGATTTGAGCCTGGATACCAACTTCACCCTTGAGTGCGACTGTACGTCCATCTTGCATTTCTTTGCCGAAATATTTGTGTTCGATGATGGCTATTTGTGTAGATTTCACATTCACGAAAGATTTCATGATGATCCATAATACCACGATAGCCAAAACAACGATCCACCAATACTGCAATACTGATAACACTTGTGCTAACATAAAATAAGAATTTTTTTAGAGGTTTATAATTTTTTAAAGATCACTTTATAGCAAAGTATATTGTATATTTTTTATCATTAAAGTCAATATAAACCAAAATTGTATAAATTGAAAAAAGCAGTATTAGATGTACTGTACTGCTTTAAACTGTTAGTTTTTTTTGAGCATTATGTTCATTAAGCTTATTGTATGGTATGTTTGAGTGAATAGTTTTGCTGTTGGTATGACAACATCTCTAATCATTACAGAACCTATTATACACAATCCAGAAATTATAATACCTGGGAAATATATTTGGGCTGCTGTGATGTCCCATCCAATATCTGAACTTAATGAAACTACATATGCATTTGGACTAAGAAAGTATTTGGTGATATCCCAAACAAAGAAAGCTACTGTTAATGCTATTACTCCAAAGTAGTATAGAAATTTTGCGAATCGAATATAGTCAATGAAAGCATCTAAAGTACGTTCGTAGAGTTCTCGATCATTTGCATAAATTCTATTGTGGTTTTGGATAATAGGTACATGTTCAATGAATTTATTAATCTCATCAATGTCGGAGTCGAAGGCTCGTTGGTTTCTGAGATTGTAAATAGAGACACTGATAATGCATATTAATGCAGTTATTACATGTACAGCAGAAAGTAATTTCCACTCATCCGAGGAATCGTCTAGATAAGATTCTTTATAGATGAGGGAGGATAACATGATTATGAAACAAATTATCCATATTATTACTCTTGGAGTAAACAGCTTTTTCTTCTCTTCTGGTAATTCACTAGTTTCTTGTTCAACCTTTTTAATTTCTTTTGTTTTATCCATAATATTTACTTTTTTTATTTTTTGTTTATTTTATATATTTGATATTTTAAAATCAAGCAAAATAAGATAATTTTAATTATCTTTAAGTTATTTTATAAATTATATATTATTTCTTTTTATTATATACTTCAAATAAACTGACTAATGATTTATTTATACAATCTGATTTATGCTCACTTTTTTGTAGTTTCTTAATTAATTCTATTTTTTCTTCTACTGTTTTAGCTTTTTCATTAAGTATAGATGCTATTATAGTAATTTCTCTACTACACTTTTGTGTAATGAAAATATTTTCTCATTCTACAGTTAATTTTTTAAGATGAAATAACGAACCTAAAATATTATCCAAATCTTTTTCACTAAACATTTCTAGTTCTTGGAATCATCCGTATACCTTATTATCTTCTATATTAACTATTGCCCAATCAGCCTCTCATACAACTTTAAAACTTAATCAATGAGTATAATCTGTATTAAAGTATACACATGCAACTATTTCAGGACGTTCAACTAAGAATTCTCGTAGTTGGTGAATCCATTGATCTTTACGTTCATCATGATTTAAGTATTCGTTTCTTGATTTATTGAAATTATAACTTCAATCATATCGGACACTTGTTGTTGCTACTTCATCTATTACTATTGGTTTATTTAGTGCTTTTACACGTTCATAAGTATTTCGATTTTTATCATAGAGAATTTCTGTAGGAGTAAGTCGTTGACGATTTGAGTTAGCTTTTCATCGGTTATAGAATGTAAATCATATTACATCAACAAATTCATCTCATGGATAATAATCTTCGAAATGATAACAATCATCTTTTGTTATATTACATTGAGTCAAAGTAGCAGATTGAGAAGGGGTTCATTTTGTTGGCATGTCTCGATGATTAACTGAGAAATCGAATAGAATATTTTCTTCATTTAATCAAACAACTCTTGATAATGTCCAAACATGAATCCAGGCTGCTTTAAATTTTTCTGGGTTACTTGACCATGGATATCGTCAACCATTCATTTCATGCATAGTACGGAATATTACATGCATATTTCTCTCTTTTATTTTTTTGAAAAATGAACTATATTGTGAATCAAATTTTCATAGAACTACGTCATTTGCTGAATACATATCAGGTGAGATTGTGATGTGATATATTCTATCTGTTCATAATTTGTCTGCTATTCTATCAATTGAATTTAAAACATCATTTTCATCTCGTGGATCAAATATGAATGATACAACAGGTAATTTTACTCATAATGTATTTTCTATTGCTTCGATATTTTCTGGAGTGTTATCTGCTGATTTTAATCAGAAATAATATGATTCAGAAATATTAAGATTTATCAATAAAGAAAAAAAGAATATTCAAAATATAGATAATCATAATTTTAGATATTTATTGTAGTAATGATGTAAGTTCATTTGTTTGATTAGGGAACGGATCTAAAGTTAAAAAGAAGTGGTTATAACAACCTATACAGAAATATATAAATAATATAATACTAACAACTAATTTCAATAAAATTCATGATACAAATCATAAAAAGGCTCAAAAAGCGGGTTTAATACATTTTTCTATATTATTTTTATTTATATATTCTCAAATTAAAGCTCAAATGAATGGTCATAGAATTAAACCTACAGGTCAAACGAATAATCATAAAATCATTCATATAATACATCATCGATTTCAGTATTTAGTTCATCAAAATTTTTTAGTTCATAATATAGGAAGATAATAATCTAGAATCATTAAAAATATTATTACTATTCACCAAATTATTATAAAAGTTCGTGAAAAAGGTTTATCCATAAAAATTTGAGCCAATAATGTTGCAATATATATTAATTGTGGACCAGGTAATCATGGTAAAACGGATCAAATTATGGAAATGATTCATAAAATAATTCATATTATACAACAAGCTATATCCATATATTATTTTATTGTTAAATAATGGTTAATTTTATGTAGTGATATATTATAAAAAAGCAAGATAGAGTTAGCAATGTAATAATTTTTTTGAAAAGGGCTTGATTTTATAATCGGAATTTATATAAAAACTTTTGCAAGTAAGTGATTGCTTGTATATGGGTGTGTAGCTCAGCTGGTTAGAGCGCACCTCTGATAAGGGTGAGGTCGATGGTTCGAGTCCATCCACGCCCACCATATGCCAAGGTAGCTCAGTGGTAGAGCAGGAGACTGAAAATCTCTGTGTCGGCAG
>JAEEHF010000114.1 GCA_016280725.1 Bacillota bacterium | reverse complement strand
CTCGCTAGCATTAACCATAGTAGGTATAAAAACTGCCATCAATATTGCAAATATTAGCACTAGGCTAACAGATTTATTACTAAAACTTTTCACTTTTAAATTCCCCCTTAAAAGTCTTTCAAGCCTCTATAAATAGACCATCCCAAAAATATTATATATTTTTGGACATATCATTTCAAGTTTTTGAAGTGGATTTAATATTACATTTTTTTGACAAAAAAGTAAGGAAAATCAACACTTTTCGATTCCTCGCTGTAACTTCGTTACAACTTTAACAATTAGTCACAAAAGGCTTCAACAAAATGGAGATGAAATCGACATTTTGTTGAAAAAAGGAGGAGCAGCGATTTGGCATACCGGCTTTTTCGAACGAAAAAGTCGCAAGCCAAATAAGCTTGCGACGACGTGGTGCCTACTCACGGAATCGAACCATGGACACAGGGATTTTCAGTCCCTTGCTCTACCAACTGAGCTAAGTAGGCGAATATATTATAATGGCGCACATTGTGCGCCCGATATTTTAAAACAATGGCGACCGAAAAGGGGCTCGAACCCTGGACCTCTAGCGTGACAGGCTAGCGCTCTAACCAACTGAGCTATTCGCCCAATAGATTATTAATGGCGCACATCGTGCGCCGCTACAAATATCGTAGCGAAAATAAAAAGTGGTGGGCACTATAGGGCTCGAACCTATGACCCCCTGCTTGTAAGGCAGATGCTCTCCCAGCTGAGCTAAGCGCCCACTTACACTTGTCGCTTGCGACTTCTTAAGTATACGATATACCTATTTCTTTGTCAACAAAAAATAATAATTTTTTTCAAACAAAATATATGATATTTTTTATGCCATTTATAGGTTAAAAAATTAGCTAGTATGCATTTGCACACTAGCTATTTTGGTTACTAATTCATAAACACCCGTTTATCAATTACTCTACCAGAAATGAAATTCGCTCTATCAAAAAGTCTATCTTCTTTTATAAACGAGCCTGGCTGAGAAATGTATACCATCTTTTTACCATAATACATCTGAACATTTACGTGAATATGCCCGACTTGGAAGAATCTTACCGGATACACGTTATCGCCAAAAGTATTAAGAAGCATGCCTTGCTCGTCAAACATCTTAAGTTTCAATATTGCAAAGATGCTCTTTTTGTCAAAGTCTTGCCGTTCGACATGCATCACTCTTTTGATAACTCCGCAGATGATAAAATCCATCAAGTATGCATCAAAGAACTTGAAATCAATTCCATCATCTTTTCTGAGCAAAGTTTCAAGACGCTTTATCGGATTTTGAAGACCTTGCTGCTCAAAAGTATAATCATGATTTCCATTGATTGCATAATAAGTCAAATCATAATCTTTGAAAATACTTCTAGCAAGTTCAATCTGCTGAGCATAAGGCATATACTCGACATTTTCATCAACTACACCTTCGAAAATATCTCCAGCGATGAAAACATCTCTATATCCTTGAGACACAGCCATAGCAAGCTTTCTACGAAGCGCCCTTTCGTCAAATGAAGGATTGCCTATATGCAAGTCCGAAATGTCTACAAACTTAAAATCTTGAACGTCATCACCAGAAATGAAGTATGTTGGTATTCTAAGTCTCTCTAGCCTGTATAGGCAAACCCCGTCTTTCTTTTTCTTGACTATTTTGAACCCATTCCGACTAGCAAAGTTTTCAAGAAGGCCAATTGGAACGTGTATTTGGAAAGCATTCATCCAACGGTTTGTCATCGTTTCACATAGGTGTAGCAAATTATACAAAATCCCGCACCTCCTAGTTAAATTATTACTCTAGAACTTCTATCTATTATTTACTGTGTAGATAATATTTCATAAACGATAATTTGTCAATCCATGTCATCCAGAAATCGGGACGGTTCTCTTTCCCAGTTTTTTTTAACATAAAAAAATGACCTTCATTACTCATTTTGTGAGAAATGAAAGTCATCTCATTATCAAATCATGTGATTCTTATAAAAGAGAACCGTTCACTTTTCTAGTGTTCTTCTCTTTTTCCTCTGTCATCACAAAGCTTATTAACATAGTCAATTATGCCTCTATTCGATAGTTTAAGATCACTATATTTTCGATCAACCTCATCTTTTCCAATTGATGAGCTTCTAATATAACCATCCATAAACTTTCTATCTAAAAGTAATGATTTATCAACATCTTCCA
The DNA here is from genome assembly GCA_016280725.1 of Bacillota bacterium. Taxonomy (GTDB): domain Bacteria; phylum Bacillota; class Clostridia; order TANB77; family UBA1234; genus RGIG6105. Next base: position 6,137 of record JAEEHF010000114.1, on the reverse strand, counting down.
AATCTACTTCACAGTTCTTAAAGACCTCTCCAACCATACCAAGTGTCATTGTTTCCGTACCTGCAACTATAGGTCTTTTATCATATTCTTTGCCTATTGAAGATTCTTCTGGCAAGATACTTAAAATCATATCTAAAACTTGTGGAGTAACACTAATGCTTGAATCTGCCAATATAGCATTTATAGAAGCAACCATTTGCTCATCACGACCCAATTCACCACGCTGTCTTAACTCTCTTTTACAACGTTCTATTAGACGCATCACAGTTTCTTCTTGCCTGCCTTGTTCTTCTGTCATTTCTCTTTGATCATAATAGTCTTCCATAGACTCCATACCTTCTGCTTCCATTCGTCCTACATCACGTTCTTCTTCAAAATCAGCCATCAGTCTTTTGTATGCTTTTACTAGATTTGTCTTCATCATATTAATTCCCCCTTAATATTATAAAAATATCCTCTAAGATGAAATAATAAAATGCACAATTTTATTATATCACTTTATGTAAACTTTTTCAACATTAACATAAGTCTTGAATGCTTTTTTCTCAAAAAAGACATCATATTTAGAAAGGAAAACCACCCCGTTCTCAAGTGGGAACAATAAAAAAGAGCAAAGCTTTAAGCTTTGCTCTTGGTGCGGGTGAGAGGACTTGAACCCCCACGTCGAAGACACTAGATCCTAAGTCTAGCGCGTCTGCCAGTTCCGCCACACCCGCATGTGACAAAAAATATGTTAGCATTTTAGTTCTTTTATGTCAATATTTTTCAGTTAAAAATCTAAAAAAGAAGGAAGCAAGCAATAAAAACTTGCTTCCTTCAAAATTATCTTACTCAGCTGTAAATGGTAATAGAGCAATTTGTCTAGCTCTTTTAACAGCAACTGTAACTTCTCTTTGATGTTTAGCACAAAGACCTGTTACTCTTCTTGGAAGAATCTTTCCTTTTTCACTGATAAACTTTCTAAGTTTTTCAGCATCCTTATAATCGATTTCCAAGTTCTTGTCTGCACAGTACATGCAAACCTTTTTCTTCACTCTTCTGATTCTTGGCATTGAATCATCGTCGTTATTATTTTTTCTATTATTGAATTTCTTTCCTTTTTTGTCTGCCATATCAATTCTTACCCCCTATCTTTTTAGCTTAATTAGAATGGTAGGTCATCGTCTGTAACTGGAGTAAAATCACTAGCACCTTCTTCTGCATTAAATGGTGCATCTACACCTGCAAATGTGCTTGTACCAGCAGAACTTCCATCGCCATCTCTTTTAGAGTCAGCAAAGTATGTTTCTTCTGCAACTACTTCAGTAACGTATACCTTTTTACCATCTTTGTCATCATAATTTCTTGTTTGAAGTCTTCCAATGATACCAACTTGTTGTCCTTTTTTGAAGTACTTACTGCAAAATTCACCAGTCTTATCCCAAGCAACAATGTTGAAGAAATCAGCAGTTTGTCCTTGGTCTTGACGAGCAAATCTTCTATTAACAGCAATACTAAAAGTACATACCAATGTATTATTAGTAGTTGTGTATCTTGTTTCTGGATCCCTTGTAAGTCTACCCATTAAAATTACTTTATTCATATATCGTAAATCTCCTTTAAATTAATCTTTCTTTACTACTATATGCTTAATAACTTCATCTGTAATGTTGTAAACTCTTGTAAGTTCTCCAACGAACTCAGAATCACTTGTAAAGTCAATCTTTACATAGAAGCCTTCTGCGTTCTTTTCAATAGGGTACGCAAGTTTCTTTCTTCCCCAAGCTTCAACAGCCTCAACTGTTCCTTTTGCAGATGTAATCATATTGCTAAACTTTTCTGCAACTGCATTACATGCTTCATCATCTAGCTTTGGGTCAATAATGATAATAGTTTCGTATTTATTCATCTAAAACACCTCCTTTTGGACTATCGGCTCTAATAATAGAGCAAGGCGGGTCAACCGCTCCTATAATATAACACGAAAAAACGGTTATTGCAAGCATATTTTGCCTTTTTTAAGGGTTAAATTCTCTATATATTACTCCATTAGAAAGCGTCTCAAAGCCTCTATAATAGGCAAGTTCAGAGATAGTCACAAGTTGATAACCCTTAGAAATTAATTCTGGGACTATTATCTCTGTAGCCTTTACCGTAGAATTATATATTGAATGCATAAGGATTATTCTTCCATCAAGGCTTTGGAATGACCTTATGTGAGCTATAACTTTATCTGCATTTCTCGACTTCCAGTCAAGAGTGTCAATGTTCCAGTTTATTAGTGGGTATTCTATAGTTGCTCTTACAGTTGCATTCGCATTTCCGTATGGTGGTCTAAATAGTTTTGTTTTATGACCAATGGCATTTAAAAAAGCATTTTCACTTTTTTGCATATCAGCTTGTATCTGTGCTTTAGAAAGAGTATTTAGATTCTTGTGTGCATATGAATGATTTCCAACTTCACATCCAATGGCTTCTTCCCTTTTTACTACGTCTGGATACCTCTCAACTAGATTTCCAAGCTCAAAAAATGTAGCTACAGCATTATTTTTTTCTAAAATATCTAATATCTTATTTGTGGTTGTTGCGTTGGGTCCGTCATCATATGTAAGTGCAACCATCGGTTTGGTAGGGTCAATTACTCTACTTGGTTTGTTTGTATCTATATCGTCTAAAATATTTTCTTCTTTAATTTGTATATCTTCTTGAACTGATGGTTCTTCCTCAACTATATCAGATGATTCATTATAATCCTTATTTTCTTCGATAGCGACTTCAATAATACTAGTATCATTATTTGTTTCAACTGGCAAAAGATTTGCAATTCCGTCAAAACCCGTAACTTTACTTATAGTAGCGATAAAGTATATAAACGTAATAATATTATTCAAAATCAAAGCCTCCTAAATTAGTATTATATCTTAGTATAAATAATAAATTCTCCAAAACTATCCACTATAGTGTAATGCTCTTTAATAAAATCATCAACTTCTTTTGATTCCTGATAAAAACTAGAATAATCTGATTTAAGAAATATTGGATTTTCAATATTCTTTATCTGTTCAATCATTCGTTCAGTCCCGTTATATCCCATATTCCCGTTTAAAATCATGTCAAACTTATTACGATTAACTATATGATATGGAATCTCATATAAAGAAGCATTAGAAGATAGTATATATACATTGTAGCCTTGTTCTTCTTTCTCTATCATGTACTCATGAACTTTATTAATTTGATTTAATTTTGCAATATCAAAATTTAGCATATAAGAATATACATCAAAAGCTGTATTGGATACATTCTGTTTAAAACCTCTTTTGATTATACTATCAACAAAAAGAGAAGGTTCATTTGTGCAGTAAAAAACTACATAAACAGCAGCAAATAATTGTAAAGCTCGAATCACAAATTTACCAAAAAAGTCATTTTCATAAAGTAATCTATCTAAGAAATAAACAGCTCCAAAAATATATAAATAGAACGAGAGAAGCAGATGATATATATTAAAAATTGGAAAAGCTAAAAAAGTTGAAGCAATAATAAAATACCATAAGAAACTTGAAACAACTTCATTGTGTTTTCTTCTATATAAATAATAGAAAACCGAAATATATAAAAATGCCAAAAATGAAATAAAAATTCCTAAAAATTGGAAATTTTTCTCTCCAAATTCAGCAACTCCGCCAATGCACATATCACAAAAATCTATAAAATTATTATTAAATAGTAAATAAATGACAAATAGAATGATAACAGGAAGTCCACCACAAATTATTCTGCCAAATTTGAATAATATATCTTTATATGAATTCTTGTTTTTAATACCATTTCTAATCAAGAACAAGGCAAATGCTATCACAAAGAAAAATGCATTGGTATGCTTGCATAAAAAGCAAAGTCCAAACATCATTCCAATAAGGTAGTCATAATTGTCGTTATGTTTGTCTATGTCTTTTATTTCAAGAAGAACTATACAAAGAACAAATAGTAACGAAAGCATATTATAGCTCGTGCAAGACAATTCATTTATAAAGAAAAAAATCGCTACCGTTGATAAAGCAATGATGGACTTGTTTTTTGTTAGTTTCATAACAATTTCTATGCTAATCATAAAAATAAGTGAATCAGTAATTGCGCCATAAACAAAAAAAGAAAAAAAAGTCTCACCAAACAGTTTAAAAAATAATACTCCAATATAATGAAATAGTGGTGTGACAATCATTGGAACTTCCGTATATGGTATCAAACCCGAATTAATTTTTTGAATCATATGGAAGTTCCAAATGTCGTCTATCCTCATTGCGTTACCAAACCCACAATTAATAGCATAAAAAACAAATATTAAAATAAAAAACAAAATTAACTTAGCAACAAACTTGCTCATAAAATTACTCCATAAACACATACTTTAAATGCCTTTAAAGCATTTAATTAAAGAAACGATTAGCCCATGCAGTATTTTCATTTCCACTTAGACTTGTAACATTAAGAGGCGTTTCAGTAGGGTACTCCCCAGTTTCATAATATATTACTTTCTTCCCATCAGTTTCCTCGAATTTAGCTTCATTTATCTCATCATCAATAAATTCAGAACCGCCCAAAAAAAATCCATTCTCTCCAGCTATGAACGCCATAGCTGTGTGATCCGCATCTATTCGTAAGTTTACAACGATAAGTGTATCTTTGCCAATATTCGGATGTAAAAATATCATTATAACTTTGGGATATATCTTGAGTTATTACATCTTCTCCACATGAAGCTTCATGCTTGAAATACTTACGACAACCACCGCATTGCATAATTAATATGTGCTTCGGGTTAGAAAGAACATGTAAATCTGTGTAATTTATCCATTGTTTTTTATATATAGTTTTATCTCCCAAATCATGATCATTCTCTTGAGCATATAAATAACCACATTTTTTGCAATAATTTATTGAATAATGATTTTTAATATTTGGTCTATTACCTTCAATTAAGCTCAACACTTCATCTCGATCTAATAATTTTGTTGTCTCTTTTTCGTCATTAAAATCAGCATCAGATAAAAATATACTATTAAAATTGGTATTTGTAATATCATTAGAATCAGTAATTACAAATAATTTGTCAGCATTTCTTTCATCATTATCTTCTAAAGAGTCAGAGTCATGATCCTCATATTCAAAATAACCACAGATACATATATTTTTATGTCTCGTATTATCACACTTTTCATATTTCCATAATGACTCACTACCATTTTCAATAACCTCGCCATGTTCAAGACTATGCTTTGCACCCTTTCCCGAACAAAACTCACATTTGTCATAATACGCATGTGTGCTACCATTATCCCAAAATTTCTTTATTTTTCCTTCTTCGTCCTTCTCCGTGTACTTACTGTCTATTCTTGTACAATGTTCAATTACCTCTGCATTTTGGTGACATACAGAACATATTCCTTTAATTATATGGCTTCCAATGATTACCCCATTTATTGACTCAAATCCTATATCAGGAGCAGGATATACATTCTTACGGCTTCCATCATCTTTTAATTCTTCGGAAATCGGGATAATATGTTTACTGCCATCTCGATTCCCATCATCTTTCTCATCAAATTCAATTCCACAAACGTTACATTTCTTGTATGTTATATTTCCATGTATGCAATTTGCTGGCTTTGGTTCTTCTGGTTCTTCATAGTAATTGCTAGAATCATGTTGTGCATTACACTTTGTACATTCATGTAAAAACGGATTATTATAGTTTTCTTTAAAATCATGTTTTTCAAGACGAGCTGCACTAATTCTATTACAGTACATGCACGTTGAAACTATTATATGATTATTATTTTTGTCATCATCACTCATAGCTAAAAATGTAGCAATAGCTTCCATTTTTGGACCAGATACGTTTCCGTCTCTTGGATTTATAACCTCCTTCGTTGCATGCTCATGCTTACATACTTGTCCACAAATACATTTATATGTTTTATCATCTTGTTCTTCAAAACTATGATCTTCGGTATATGTTTTTATTATCTTATTACAAATAGAACATGTCTCATTATATGTGTGTTTTGTATAACTTCTCGATACATAATTAGTATTTACTCTCTTATCTTCTGGATGTTCACATGTCTTTTGTATATCTCCTGTAGGGATTGGTG
>JAEEHF010000113.1 GCA_016280725.1 Bacillota bacterium | reverse complement strand
TTTTCTGATTAAAATATGCTGACATAATTATTCCTCCTTTGCAAAAATATGTATCAGAAAACAAATATAACAGAAATGAAATAATTCATTTTGCAACCTGCAAACCATACGAAACGATTCATCATTATCGTATCACAAAAAATCAAAAAGCCCGCAAACCGTTGTAAATACAAAGGTTTGCGGGCTATATAATCTTGTAACGGGTCTATTCCATCTCAATATTAGACATCATATATAGCATATATAATTTCTTACATATACAATATGTAGTGATATTTCTATCGTTTCATTCATATTTTATAAAAAAATATGAATTTTTGCTGACATTTTGCTGACATCTATTGGTTCGATTACTAGCAATTCCTACGACATCAAGACAAAAAATATCCACGTCAATCTTTAAACCATCAAAAACAAGACTACTTACGTTAATTAACTCTCACAAGAACACATGTATGTTTTTCTTTCGCCGTTGTCATTATTGTAATCAAGCAATTAAGTACATCTGTAGTTTCATTATACGAAAATGACTGATTCTGGTAAAGCGTTAAATCCTTTAAATACTCTTCTGCTTCAACAGCGCATTCAATACACTCATCCTCAAAAGCATTAATGAACTCATTATAATCACGAGTAAATCCTATCCACCCATTTTCTGTTGATTGAGGATTCCCAAAAATATCCTCAAAATAGCCATCCCAAAAATGATACGCTATATCTGGTAAAGAAATAATAATCTCTTTTTCACCATCATATCCTTCATAATATTTATAATCATCATTACGCTTTCCAATGTCCATGATCTAACATCTCCTTCTGTTTTTTAGTGCATGTGCCGTGCTTCCGCGCATATATAGCGGCATCCCACACCTTTTTATCGACCCATATATTTCTGCCACTAGCAGTTTTTCCAATGAGCACTTCAACTTTAGCTTTTCTTGCATTAGGTCCATTCCCTATTCCCGGTATACGCCTTTCGACAACCCAAGAATTACCTTGTTGCTTTGGAGCATTGGGCGTTCTTGTATGCCATCTGCACAAATATTTATATTTACCTCTCTGCCACGAATACTTTACCTGGTCATATCCTTGCTTTTGTTCTTCCTTTATCGTTGCCGTTTTGGGCACTTTTATAGGAGAACTCTTTGGCAAATCTTTTCTTAAATATTCTTGATGTGCTTTTGCTTTAGCCTCTGCTTCTGCAACCTTTCGGGCATATTCCTGCTGTTCTATAGTAGTTTGTGGAGAACCACTTGTTCCATTTGCTTGTCCGCTATTTGATCCATGCATTCTAAGCACCTCTCTTTCTAGCAGAGTTTCTCAACTTCATAATATTATCTGGTACAACAATCTTTATCCCTTTTCGAATTGCATATGCGAAAATTCTATTCACTGCATCGTTATTTCCACATATATCAAAAACAACAATTGTATTAAGAGAAAGCTTATCAACAGTCTGCTTGACAGCTTCAATCAAAAACTCTCTTTCTACTTCATCATCCACATATCCCATTGTACTAAAAGCCACTACTTTACATAATTCTAATCCATTTAAGTAAAACCAAAGGCTATCAATTGTCGGATATGTAATATTAGGTATAACAATTGCACCCAATTCCATAGTCAACCATAAAGCCACTATACGAGCTTTCTTAATTCGATAATTATTTTCAATATCATCCAAATCTCCAAACTGACTATAATCAGGCGCTATGAAGAACTTAACCCCTTCGAATCTTTCCTTATACTTTCGAAGTAGCCTCTTATTATTATAATATATAGCATTATATAAACCTTCTATGCCATCAAAGGTATCGTCATATAGATAAAATGCAACCGCTGTATTAGGTGTCTTGTGATAATCAGCAGGATGATTATATAAAGCTATAAAATCAGGTAGTATCTCCGTATCGCATCTTAATTCTGGCAAATCATGCCGACCTACCGCATACGTTTTGTTTGTGAGCCTCAAATATTGAAGATTCAACAGTTTTTTCAAATCTTTGGGTACTTGTACTCTTTCCCCATACTCATTGATATGATAATCATATCTTTTCATAATAATCCTCCCTTCGAGGTAAAAAAACAACAAATGCAGCTACCAAGAGCTGCACCGGAAGGACTACTATGAAAGCTACTCCTCCCTGGGTAACAGCGCACAAAATACATATATTACTTGCGCTTTCTCCAGCGAGTGTGCTATAATAATCTTGTCTAGGGAGTATCTTAGCATACTCTATAAAGGAGCGCATAGCATTTGTGTTATGTGCTTTTTTATTCAGTTTTATCTATCAAAGAGAATTTATTCTCTTCTGTAACTCTTCTGCTGGAAGACGTCTTTCTTTATGTTCGAGCAAATTTTCCAAACAGAATTGATACTCTAATTTATTAATATAATCTCCATCGTATAATTTATCCAAAAGGCCTATGGTTCCAAAAACTTCAACACCTTCTTTTTCAGCAGCTCTCCTCAATGGATTATCTCCAGTTAATAATGGAATATTTCTAAATTTCGCCACCGCCAAAGCTGTCCTGTCATAACCTGAAAGTTTCACGTATTTCTTTGACAGTTCATCAGCATAAAAGAACTCTTCGATTGTCAAATCAACTCCAATAAGCCCTCTTTTTTGAAGTCCATCAAGAAGTTCAGATGGACTTATAATTTCCTTTCTCAATGCTTCTTTGTACATAATGTATGTACAAGGCAATCGGAAAGGCAAATCTATTCTGGATATTGCATTAAAATCTAACCAAATGTTGGTATCGCTGCTAATGTATTCCAAGCATTACACCTCCACCATTCCACAATATTCATCCATTTCAGCAACAGGAATCTGCAATAGTTCAGCCCCCCTTTGTAAGCTGATGCCTTCTTCATTTACTGCCCTATATACTAATTGATTAAACAGTAACGGCTTTTCAATATTTCTTACACGCTGCGGTTCTGCTTTTCTCCAATTAGCTTTGTTAGCTTTAATATAAAACTCTTTTGCTAATGAATTCGAAACAATTCCTACAAGAGATGCTCTTTTCACTAGTAGATACATAGAAATTCCATATTCCTGACAAACAAGAATCATGTCCTTTGTTAATGCCGATTTATGGATACCCAACTCTCTGATTAAGTCCTTCTTTGAAATAAGTGTTGCCCCGGCAATAGCCGTTGCCTCGTTTTCATTATCCTTACTTTCATCCCACACAAACATTAAATGCGCAAGTTCATGTAAAACTGTAGTACGCTTTCTTTCTGGCGACATATTTTTGTTAATCACGATATATGGATATTCGTTTACAAATCCATTCATGCCCGAAAAATGCTCATTAACAATATCCAATTCAAGCACCAAAATCCCCTTATTTTCGAGAATACCTATAAGTTCATCAACCGGACCTTCTTCTTGTAAACCAAGATAACCTCTTAATTGCTTAGCGTCCTCTTCGGGATCTTCTGTACGTATTAATGTATAACACTTTGGCGGCTCTGGGAGTGGATTACCCCCAATGCATTCAACAGCATCAAAAAATCTACTAAAATACTCTTCAACAGACTCCCTGACATATTCTTGTTGCGCCTTTGTCAATGTAGAGTGCTTTCTAAACTCACAATGCTTAAATGAAAGATTAGTATTTCTTGAAGCAAGAAAATCAACCACATAAACACCTAATACCTCTGCGAGTTTATTAATTGTGTCCATATCAGGCTTTCTCTTACCACTTTCATAGTTTGAGATTGCCATTGAGCTAACGCCACAAGCTTCAGCTAAATCTTTCATACTCATATTATTCTTTAACCGATAATACTTAAGATTCTTCTCAAACATATCCTCCACCACCTTTCACGTTTAGATTATCATATTTTTTTCTGTTTGTAAACACATTTGTTTATTTTTTTTTAATATTATCTTTCTATAAACACCACGGCGGTATATAACCAAATCCAAGAAATTTCCAACTATCCATCGCAATCCAAGACTAAAAAAATATTACATCTGCTGACATCAAAAACGGGAAGCCCCTATTTTCAAGGCTTCCCGTTGTTTTTTTATTACTCCATCTCTATATTTGATACAGTATTCTGTGTGCGTGATTTATTCCACATACAATATCTAGTATTATTTTTTCAGTTTTCTCTTTATTTTTCAAAAAAATCAATAAAAAAGCTGACATTTTACTGACGAGACTAAAATACCTAACTATGTTGTTCTCCAATTTGGAAAAACACTACATTTCATAATCTCAAGAAAATCATTTAATATATCTGGATCGACTCTATACTCGATTCCATTTTCCTCTAAGACTAACATGATCTTCCTAATCTCGTATGTATATCCATTAAAGGAAATATTTTCTCCGTTGTCAAACGACTTCTTTACAGCATTAACATTTATACCAAAGAGTCTTGATATAAGTAAATAATGACTTATGTCGCTTTTATCGACCGATATAGTATATTTATTCCTTGTAACACATTTAGCAAACTCAGGTGTAGAAGCCCATCCAAAACCACAGTTATTACATTTTGCAGATCCATTTTCTACCAATAACGTGTTCTGCTTACACTCTGGACATTCTTCAACTGTTTGTTTGGGTTTCTTAGTGATACATTCTTTACAATAATTCATCCGCTACACCACCTTTATACTTACAGCAATTGATTTAAGCTTCTACAAATCTTTCCACTGTGTCTCTTCAACAATTTGCGCAACTGTTTTACCATTATATGTAAAAAATGCAGGTCCTGCTGTTAAATATCCTTTTATCTTGCTTGAAATAGCCGATAATGAAGTTATTTCATCATTATACATAACTTTTCTCTCGCTCACAACTGTCACAACAACTGAATTATCTTCCGTAAAAACAAGTTCAGCTCCTACAGGAATACCACACTTTTCAAAATTCACAGGTGGTCTTCTAACTACCTGTTTTTTTGTTTTTGCAACTTTTGCTTTCTTTAACTTAGTTCTTGTTCCACTAATTGTTGCAATAGAATCTAGTAATTCATATGCATCCTCAGGAGTTAGAACAAAAAATTCACGGTTCTTTGTTATTCTCAAATCTGGATTAAGATTATCTATCAGCTTATGTAATTTCTTATCTTCCAAATTTCCAGATGTCTCATAAGTTGCATAGACTTCATATTCATAGGGAAGCGCTGTGGTGCTTAATTGTTTTCTACGTACTTCAACATCTTTGGCATATCCAATCTTAACCATCCCCTTTAACGCTGGATTTGTCATTATATAAATATAGCCCTTTGCCATAATAACCCTCTCCTTGTTATCCTATCTAAATTTCTTCTTTATAAAAGAAATTTTATTATTTTTCATATTTTTCCATTCTCCGTTAAGATAGCTTGCTGGCAAACATTCATATATAAATGGCCAGTATTCATCCATATCATCTTTAATTTCTCGTGCGTATTTCTTTAATTGTTTAATATCATTTTCTAAAATATTACATCGACAATATATCAATGCACATAAAGCAAGAATACAATCATTTTTCTTTATTATCACTTCAACGTCAAAAGAATCTATCTTAACATTATACTTACTTGCATAATATAAAGCATAAGATGCTGGTTCACATACTCCTTTATTTATGTAGAATTCAAATAGTATATTTACATATTTTTCAATACTCTTATTTTCTACATTCATGGTATCAAACACTTGCTCTCCAAGGATTGGTACAATATATGGGTACAACACTTGTTGTGGTCAAGCTTTTTTGTAACATCCTCCGTAATCACCGATAATTTGTATTCTTTCAGTTTTTCAATTATCTCCTGCTGTTTTTCTATAATAGAATCTATCTTGGCACATTTTTTATCCAAGTAATCTGCGATTCTTTTTTGTTCATCTTTCGTAGGCAAAGGATACACTATATTTGATTGTTTTTCTGTATTAAGTATTTTCACTACATTTTCACTTGCGCCTAAAATGTATTCAGACTCCTGTGCCAATGTCATATAATACCCATATTTCCAATATGCACCATCAAAGATAATTCCATTTATTTGTTGATTACAACCACATTTTATATTTGAAAACCCCGTCTTCCCTATACTTGCAATACAACATACATAAACAGTATTTGGCGGGAATACTCTTCCATTTTCAGCCCCTACTTCTGTCAAATACTCTGTAGTGAATTCAACTCCCTTTGAAGTCCCTAAATCCTCTGCTTTAATCCATGAAATGCCTGATTCATCTGAATAAAACTCCGTTTGTTGAGTTTTAGATGGAGTATTCCCTGTTTGTATTCTTGAGATGTTTTTTAATTTACAAACTTTCCAATCCTTCGGTATCTCCCCAATCCATTCGATACCACTATCTTTCATCTCTCTCATTTAGAGTATTCTTCCTTTTCTTTTATTTACGTTCATCTTTTAAATGTTCTTCCAACTCCATGAATCGATCAAAATCGCTTTGGAATAATCGATCCTGAATCACCCTATATTTTTCAAATTCCGTTTCCGCATGAATTTTAGCTTGCTCTACACTGATTTTTCCCTTGTCCTTTAGGACCTCATGATCCATAAGAGTAAGAAAACCATCCAACCTAATTTCCCAATCTGCCATAGTCATAGGAATGTTTCGCATTGCCATACTTTCCGCCAAATCCAGATAGGCCGTAACCATTCTACTAAGGATAGCTAATTCTTCTTCCGTCAAATAATTTTTTGCTACAGTAACATCATACTTATGAATCTTGCTATTCGGAGACCCGTCCCATGTTGTGAGTCCCATATGCTCTTTCTCAGCATCCGCCCTGTTATAAATCACTTCTGCTGCAGTCTGACCATGAACA